>NZ_JBFUEY010000037.1:0-61120 GCF_056403715.1 Mesorhizobium sp. P2_F5 | reverse complement strand
CCCCCCGCCCGAGGGAGAGGAAAGGGTGGCGCGCCCCGATCTCTGGGGGCGCGCCGGGCGCAGGGAGATACGCCCTATTTCTTCAGCACCGCGTTGGCCTTATCGGCCGCTTCCTTCAGGCCCGCCTCGGGGTCGCCGCCAAGATAGATCTTCTGCATGGCATCCGACGTGATCTGGGCGACTTCTTCCCAGCCAGGGATGACGGGCGCAAAGCGGGCGTCGGGCAAAAGGGCCGTGAACGCGGCCAGATCGGCATTGTTGACGTAATAGTCCATCTTGGCCTCTTCCTTGTTCACCGGCAGGAAGCCTTCGCCTTGCGTGAACTTGGCGCGCTGTTCGGTGGTGAACAGGAAGTCGAGCAGCTTCCAGGCCTCATCCTTGTTCTTGGAGTTTTTGAACATGATGATGGAATCGGTGACGCCATAAGTTCCGCGCGCGCCGGTTGGGCCTGCCGGGATGGCCGCCACGCCATATTTCAGGTTCGGCGCCTCGTCCTTGATCTGGTTGGACAGGAAGGGTGCGGTGATCATCATGCCGACCTTGCCCTGCTTGAACAGGTTCTGCACGTCCTCGCGGTTGTTGGAGGTGACGCCCGGCTCGGTCAGGCCCTCATCGATCATCGACTTGTAGAGCTTGGCGGCTTCGAGCGCGCCTGGTGTGCCGAGGCCCGACGTGCCGTCCTTGTTGAGGATCTCGGTGCCTTGCGACCACATCGCATAGTAGTAATAGACGTCGGTCTCGATCTCCTTGCCCTGCAGGCCGAAGCCGAATGTGCCAGAGCCCAGCGCCTTGATCTTGCGCGCGTCTTCCTGCAGCTCGGTCCAGGTTGCCGGCGGCTTGGCGATACCGGCCTTCTCGAACAATTCCTTGTTGTAATACATGGCACGCGCCGAAGCGGCGATCGGCAGGCCGTAGGTCTTGCCGTCCATGATCGAGGGCGACAGGAAAGTGTCGATGAAACGGTCCTTGAAGTCAGGCTTGATGTAGCCGTCGAGCGGCTCGGCGACATCCTGTTGGACGAAATCGATCAGCCAGCGCGTGCCGATGATCGAGAGATCCGCATTGGTTCCGGCGGTGATGTCGGTGGTCAGCTTCTGCAGCAGCACGTCCCACGGCACCACTTCGAACTTGACGGTGATGCCTGGGTTGGTGGCCTCGAATTCCTTCTTCACCGCCTCGAAATACGGCCCGGTCTTGGCGCTGTATTCGGCGACGGTGACGCGCACTTCGCCGGCATCTGCCTGTGCCGTCAGCGCCAGCATGCTCATTCCGGCCATCAGGCCTATGGTCCATTTTGCAAGCGTCATACGATCTCTCCCATTTGATTGGCGCCTGCGCTCTTGCGGCTTTCAGGCGGCCTCGGCTTTATGTGACTTTCCTACATTATCCATCATTTCGCGCTGTGCAAGCGGATTATCCTGTTGCTTAATTACATTTCTTAAAATAGCGTTTTCCGACTATCGTAGATCCCAGGGAGACGCGCAGGGTGGTTTCAAAGGCCGAATTTTCGGGCAAGACTGTGCTGGTGACTGGCGCCGGCGGCGGCCTCGGCTCGGCCATCGTGGCGCTGCTGGCCGAACGCGGCGCGCGCGTCGTCGGCTGCGACCAGTCGGAAGAAGCGTTGCGCAGTCCGCACCTGGCGTCGCGCCACGTCTTCGACCTCCTTGACCGGACCTCCATCGAGGCCGCGATACCGGCGATCGTCGAGAAAGACGGCGTTCCCGACATCCTGATCAACAATGCCGGCTGGACGCGTGCCGAGACGCTTGCAGCGCTGACCCCCGACAAGATCGAGCATGAGCTCGACCTCAATCTGACCGGGGTGATGCTGTTCGCCGATCCGCTGATCAAGGCGATGGCCGCGCGAGGTTCCGGTAGTATTGTCTTCATCTCCTCGGTCAACGCCATCGCGCATTTCGGCAATCCGGCCTATGCCGCGGCCAAGGCCGGCATCAACGCTTATGCCAAATCGGTCGCGGTGGAACTTGGCCGCAACGGGCTGCGCGCCAATGTCGTGTGCCCCGGTTCGATCCGCACCGCCGCGTGGGACCATCGCCTGGCCAAGAACCCTGATATTCTGGGCAAGCTACAGCGGCTCTACCCGCTCGGCCGCATCGTCGACGCCACGGAAGTGGCCGAAGCGGTGGCCTTTCTTGCCTCGGAACGCGCATCGGGGATAACCGGCGCGGTGGTGCCGGTCGACGCCGGACTGACCGCCGGCTTCTTGCCCTTCATCGACGATATATTGGGAGCCTGATCATGACCGACGTCGAGTTCCGCGACCTGTCGAAATCCTTCGGACGCCACAAGATCCTCGAGAATATCAGCCTCGACATCAAAAGCGGCGAGTTCGTCGTGCTGGTCGGCCCGTCCGGCTGCGGCAAGTCGACCTTGCTGCGCATGCTGGCCGGGCTGGAGCCGATCACCTCGGGCGATCTGCTGATCGGCGGCGTGCGCGCCAACGATTTGCCGCCGCAGCAGCGCAACATCGCGATGGTCTTCCAATCCTATGCGCTGTTTCCGCACCTGAAAGCGGCCGACAACATCGGCTTCGGCCCGAAGATTCGCGGCGAGAGCCGCACCGCCATCGACGACAAGGTGAAAAAGGCGTCGGGCGTCCTCAACCTGTTCTCCTATCTCGACCGCTATCCCCGGGAACTGTCGGGCGGCCAGCGTCAGCGCGTCGCCATGGGCCGCGCCATCGTGCGCGAACCCTCGGTGTTCCTGTTCGACGAGCCGCTCAGCAATCTCGACGCGCAATTGCGTGTGCAGATGCGCACCGAGATCAAGGCGCTGCACCAGCGGCTGAAATCGACCATCGTCTATGTCACCCACGACCAGATCGAGGCGATGACCATGGCCGACCGCATCGTGGTGATGGACCGTGGCAAGATCCAGCAGGTCGGCGCGCCGCTGGAGCTCTATGACCGTCCCGCCAACAAATTCGTGGCTTCCTTCATCGGCTCGCCGTCGATGAGCTTCGTGTCCGGCGCGCTGAAGACCACGCCTCAGAAAAGCTGGTTCGAATCGGCCGGCGGCGGACGTCTGGCGCTTGCCGGCAAGACGGTGCCGGCCGGCAGCACGGTCGAGGCCGGCATACGGCCCGAACATTTCGTCATCGGCGAGGCTACCGACGCGATGGCGATCAAGGTTGATGTCGTCGAGCCGACCGGGTCCGAAACCCATGTCTATGGCGCCATCGGCACTGATACCGTGCGCGCCGTGTTCCGCGACAGGGTGCAGGTCAAACCGGGCGAATTGCTGCCGGTCTCGGTCGCGCCGGCAAACATCCATCTGTTCGACACGGCGACGGGCCTGCCGCTATGAAGGCAGCGCTATGAAAACGAAAACCCTGAGATGAAGACGACAACCCAGAAATGAAAACGCCGGCCGACATCATCACGCGCCTGCAGCTGATGTCGCAGGACGGCACCAAATCGGACCGCCGTCTGGCCGGCCTCGTGCTGACGGATCTCGATTTCGCCTCCAAGGCGGCGATCTCGGAAATTGCCGCGCGCGTCGGCGTCAGCGAACCGACGGTCACCCGCTTCTGCCGCAATCTCGGCTGCGAGGGCTTGCGCGACTTCAAATTCTATCTGGCGCAGGCGATCGCCATCGGCGGCCAGTATCTGTCGCCCGAGCCGCTGAACCGCGACGCACGCGAGCAGCGCATCGCAACCGCCATCACCGAGGCGGCAATCGCCGCCATCCAGCGCGCCAGCGAAAACCTCGACATGAAGACGCTGGTCGGCGTCGCCGCGCGCATCGTCAATTCGGGCAATGTGCTGTGCATCGGCTCCGGCGGCATTTCCTCGATGATGGCGACGGAAATGCAGAACCGGCTGTTTCGGCTGGGCGTGCCGGTGCTGGCGCAGGTCGATGGGCAGTTGCAGCGCATGTATGCCGCGGTCGCCACGTCAGAGACCACGCTGATCGCCTTTTCCGTCTCCGGCTATGCGCGCTCGGTCATCGACGCGGTGCAGGTCGCCCAGCAATATGGCGCCACCACAATCGCCATCACCCCGCCGGAATCGGCGCTGGCCAAAGCCGCCAACACCGTCATCCAGTTCCAGTCGCTGGAGGACGGCAACATCTACAAGCCGACCTCGTCGCGCTATGCGCTGCTGTCGATCGTCGACATGATCGTCACTTCGGTCGCCGAGACGCGCGGACCCAGGGTTCTGGAAAATCTGCGCCGCATCAAGCAAAGCGTGAGCACGCTGAAGGTCGACGATCCCAAGCTGCCGCTGGGCGACTAAGGCTAGCTGGCGAAGTTACCGATCTCCCCCCGCGTGGGGGAGATGTCCGGCAGGACAGAGGGGGGCGCTGTCCCGCCGACAGGTCTCCTTGCCGCACAAGCGCTGGATCTTCGATCAGCCGCTGAGCGCCTCAATGCCCCTCGCCAAAACCGCCGGCTCACCCTCGATACGCAGCGTCTTCAGCCGTGATGTATCGCCCGCAACAACCGACACCGCCGATGCAGGAACGCCCAGTGCCTTGGCGACAAGTCTTTGCAATGCTTGATTGGCCGCGCCGTTCTCCGGCACGGCGCGCACCCGGGCTTTGAGATGGCAGCGCCCGTCGGCCGCCATCTCCGCGCCTTCAAGCCTGTCCAGCGCGGCCTTGGGCGTCAGCCGGACAAACAGGTCGATGCCGTCGTCACGCAGACGGAACGGCGCGTCGCTCGCCCTGGGACGTTTAATTGAAGAGCGACCTGACCGTGCTGTCGAGGAACCGTTCCAGGAAGAACAGGATCACCAGCGCGACGATCGGTGAAATGTCGACGCCGCCAAGATTGGGCATGTAGCGGCGGATCGGCCGGTAGACCGGCTCAGTCAGCCGGTACAGCATGTTGCCGACGCTGCCGACAAACTGGTTGCGCGTGTTGACGACATTGAAGGCATACAGCCAGGAAAAGATCGCCGACAGGATGACGATCCATCCATAAATGCTCAGCGCGTAGATCAGCGTATCGATAAGCGCGTTCATTCGAGGCTCCGTTGAATTGCGCGACATGTAGCCATTGAACGCCGAACCGGCAAGGCCCGCCTTGTGCCGCATGCCGGCAGGCGACGGCCGCCGACACGCGGTTTCAGCAAAACCGCGCCTTGACAGGAAAGCGCAGCCTTCGATAAATGCGCCATCCGCTGGACGGGGCTGTAGCTCAGCTGGGAGAGCGCGTCGTTCGCAATGACGAGGTCAGGAGTTCGATCCTCCTCAGCTCCACCAGCGGAATTTTTCCCATTCCTCGCGCGTCCCGAAGAGATCCGGACTCTGCGCCTGCGTCAAAGGCCGAGCCTGGGGGCGAGATAGGGCGCGAGCGCAAGCGAATAGGTGGCCGTCAAATGACCAGTGTCGCGCCAGACGATCATATTGCCGACAACCGCCGGGCATAGTTCGGGCCCGCACAAGGCATCGATCATATCGACGACGCGCACGTTTTTCTGACCCTCCGCCGCAAGCGCCAATACGTTGCTGACCTCGGCGTCGCTTCTTTTGGTGAAGCATTTTGCAGGCGTCGCGCTCAGGCAATCGCCGGGCTCGAATCCCATCATGGGCGTGTTGCGGATGACGATGATTTGGGAGCCCGCTTCCGTCAGTCTGCTCCAGACCTCGCGCAGCCCCTCGACCATCAGGTCATCGGGAACGGACCCAGCATTGGACTGGCTGGTGACAACAGCGAACGGTTTGAGTTTTAAGATCTCAGCCAGCACTTTCTCTCGCCACTCGTAGCAAGATGGATACGGCTTGCCGTCCGACATGGTGGGCGCACGCGCGAATGCGCAGGCGGATTTCGAGAAAGACACCAGTTTGAATTTGCGGTCCTTGGCGATCTTGTTCAGGGCTGGACCCCACTGGGCAGCGTGAGAATCTCCGACGAGGACGATGGTTTTCGTGCCGGCAGGGTCGCCCAGCACGCATCCCACTGGTTTGGCGCCTCTCAGATTCTGCTGACATCCCGCCGAGAACAAACCCGACACGTCCCGCCTTAGCCGGGCCAGCGGCGGCAGCAGGTCCACATCGTCCGGAACCGCGGCGCCGGTCAGCAAGGCGGCTGGCCCGGGATAGGCAGCCGTGCCGATCAGCGTGATGTCGGTGCGTTGCGTCGTCACGAAATGCAGCAGCCCCTCGGATGCCGCCACGCATGCCAGGACCGCGACGGTGCCGTATCCCAGCGGCTTCCACCACGCGCCACCCCGGATTTGCCGATAGGGTTGTTCAACATAGCGATAAGACAGGTCCGACAGGACCAGGGTCAGCGCAATCAGGCCGACACCACTGGCAAATGTCAGCGAATAGCCCTGCCCCAGGAAGAATGTGATCAGCGGCCAATGCCATAGATAGATCGAGTATGACCGATCGCCGATGAAGCGAAGCGGCCACAAATCGGGCCCACGAAATCGACCGGCTTGGACTTCGCCAGCCAGGATGACGAGCACGGTGGCCAGGGTTGGCAACAACGCACTAACGCCAGGGAACGGCGTCGCTGCGGAAAACAGAAAAGCGGATGCGAGGATGCCGGCGATGCCGGCAAGCGCCAGCAGCCGCCTCGCACCCGTGGCCAATCGAAACCGGTGCTCGACAAGCACCAGCAGGCCGCCCAGCGCCAATTCCCACAGGCGTGTATGACTGACGAAATAGGCTTGGGCGGGTTCCGTTTTCGTCAGGACAACCGAGGCGACCAGAGATGCCACGAAAGCGAGCGACAATGTCGTCGCCAGGCATCGTCTCAAGGAGAGCTGCCATCGCCGCGCCAGCCAGATCACGCCGATCATCAGCACCGGCCAAACTATGTAGAACTGCTCTTCGATGGAGAGCGACCAGTAATGCTGCACCGGGCTCGGCAGGCTGTCGGCGTCGAGGTAGCTGACAGCCTCGTGGGCCAGACGCCAGTTCTCGACATAGAGCGCGCTGGCCAGGATCTGCTTGGCGGTTTCCTCCCAGCGCGCCTTGGAAATGAACAGCAGCGTGCCGAGCAGCGTCACCAGAAGCACCAGGATCGCAGCCGGCAGAAGCCTGCGGACCCGTCGCGAATAGAATTCTATCAGCGAGACGCGGCCGTCGCGCAGCCCCATCTGCGCTAGCAGGCCGGTGATCAGATAGCCCGAAATGACGAAAAAAACATCGACGCCGACATAGCCGCCGGGAAGCACACTGGGCCACAGGTGATAGATGACGACCAGAGCGACCGCCAGTCCACGCAAGCCCTGTATTTCAGGCCGAAACCGACGTTCCTGATCGATTGTCACGGAAAATCCCTAATTGTTTCAGCCGACCTGAATCAACAGGGCATTTCTGGCCGCGATCTTCATAAGAGCAGAAATCGGCGAGGCAAAGAGGCGATCGCCGCAGCTCATTCTCTTTCCGTCTCCAGCCCGCTCACCATCGTGTCGACGAAACCCAGCAGCTCGCTTTCTAGATCGGTTGGCGCCAGGCCGATGAAACGGTCTTCGAGCGAGATGGCGACGATGCCATGCACGGCGGAGAACAGCGTGCGGGCGCGGGCCAGCAGGTCCGGCGTGTCCCGCGCGGGAAGCAGTTGGGCAAGCGGCTCGACCAGATGCTGGATCAGCACCGCATGTTCGGCCAGGTGCCATTCGGGCACCGCCACGCCTGGCGCCATTCGGTGTTCGAACAGCGCCTTCCACGCCATGCGGTTATCGCGCGCGAAGCCGAGATAGGCTTTGGCCAACGCCTTCAGCTTGGCCCTTGGCTCGGCCGCGCCGATCGCCTCCTGCTGCAAGGCCGCACCCAGCCTTGCCAGCGTGATCGAATTGACGTGCAGGATGATCTCGTCCAGATCGGCGAAGGCGGTGTAGAGCGCGCCGAGCGCGCAGCCGGCATCCGCCGTGATGTCGCGTGCACGCAGGCCGGCGAGCCCCGAGGCTTGAATGCGCGCCTGCGCGGCCTCGATCAGCCTGCCCCTCAGATCCTCGCGTTTGGCGTCCCGTTTTGCCGTCATTAACCTTCCTTGCGCGAAATTTATGAACATCGTTCATTTTTCTATTGAACGCCGTTCACGATGTGTTACGTTGCATTCGTGAACAACGTTCATAGAGGAGAAACGGAAATGTTGAAACAGTTTTTTGCCCTCGTCCGCGGCCGAAGCTACGAAGCGGCCGAGACGGTCGTCGACCGCAACGCGCTGGTGATCCTGCGCCAGCAGATCCGTGATTGCGCCGACGCCATCGCCGCTGCCCGCCGGGCGGTCGCCATTGCCATCGCCCAGAACGAACAGGAAGTCTCGCAGTTCAAGAAGCTGGTCGTCCGCATCGACGATCTGGAGAAGCGCACGATCGCCGCGATCGAGCAGGGGCAGAATGAACTGGCCCGCGAAGCCGCCGAAACGATCGCCATGCTGGAAGCCGAACGCGATGCCTCCAGCGAGGCGCAAAAGAGCTTCAGCACCGAGATCGAGCGGTTGAAGCGGATTATTCGGGTCTCTGAAATGCGGCTGCGCGAATTGCAGCGCGGCCAGCGCATCGTTGCCGCCGTCGACTCGACCCAGCGCCTGCGCGAAAGCGCACCCGGCTCCAGCCTGTCGGCGCTCAAGGACGCCGAGGAGACGCTGCTGCGCCTGCGCACACGGCAAAAACAGATCGACGCCACCGCGGCGGCCATGGCCGAGATGGAGCAATCGGGCGATCCGGCCGCGGTCAGCGAAAAACTTGCGGCCGCCGGCTGTGGCGCGCCGTTGAGAAGCAGCGCCGACGCCGTGCTCGAAAGGCTCACGAAGACCATGACCAAGTCGGCCTGATTGTATCCAGCCTGAAACAGACCCACGCCCAACCAACCTAACCCTGAAACGAAAGGACCATACCGATGACCCCGAACGCCTATTCACCCAAGGACTCAAGCGCCTGGAAGACCTTCACCATGGCCAGTTTCGTCGTTGCCGCAGCGATGATGGCCGGCGGCATCTACTTCATGGAGGCAAGCTTCGCCGCCAAGGGGTTCTACGCCATGGCCGCCATCATGCTCGTGCACACCTCGATCACCATCACCAAGACGCTGCGCGACTCGGAAGAAGCAAGCCGTTTCATCAACCGGCTGGAAGACGCCAAGACCGAGAAGTTGCTGATGGAAGTCAGCCGCAGTAACGAAGTGTAATCGGGTTCCCGCTAAACAAGGATCAAACCGCGCAAGACCGCTGATCAATCCAGCCAGGATTTTCAACGGTCTTGCCCAATGGAAGCCGCCGCTATGGAAATCGCTCCGATCAATCGTCCCACAGCTCATCTGATGACGTCCCGGCGCTTTGCGCCTTTGTTCTGGACGCAGTTCCTGTCCGCCTTCAACGACAATTTCCTCAAGAACACGCTGGTGTTCCTTATTCTGTTCACGCTGGCGGCGGATCAGGCGGCGTCCCTGGTCACCCTGGCAGGGGCTGTGTTCATGGCCCCCTTCCTGCTCTTGTCTGCCCTTGGCGGCGAGATCGCCGACCGCTTTGACAAGGCCCTCATCGCCAAGCGTCTGAAATTCGCTGAGATCGCCGCCGCGGGTGTCTCCGTCGTCGGCATCGCGCTGTCGTCCATTCCTGTGCTGATGGTGGCGCTGCTGATGTTCGGCATCATCTCGGCCCTGTTCGGGCCGATCAAATACGGCATCCTGCCCGATCACCTCGAGCGTAAGGAACTGCCCAAGGCCAACGCCTGGATCGAGTCCGCCACGTTTGCCGCAATCCTCGGCGGCACCATTGCCGGCGGCATCGTTTCCGCCGATGGCATCGGCGTCACGGTGTTCGGGCCGATCATGATGGCCTTGGCCGTCGGCTGCTGGCTCGTCAGCCGCTACATTCCGTCCACCGGCTCGGCGGCGCCCGACCTCGTCATCGACAAGAACATCTTCCGCTCGACCTGGCGCCAGGTCTCGGAATTGCGCACCGACATGCGCATCTGGCGCGCCGGCCTGATGACCTCCTGGTTCTGGCTGATCGGCGCCATCGTGCTATCCATCCTGCCGACGCTGATCAAGGATTCGCTCGGCGGCAACGAGATGGCGGTCACCGTCTATCTCGCCGTGTTCGCCGTCTCGATTGCCATCGGCTCGGCCATCGCCGCCTGGATGTCGCAGGGACGCATCGTGCTGTTGCCGGCACCTGTCGGCACGGCGCTGCTGGCGCTGTTCGGCCTGCATCTCGCCTGGACGATCTGGAGCATGCAGCCTTCGCCCCAGGCAGCAACCCTTGGCGCATTCTTCGCTGGCCCGAACACGATCCGAGTCGCGATCGACCTCGCCGGCATGGCCATTGCAGCAGCCTTCCTGGTGGTGCCGACCTTCGCTGCGGTGCAGGCCTGGTCGCCCGAGGCGCGCCGTGCCCGTGTCGTTGCTGCCGTCAGCATCGTCAATGCCGGTTTCATGACTGTCGGCGGTATTATTGTCGCCTTGATCCAGACGAAAGTCTCCACCGGTGGCATTCTGTTCGGCCTCGCCGGAGCCAATGCGATTGCCGCCTGGCTGATGTTGAAATTCCTGCCGACCAATCCCTTCCGCGATTTCGTCTCCATCCTGTTCCGCGCCTTCCTGCGCCTGGAGGTCGAGGGCATGGACAACCTCAAGGCGGCCGGCAAGGCGCCGATCCTGGCGCTCAACCATGTCAGCTTCCTCGACGGTCCGCTGGCGCTGACGCTGACCGACGAGGAGCCGGTCTTCGCCATCGACTACTTCATCGCCCAGGCCTGGTGGATGAAGCCATTCATGAAACTTGCCCGCGCTTTGCCGCTCAATCCGGCCAAGCCGATGTCGACCCGCACGCTGATCAAGGTCGTGCAGGGCGGCGACCCGCTGGTCATCTTCCCGGAGGGCCGCATCACCGTCACCGGCGGCCTGATGAAGGTCTATGACGGCGCCGCCATGGTCGCCGACAAGACCGGCTCGATGGTTGTGCCGGTGCGCATTGACGGGCTGGAGAAGACCTATTTCTCGCGGCTGAGCTCGCAGCATGTGCGCCGCCGCCTGTTCCCGAAGGTCAAGGTGACCATTCTGGAACCGGTCAAGCTCGAAGTGCCGCAGGAACTGAAGGGCCGCAAGCGCCGCGCCGCAGCGGGGTCTGCCCTCTACCAGGTGATGTCGGATCTCGTCTTCCGCACCCAGGACATCGACAAGACCGTGCTGGAAAAGATCATCCAGACAGCCAACGAACGCGGCATGAAGCAGCTCGCCGTCGAGGATCCGGTCACCGGTTCGCTTAGCTACGGCAAGCTTTTGACGGCCGTTGCCGTGCTCGGCGAGAAGTTCCAGAACATGTATGCCGACCAGCAGACGCTGGGCATCATGCTGCCCAACGCCAACGGCGCCTGCGCCGCGCTGCTCGGCGTCATGTCGGCGGGCAAGGTCCCGGCGATGATGAACTTCACCGCAGGTGCCGCCAACATACTCTCGGCCTGCAAGGCGGCCGAAGTCCGGACTGTGCTCACCTCCCGCGCCTTCGTCGAACAGGCAAAGCTCGGCGCTGTCGTCGAGGAGCTCGGCCGCTCGGTCGAGATCGTCTGGCTCGACGATCTGCGCAAGACCATTGGTCTCAAGGACAAGCTGCTCGGCCTGTTGCGCAAGTCGACGCCACGTGCACCGCGCAAGCCTGACGATCCGGCGGTGATCCTGTTCACCTCGGGTTCGGAGGGCACGCCGAAGGGCGTCGTGCTGACCCACCGCAACATCCTGGCCAACGCCGCCCAGGCGGCGTCGCGCATCGACTTCCATTCGGGCGACAAGGTGTTCAACGTGCTGCCGATCTTCCATTCCTTCGGCATGACCGCGGGCACCGTGCTGCCGCTGATCTCGGGCGTGCCAGTCTATTTCTACCCTTCGCCGCTGCACTACCGCATCGTGCCGGAACTGATTTACGCCTCGAACGCGACGATCATCTTCGGCACCGATACGTTCCTCTCGGGCTATGCGCGCACCGCGCACCCTTACGACTTCCGCTCGATACGCTATTGTTTTGCCGGCGCCGAACCGGTCAAGGCAGCGACGCGCATGACCTATATGGAGAAGTTCGGCGTGCGCATCCTCGAGGGTTATGGCGTCACCGAGACGGCACCGGTGATCTCCATCAACACGCCGATGTACAACCGCTCCGGAACCGTCGGCAAGATCATGCCCGGCATGGAATATCGTCTCGATCCGGTGCCGGGCGTCGACGATGGCGGACGGCTGTTCGTGCGCGGCCCCAATGTCATGGCCGGCTATCTCCGGGCCGAGAAGCCCGGTGTGCTCGAACCGCTCGAAGACGGCTGGCATGATACGGGCGACGTCGTCGCCATCGACGAGGGCGGCTTCATCACCATTCGCGGCCGCGCCAAGCGCTTTGCCAAGATCGGTGGCGAGATGATCTCCCTGGCCGCCGTCGAAGCCTTGGCCGGCGAATTGTGGAAAGGCACGCTTTCGGCGGTCGCCACCGTGCCGGACGCGCGCAAGGGCGAAAAGCTGATCCTCATCACCGAGGCGCCCGGCGCGACCCGCGCGGAATTCCTGGCTTTCGCCAAGGCCAACGGCGCCATGGATCTGATGGTGCCGGCCGAAGTGCGGGTGGTCTCAAAGGTGCCCGTGCTCGGCTCCGGCAAGCTCGACTTCGCTGCCGTCACCAAAATGGTGCGCGACGAAGAGGCCCTGAAGACCAAGGCCGCCTGATCTGGAAATGACGAACGGGCTGGCGCAAAACGCCGGCCCGTCTTCTCCTTAAGTCATCGCTTCCCGTTGCGCGATCAACATGGCCATGCGCTGGACGGCGCGCAGTTCCATTTCCACACCCGGCGACGACGCCAGTGCCGGCATGTTGAGCGCGACCACGGTCAACGGATTGAGCGTCGCCAGCAGCACATGGGTCGCCTCATACTTCTCAAACAGCCATGCCAGCTGTTCACGGATGTCGTGGTCGACAAGCGATTGTGGCTGCACATCGGCGATGGAGCGCACGGGGGCCTGTTCGAGGGCCCGGGTCAAAACGTTCAGGTCGAAATCGCCAAGCTCGGCCGCCGGCAGGATCAAGGCGCCGTCGACAAGGATATGGTTCTGCAGGCCGCGCAGGAAGCGCGCCGAATCCGTCAAATCGCCCTCGGCCATGTGCCGCAGCAGCGAGTCGCGACGTTTTTCGGCGGCAAGGCTGACGCTGTCATTGTAGATGACCGCTAGCAGCGTGGCGGACAGCACGATCACCACGCCCTGCACGCTTCCCCGCCAGCCGATATGATCGATGCCGCCCAACGCAAGACCGGCAAAGACCGAACTCAGAGCGATGACGGCGAAGGCGCCGATCGTGTCGCGATGGCTAGGGCTCGGCCGGCCAAGGCCGATCGTCAGCCAGCACAGGAACAGGATGGCAATGCCGCCAAGCCGCACCGGTACCTCGAACAGGCCGGGCCGATAGTCGGTGATCATGAACGGAATGATCAGCAGCAGCGAAAGCGCCATCCGCTCGACCGTGCGGTTTTCGGCAGCCGACAGGCCGGTCCGGTCGCGCATCACCACCAGCCAGCCAATGGCAAGAAAGCCACCAAACTGGAAAAGCAGAAGTGCCGCCATTCGCCACGGCTCGGCGAAGCGTTCCGGGATCATCGCCAGCAGCAGGAACGCTGCGGCGCCGCCGGCGGCGAGAAACTTGAGGAAGAAGGGAGCGTGCCGGCGCAGCAGGCCCTCGGTCAGCAGCAGCGCCGCCAGCGGCAACAGCCCTGCGGCCACGATTGTGACGAGCCGGAAGATGCCAAAGCCGCTAACCCAGTCGAGGATCCGGCAGGCAAGCAGCACGGCCAGCACCCTGAGGCCAAACAGAAAACGCCGCGACAGCGGATCGCCGGTGTCGCGCCCGCCGACGACCGCTATGACGATCAGCAACCCGGCCAGCGCCGCCAGCGAGGTGATGGTGTCGGCGACAAGCGTGTTGTCAAAAGTCATGCACTCTTGTCCATCAGCTTGAATCGGCGCACGGGAACAAAATAGCTAGCGTGTCCATGGTCGCAACACGTCCCATTGCCGGCCAGAGTCGGCCCAGTGAACCACCGGCAGGATGAGTCGCTGCAAAGTGGCCGCTGTGCCCGCAACCGCCAGGGCAGCAAGTGAGCCACGCGGAACGGCATCGGCGAGATAGATGCGCGCGGCCTGAAAATTCATCTGGCCGATCTGCAGCACGTCATCGCCGCGCCCGTAATCGAGCTCTTTCTGACAGAATTCGCTATAGGTCTCATCCCGATGCTTGGCCGCCTCGTTGAAGGTCTTCTTCAGATCGTCCGAACCACCGGTATAGGCATTGGTGATGACGAAGCGCTCCTCGTCGAAACCCGCTTCGGGGCCGACGCCGAAGACATGGCGGTGACGCACCATGATCTGCCGCGCCAACAGCACATGGGTGAGCGAGCGCCGCGCGCCGGCATGCGGCCCGGGAAACACATTGCTGAAGGCTTCCGCGACCATGCCGACGACGGCCGGCACCTGGGTGACGTTGGAGATCCAGATCGGCCGCAGCTGATTGCGCAGGAACATCAGGAAACAGGTCAAGCCGTAGAGGATCCAGCTGAGGCCGCGGCTGCGCTCGTCCGGATCGACCATGACGAGACCCAGATGCAGCACCTCATAGGGCTTGCCGGCCAGCGAAATCTCCATCAGCGCCAGCGCGTTGAAGGCGATCGGCCGCCCGTCGCTGCGGCGGTAGACGATGGTGATGATGGAATGTTCCAGCCGGCTGCGGTCGCCGGAAAAGACGCCATAGGTCAGGCTGCCGTCCCTAAGCGTCTTCGACGCCACCAGCCGCAGATCGCTGCTCAGCTGCTCCAGTTCGGCAGCCTTCATCCAGCGCCCGGGCCGCTCGACGACCCGCGTCTCATAGCCGTCGGACGCGCGCATGCGCACATCCATAAACCGACCCGGCAGCAGCTGCAGAACCGCCTTGAGCACTGTTTTCCCTCGAGGCAAGAACGCCGACCGTATAGTGGTCGTCGTCCACCTAAGACGCGGTAAACCCGAGACGACAAGTCTTGGTTGTGCTTAACAAGGTAAAAGAACAGCTGCAATCGCCAGCCCGTGCGGGCTCAGCTTTCTGCAGCCACGAGATGGCCGCCGCCGACATCGTTCAGCGCCAGCTTCAGCGGCGCCTCGCCGATCCTGCGGGTCGCACTCGGGATTTCCTGGTCGAGGCGGGCGAAGCGGCTTCTGCGCTGCGCCGGATCGGGCACCGGCACGGCTTCGATCAGCCGCCTGGTGTAGGGGTGGCGCGGGTTGGAAAACACCTGGTCGCGCGTGCCCATTTCCACGATCTGGCCGAGATACATGACGGCGACGCGGTCGGAGATGTTTTCCACCACCGCCATGTCATGCGAGATGAAGAGATAGGCGACGCCGAATTCGCGCTGCAATTCCTTCAGCAAATCGAGCACGCGCGCCTGTACCGAGACGTCGAGCGCCGAGACGCTTTCATCGGCGATGATCAGTTTTGGTCGCAAGGCGAGTGCCCGCGCAATGCAGACGCGCTGGCGCTGGCCGCCGGAGAATTCGTGCGGATAGAGCTCCATCTGATCGGCCGACAGGCCGACGCGCTCGAACAGCACCGCCACACGGTCGCGGCGCTCTTCCTTCGAGGCGATGCCATGGATAACCAGTGGCTCGGCGACGAGGTCGCCGACACGCATGCGTGGGTCGAGCGAGGCGAAGGGATCCTGGAAAATCATCTGCACGTCGCGGCGCACCGCCTTGCGTTCGTCGCGGCCAAGCCCCGACAGATTGCGCCCGCCGATGACGATGTCGCCGCTGTACGGCACCAGCCCGGCCAGCGCCTTGGCCGTGGTCGACTTGCCGCAACCGGACTCGCCGACCAGTGCCAGCGTTTCGTTGGGCGCGATGGAAAAGCTGACGCCCTCGACGGCATGCACGCGGCGGGTGACCTGGCCAAAGATACCGCCGCGCAGATCGAAGCGGACATGCAGGTCGTTAACCTCGGCAACGCTGGCTGGCTTCGAAAGTTCGGTCGCATCCCTGGATTTCTGCCGGCCGACACCGCTGCCGATGCGCGGCACGGCGGCCAGCAGTTCGCGCGTGTAGTCGGCCTGGGGCTGAGCAAAGATATTGGCGGTCGTACCCTCTTCGACCATGCGGCCATGCCGCATGATAATGACGCGGTCAGCCATTTCGGCGACCACGCCCATATCGTGGGTGATCAGGATGACGCTGGTGCCGTGCTGGCGCTGCAGGTCGCGCAAGAGTTCCAGCACCTCGCCCTGCACAGTGACGTCGAGTGCTGTCGTCGGCTCGTCGGCGATCAGCACGTCGGGCTCGAGCGCCAGCGCCATGGCGATCATCACCCGCTGGCGCATGCCGCCGGAGAGCTCATGTGGAAATTGTTTGAGCCGGCTTTCGGCTTCCGAAATGCGCACCGCCTTCAGTGCCTCGATAGCGCGCTGGCGGGCCTCGCTTTGTGACAGGCTGGTGTGCGCCTCGATGGATTCAGTCAGCTGCCGGCCGATCGACAGCACCGGATTGAGCGAGGTCATCGGCTCCTGGAAGATCATGGCGATGCGATCGCCACGAATGCGGCGCATCTGCCGCTCGTCGAGCGTCGCCAGGTCGGTATCGCCAAGGTGGATCTGGCCTGATGATATGCGCGCGGCCGGCTGCGGCAGAAGCTGCATGATTGCCAGCGCGGTCATCGATTTGCCGGAGCCGGATTCGCCGGCAATGCAGAGTGTCTCGCCACGCGCCAGCGTCAGCGACAGATTGGAGACGACCTCGCGTTCACCGTCCTCGCCGCGCACGCTGACGGAGAGGTTGGCGATGGAGAGGATGGGTTCGGGGGTCGAGGTCATCGCGGGAGCGGGGTTCTGAGAAGTTTATTCCGGCACACCCCCCTCTGTCCTGCCGGACATCTCCCCCTCAAGGGGGGAGATTGGCTGTCACGCCGCGCGGCATTTCTCTTTGCGGCATTGAAGATTGGCGAACGCCGATGTGACATCTGATCTCCCCCCTTGAGGGGGAGATGCCCGGCAGGGCAGAGGGGGGTGCAGCGTCGACCTACGCTCATTCAAACACGCAGCGCGGAAAATAGAACGACACCACCCAGTTCGGCATATCGACGATCTCGCTGATGCGCAGATCGCCGCACACCGAAGCCAGCATGTAGGCCTCGACCGGATCGATCTTGTAGCGCCCGGCAAGCAGATCGACCATCTGCGCGACCGCCTCCTTCGCGCCCGCCATCAGGTCCGGCCCGATACCCGTCGTCACCTCATAGCCTTTGGCGTCGAGATGACGCGCGACCGGGCCCGACGTGGTGAAGCGCGGCGTCTTCAGCCTGGCGTCCTTGACCAGGTCGAGCTTGAGCACGACGTCCATCGGGCTTTCGATCGCCGTGCCACAGACCTCGCCATCGCCTTGCGCGGCATGCGTGTCGCCGACCGAAAGCAGCCCGCCCGCCACCTCGACCGGCAGATAGAGCGTCGTGCCGGCGGCGAGGTCGCGGATGTCGAGATTGCCGCCGACGCGCCGCGGCGGCACCACCGAGTGAAGCCCCATCTCAGCCGGCGCATTGCCGATGGTGCCGGCAAAGGGTTTCAGCGGCACCCGCGCGTTCTTGCCAAACAGCGCCGGCTCAAGCGAGGCGGCGTCGTATTTCCAGATGTGCAGCGCCGGCTCTTTAAAATCGTCGGCGAGCAGGCCGAAACCCGGAATGTTCGCCGTCCAGCCGAAGCCGGACGGTTTGAACATCTCGATCGTCACCTTAAGCGCGTCACCCGGTTCCGCGCCCTCGACGAAGATCGGCCCGGTCACCGGGTTGACCTTGGCGAAGTCGAGCTTGGCGACGTCGGCGACCGTGCTGTCGGCATTCAACTGGCCGCCGGCGGCATCGAGGCACTGGAACTCGATGGTCGAGCCGGGCGCCACCCGCTCGGCCGGGGCAAAGGAATTGTCCCAGCCGAAATGGTGATGGCGCCCGTGGATGGTGTAGTCGCAGTTATTGCACATCTTTTACGTACACATTGTCGTAGTTGATCGGGATATGGACCGGGTCGACATAGAGGTTGTCGGCGCCGCCCATGCGGGCGGATTTCATGGTGAAGCGCTGTTCGTTGAACACCGGCGCCCAGGGCGCATCTTCCATCACCTTGTCATAGATGGCGCTCCACATCTTGTCGCGCTCGCCGGCCTTGGCCGGATCGACCACCGAGTCGGCCGCGGCCGCCTTGGCGTCCAGGTCCTTGTTGCAATACCACGACCAGTTCCAACCGCCCGGCACAGCACCGGCGCAGCCGAGGATCGGGCCGTAGAAGTTCGATGGATCCGGGAAGTCCGCGATCCAAGCCATGCCGCCTGACCAGATCATCGGCGCGCCGGCCTTGTCGCCGCCAGCGGCAATGACATTGGCCTGCGCCAGCGACTGGATGCTGGCCTTGATGCCGATCGCCGCAAGATCCTGCTGGATCGCCTGGGCGATACGCGGATTGGGATCGGTGTTCATGGCAAAGAGCTGCGTGTCGAAGCCGTCGGGATGGCCGGCTTCAGCGAGCAGCGCCTTGGCCTTGGCGACGTCATAGGGATAGCCCTTGTATTCCTTGTCGTAGCCCGGCATCGACGGCGGCAGCGGCTGGTTGGCCGGCACGGCGCGGCCGTTGATGATCTGGATGATGCGCGCCTTGTTGAGGGCCATGTTGACGGCCTGGCGCACCTTCACATTGTCGAACGGCGCCATGGTGGTGTTCATGGTGACATAGCCGGTGTGCAGCTGGCCGCCTTCGACAACGCGCGCCTTCTGCTCGGGATCGGCCATCACCTCCTGGAATTTTGCCGGTGGGATGCCGTCGCCGGGCACATCGATCTCGCCCTTCTGCAGGCGGAGCAGCGCCACGATCGGCTCCTGGCCGATCTCGAAGGTGATTTTGTCCAGATGCGGCAGGCCCTTGTGCCAATAATCCGCATTGCGCTCGAAGACGATGCGCTGGCCCAGCGTCCATTCGGCGAGCTTGAAAGCCCCGGTGCCGACCGGATGCTTGCCGAAATCGGCGCCATATTTCTCGACCTCTTCTTTGGGCACGACATGGGCAAAGTTGATGGCCATGACGTGCAGGAAAGTGGCGTCGGGCCGGGTCAACTCGAACTTGACCGTGTAGGGGTCGACAACGGTGACGCCCGACAGGCCTTCGGCCTTGCCGGCGGCGACATCGTCATAGCCCTTGATCGAGCCGAAGAAGCCGGCGCCGGGGCTCTGCGTCTTCGGATTGGTGACGCGGTCGAGCGAGTATTTCACATCGTCGGCCGTCATCTCGCGGCCATTGTGAAACTTCACGCCGTGGCGCAGCTTGAAGGTGAAGGTCTGGCCGTCGGGTGCGATCTCGTAGCTTTCGGCGAGGTCGGGCTTGAGGTTGGTGGTGCCCGGCTCATAGTCCATCAGCCCGTCGAACAGGCTCTTGATCATCGACCAGTTCTGCCAGTCATAGCCGATCGCCGGATCGAGCGTGGCGACATCGTCCTTGTAGGTGATGGTGATGGCGCCGCCCTGCTTGGCGTTGGGGTCGACAGCGTCTTCGGCGCGGGCGCTGGCCATGCCGAGCATCAGCGCCAAGGCCGATGCCGCGACGGTGGATGCGAGAAACTTTTTCATTGTTATGTTCCCTTTCTCTGTTCGGTTTTCATTTTCATCTGAGCTTGATGCGGGGGTCGATGAACGGCGCGATGATGTCGGCTAAGAGATTGCCGAGCACGATGGCAAAGGCTGACACCAGCGTGACACCCATGATGATCGGGATGTCGACGCGCTGGATCGCCTGCCACGCAAGTTGGCCGATGCCGGGCCAGCCGAACACGCTTTCGACGACGACGATGCCGCCCATGAAGATGCCGATGTCGATGCCGATCATGGCGATGACCGGCAGGATGGCGTTGGGCAAAGCATGGCGGAAGATGATGGCGCTGCGCGCCAAACCCTTGGCGCGAGCGGTGCGGACATAATCCTGGCGCAACACGTCGATCATCGACGAGCGCATCATGCGGGCGTACCAGCCGGCGCCGAGTATGCCCATGGTCAGCGACGGCAGCACGAGATGGCGCCAGGTGCCGTAGCCGCCGATCGGGAACCAGCTGAGCCTGACCGCAAAGACGTAGAGCAGCAAAAGGCCGACGACGAATTGCGGCGCCGAGACGCCGACGAAGGAGGCGACCATCAGCGTCTGGTCGGTGGCGGTGGCGCGCTTGACGGCGGCAATGAGGCCCATGGAGAGCCCAATCAGCAATTCGCAGAGGATGGCGCCGACCATCAAAAGCAGGCTCGCCGGCAGCCGCGAGACGATGAGCTCGGTGACTTCGGAGCGCTGGATATAGGAGCGGCCGAGATCGCCACTGACGAGCTTCGTCAGGTAATGCCAGTACTGGACGACGAAAGGCTGGTCGAGACCGAGCTGCTGGCGGATGTTTTCGACCGTCTGCGGTGTGGCGCTGCGGCCGGCGATCTGGCGCACCGGGTCGGCCGGCAGGAGATAAAGCAACGCGAAGGTGATCAGCGAGACGCCGAGCAGGATAAGCAGCGACTGGATTAGGCGGCGACCGAGATAGGCGATCATGCCCGGCCCCTTTGCGTCGGATCGAGGATGTCGCGCAGCGCATCGCCGATCAGGTTGAAGGCCAGCGCCAGCGCCAGGATCGCGGCACCCGGGAAGAACACCAACCAGGGTGCGGCCTGGAAATAGGTCTGGTTCTCGAAGATGATGTTGCCCCACGACGCCGTCGGCGGCTGCACGCCGATGCCGAGGAAGGACAGCGTCGCTTCCAGCAGCACCGTGGTCGAAATACCGAGCGTACCCCAGACGATGATGGTTGGCAGAAGATGCGGCAGGATGTGCCGGAACAGGATGCGCGGCGCGCTCGCCCCGATGGTGCGCTCGGCATCGATGAACTCGCGCTCGGCGAGCGAGGACGTCTCGGTGTAGATGACACGCGCCGTCTGTACCCAGTTGACCAGCGCGATGACCATGGCGACGATCCACAGGCTCGGCTGGAAAACGGCCGCCAGGCAGATGGCGAGCAGCAGCGCTGGAAACGCCATCATCAGATCGGTGAAGCGCATCAGCGCGCTGCCGATCCAGCCGCGGAAGTAACCGGCGGTGACCCCGACCAGCGTGCCGATCAAAAGCGCTACGCCATTGGCAACGATGCCGATGATCAGCGAGGTGCGGGCGCCATAGAGAATGCGAGTCAACAGGTCACGCCCGAGCAGGTCGGTGCCCAGCCAGTACTGGGCGCTCGGCGGCAGCGGCGAGCCTTCGATGGTCAGGCCGTCGAACATCTGCTCGTTGGGATCATAGCCGGTCAGCCATGGCGCCAGCACGGCGCCGGCAACGACGATGGCGACGATGACCAGCCCGAGCAGCGCCAGGCGGCGCTTGACCAGCCGGCGCCAGACGCCGGCGCGCGGCTTGGCCGGCATGCGCACAGGCAAATCAGGCGCGATGGGACTGGTCATCACCGCCTTCTTCCTCGGTCATCGCCACGATCCGGCGCGCCGCATCCTCGACGCTGATCTGCCAGCTCATCGCCAGCGAGCGCAGCTGCGCGTAGGCACGCTCGTCATCCGAGCCTTTCGACAAGGCCGTCACCGCGCGCACGATGGTCTGGCGCTCGGCAACACGCTGGCGCAGCGACGCAATCTCGCCGGCTAAATGTTTTCGCGCCTCGAAACTCTGCCGCGCGATCAGCAGCGCGCTGTAGACACCGGCATTGCCGACCGGCTTCAACAGCTGGGCGTCGGCCTTGTGCGACAGCGCCCATTCGATGCGGCCCGGCGCCTCCGAGCCGATCAGCGCCACCAGCGGCATCGGCGCCTCGCCCGGCTTCCACGGAAATTGCTCATCGAAGCCGAGATCGGCGTCGAAGAAGACGAAATCGGCGGCGAGCGCCTCGGGCGGCAGTTCCGGCCAGCAGTCCAGCGTGATCAGGCCGATGGCCGACAACTGCCTGGTGATCGCCTGCACCGTTGGATGCGGGCGATGCAGGATGAAGGCCCTGGCGCCGCCGAGATTGGGGATGCGTGGCGTCCTCGTCACGACACCACCCTCAGGCGCGGGCGACCGAACGTCTTGGCGGGGTCGTAGCGCGACAAATACGGATCCGGCGCCACCTCATCCTCACGGCTGACGACCTCGAAGAATCCGTCGGCGATCCGTCCGATGATCACCGGCAGCGTCGCATGCTGGGAATGGGCATCGATGGCGATCGGCCCGAGCCGCGTCGAGAAGCTCCGCTCGGCGAAAACCTTGGAAAACTCCGCCGGACCGGCGTCGGCGTCGCGCGACAGCACGTCGGCCATCACCTGCACCGAGGCATAGGCGGAGGCCTCGAAAGACGAGGCGAAAGCGGCCGGCCGCGGCGCGAAATACGGCCCGACCGACAGATGCCCCTTGCCTGTCTCGCCGATCGCCGGCAGCTCACCCTCGGTGAGGTTGCAGGAAATGACCGGGCAGTTTTCCGGCCGGAAGGCGGCATCCTCGTCGCCCAGGTCGCGATAGGCGGCCAGGAAGGCATAGGACGAAGTGCCGATCAGATTGTTGAGGATGAAGTTCGGCCGCGTCGCCCGGATTTCCGCGATCAGCCGCGACACGTCGGTCTCGCCGATGCGCAGATAGCGCTCGCCCAGCACCTTGCCGCCGGCATCCGCAATCAGGTCGCGCGCCACCCGGTTCATCTCCCAGCCCCAGATGTAGTTGGACCCGAGCAGAAAACCGTTGGCGCCGAAGCGCGGCACGACATACGCCATCAGCGGCACCAGATGCTGGTTGGGGCAAGCGTGCATGTAGACGACATGCTCGTTGGCCTCGAAGCCTTCATAGGGGCAGGCATACCAGAGCATGCCGCCGGCCTTCTCCAGCACGGGAATGGTCTCCTTGCGGCTCCACGAGGTGACGCAGCCGACGACATGGCGGGCGCTGCTGGTCCTGAAAATGTCCTCGCAAAGCGTCGCGTAACGATCGGCATTGCTTTGCGGATCGCGCTCGACCGGCACCAGTTCGATGCCGTAGCTGCGGTCGGCATTGATGTCGGCGATGGCGCGCATGGCGCCCATCCTGCACGCATCGGAGACCAGCTGATAGCTGCCCGAGCGGGAATACAGGATGCCGATTTCGATGCGCCGTTTCAAACACAACCCCAGAAATGACAATGCCCCGCAGCCAGCGCCGGAGGGGCGAGGCATACGAGGCATATTTGCCGCCCGGCGATCAGAGCCGGTATTTTGCGCTAGCGTATTCGGTCCGGCCGGTCAGTCAAGCGAGAAAGTGGGCGCCGCCGCGAACGGACCGCGCACGAGGCAACGTCTTCAGTCCCGCAGGGTGAACACCAGAGGCGCGACGATGCTGGTGCCGACCTGGTCAGCAGGCGGTGTGGGCGCCGTTGCACCTTGCAGCGCGCTGAGCGCGGCGCGATCGAGATCGGCATCACCCGAAGATGCCGCCAGCCTGGCGGATGTCACCTTGCCCGAGGCATTAAGGACGAAAGCCACTCTTGCGGTCCCCACGGCCCGTCTCGGCCTCGCTCCGGGCGGATAGTGCGTACGCCGCTTGATCCACGCGCCCAGCTGAGACTTCCATCTGTTGGAATTGCCAGACCGCGCACTGGATTGGGACGCGTTCGGTGCCGACGCTTTTGCAGCCGCCTTCTCATCGACACTGGCGGTCACGACGGCTTTCACCGGCGCGACCTTTTCCTTCTTCTCTTTCTTCGGCTTCGGCTTGGGCTTTTCGACCGTCTTCTTCGCCTTCTCGACCGGCTTGTCCTCGACCGGTTTCGCTTGCGGCAACGGAATGACCACGTCAGGCGCAATCGCCGGGACGATGTCGGGCACCATCTCGTCCAGCGGCGGCGGCTGGTCGGGTTGTTCGGCTGCGGCTGTCTCGATCGGGGCGGTCTCGTCGGGTTGCACCGCTTCCCTCTCCTCGGTGACCGGCTCCGGCTTGTCGACTTCGGGTTCCACGACGGGCTTTGCGTCGGCAACCGTCTCCTCGACCTGGTTCGTCGGCTCCGGCTTCACCACATCGGCCATCGTGTCCTCAGGCACCGCCGGTGCGACCATCATCGGCGACAGTTCGATCGCCACCGCCGGCGGCGGGCCGCCATCCATAGCGTTAGCCAGGCTGAAGCTCTGCACGGCATAGGCGATCGCCACATGCGCGCCGACAATGAGCACGGCGGCGACCGTCCACAAGCCGATCTCGCGCGCGCCAATGCGCGGCGGATCGGCCATGGGAACGGCGGCGGCCAGATGCGTCATGGGGCGGCGCCTGGTTGCGACGGCGTGGACGCATCCGCCGGCACTGTCTCCAGTCCGACCAGCGCGATTTTGAGATAACCGGCGCCGCGCAGGAGATTCATCACCTCCATCAACTCGCCATAGCCGACCGCCTTGTCAGCGCGCAGGAAGATGCGGTTCTGCTTGTCGCCCTTGGTCTTGCCGTCGAGCACGGCGGCGAAAGCCTGGCGCGGAACGCTGTCGTTGCCGATCGCCAGCGTCAGATCGTCTTTCAACGTCAGGAACAGCGGGGTTTCCGGCCGCGGCGCCGGCGTTGCGGTCGAACCCGGCAGGTCGACATTGACGTCGACCGTCGCCAAAGGTGCCGCGACCATGAAGATGATCAGCAGCACCAGGATAACATCGATGAACGGCGTGACGTTGATCTCGTGGTTTTCCTCGAGATCGCCGTCGATATTCTCGCGAATTCTAGCCGCCATAGCCCATCACTCCGCCGCCAGCGCGGTTGCCGGCGGCACCGTGCGGAAATCCAGATCGCGGCTGACCAGCCGCTCGACGCCGGCCGAGGCATCGGCGAGGATCTGCCGGTAGCCGGATATCGAGCGCGCGAAGACGTTGTAGATGACCACTGCGGGAATAGCCGCGACCAGGCCCATCGCGGTGGCCAGCAGCGCCTCGGCGATGCCGGGCGCGACGACGGCGAGGTTGGTGGTCTGCGCCTGCGAGATGCCGATGAAAGCGTTCATGATGCCCCAGACGGTGCCGAACAGGCCGACGAAAGGCGCCGTCGAGCCGATCGTCGCCAGCACGCCGGTGCCGCGCGACATGCGCCGCGCCGCGGCCGCCTCGATGCGCGACAGCCGCGACGTCACGCGTTCCTTCAGCCCGTCGCCGGTCACGTGGTCGAGCGCGCCAGCCGAAAGGGCTGCCTCTTCCTCGGCCGCCTGCACCAAGAGCGTACCGGGGCGGGCGCGGCGCGCCGCGCGCCGAGCTTGCCGAAGAGGATTTCCAGCGATTTGGCCAGCCACACCGTCCAGGTGACGAGGGAGGCGAAGGCGAGCCCGATCATCACCGCCTTGACGATGATGGCGGCGGCCATGAACATGCCCCAGGGCGACAGATCGTGCGGCAGGGTCAGCGATATTGCCGAAGGCTCGATCGGCGCGGTTGCACCGGGCTGACTGACCGAAAGCGGCGAAGCCGGTGCGACTTGCCCGGCAGCTGACGCGGCCGGCGCGACAGGCACAGTCGGTGCCGCCTGTTCCACTGCCGCTGGCGGCGAGACTGGCGCCGGCTGGGCGGTTGCGGCCGGTTCCGTCGTCACCCGGGGTTGGGTAGTCGGCTGCTCTTGCGCAGCAACGCTGCCGGCCGACAGCATGAGTGCGGCCAGCGCCGCCAACAAACCATTTCTGGACACGCGTCGTCCTCGCTTCGTCATTGCACGTAACCGATGGGTTGGCCGCTGACGGGATGCGCAACCACCCCCATCTCGACCACGAAAAGTCCAGCCACGGATTCTGGCCCTCTCTCAAACGCGGCACAGCCGCTGGAAAACAATTCAGGTGGCCGTGCCCTCGCCTGACTATAAAACATGAGTTTACTAGTCAACAAACAAGATGGCCTTTTTGGCCAACAGTCTTTGGCGCGATGTCTCAACCGGCGCACCGTCTTGGTGTCGGTCTACCTGGCGTCGTCGCACTGAGGGGTGGACGGCGACGCGAGTCCTGGGCCACGATGACGTGGCAGCAGGCGAGGCAGCCGATGATCAAGGCGACACCGTTCGATTTCCCCTATGACGGCCGGCTGGTGCCGGCAAACACCGCGCTCGTCGTCATCGATCTGCAGGAGGACTTTCTCTCGACATCGGGCTATTTCGCCAGGAAGGGGTATGACCCGGCGCCGCTGCGCGCCATCCTGCCGACGGTCAACCGGCTGATCGCCGCCGCACGCTCGGCTGGTCTCACCGTGATCCACACCAGACAAGGCTACCGCGGCGACATGGCCGATATGACGCCTTACGAGAGATGGCGCCGCAAGCGGGCTGGCCTGGAGGGCACCGACGTGCTGTTGCGCTCCGGCCCTGGCTTCCAGATCGTCGCCGACATCGAGGTCGCGCCGCACGACATCATCGTCGACAAGACCTGCAACAGCGCCTTCACCTATACCGATTTCGAACTCGTGTTGCGCGCACGAGGCATCACGCATTTGATGTTTTCCGGCTGCACCACCGATGTCTGCGTCCACACCACGCTGCGCGAGGCCTGCGATCGCAATTTTCAGTGCCTGACCATCGCCGACGCCTGCGCCAGCGGCGACAGACAAGCGCATGAGGCGGCGCTGCATATGGTGACGGTGGAGGACGGCGTTTTCGGCGCGCTGGCGGAGTCGGGGGCTGTGCTGGAGGCGTTGGCGCGGCTGGGTGGGAAGGTTGGCTAGACAGGCCGCGTCAGAGTGAAGAAGTTTCGCCGCGATCCTTCACGCCCCCCTCTGTCCTGCCGGACATCTCCCCCACTTGGGGGGAGATTGGCAGCTCCGATGGCGGCACCATTCTGCGTTGGTGAGTGGCAAAAGCGACGGCGACAGCTGATCTCCCCCCTCGTGGGGGAGATGGCCGGCAGGCCAGAGGGGGGCGCTGTCCCTCCAGCATCACCGATCTGCAACGGTAGCTACCCCGCGTGAATGTCCGACCCGCCTCGCGATGCAAACGCGCCGGGCTGTGGCACCTCGGCCTCGCGGCGTGCCAGCGAGTTGCGTAAGAGCGCGATCGTCTCGCGGCCGATGCTGGCGATCTCGCGCGGCCGGTCGATGCCGACGATCATGAATTCGCTGATGCCGAGCGCCGCATAGGGCAGCAGCGACAAGGCGACCTGCGCCGGCGGTCCGGCAAGCTCGACCGCCTTGTGGCCGCCGGTGGAGACTCCGCCTTCGGCACGAATGCGGACCGGAAGCGCAAAACGCAGCTTGCCCGCCCGGCCATGCTCGGCGGCGGCGCTGCGCGCCCGTTCCATCAGCTGGCGGATTTCGTCGAGCGAACCCAGCGCCAGCTCAAAGACATCGGCATGCCGTCCAGCGACCTTCAGCGCCGTGCCGGACTGGCCGCCCATGCGGATCGTCACGTCGACACCCTGTGGTTGTTTGCGCGGCACATAGCCGCCCTTGATGCTGTAGAAGGCGCCTTCATGATCGAAGGGCCTGTCGTTCGACCACAGCCGCTTCAGCAGCACCAGATATTCGTCGATGCGCTGCCAGACCACGGTGTGCCCGACCGGACGCGTTTCGGCATCGTCGTCGTCCAGCGGCTCGCTCAGCATCCTCAGCGACAACCGGCCGCCGCTCCTGGCGTCGAGCGCCGCCAGCTGCCTGGCCGCGACCGCGGGCGCGATCACACCGGCCCAATGCGTCAGCACCACTTCCAGCGACGAGGTGCGGTCGAGCGCCTGGGCGGCAATGTCCATATTGGTCAACAGCCCGGCCTGGTCGTCGACGACGATCTTCTGGAAGCCGGAATCCTCGATCAGCGACAGCTTTGTCGCCGTCTCGACGAAATCATAGAAGAAAGGTACGGCCGAGCCGGCGTCGGCTGACTGCGTCTTACCGGGAACATGCGTGAACTCGATCGGCATTGCCATCTCCTCCATCACGTTGGGTGCATGTCGCCCAACAGCGGCCCCAGTTTTGGGACAACGACATGCATAAACAAAGCGGTCCGCGCCCAAGCGCATCCGCGTTCGGTTCAACAACTCCGGTCACTCACTGAAAGCGATAGGTCGCCACCCTTCGTCCTGATCGCTCAGGGAATAAGGCCGAGCACGACTGCCCCGGTGAACACAAACGCAAGGGCAAAGACGAGATAGGCGAAAGCGCCCGCATAGGCCGGGCGGAAAGCCTGGGCATTGGCCAGCCGCTGGCTGGTGCGATCCGTCTCGGCGTTCTGGATATAGGACATATCGACCTCCGTCTCGCCGGTTAATCTATAAAATCAGTAGACTTTGTCGAGTGCTATTTTTCGGCAATATGTAGAACGATTTTCCCACATAGCGCAGAAAATTAGAGTCACTTTGCTATGGGGACTCCGTTGGCAGCAATCGGCGGGTTGGCTTGGCCGGCCCGTACATAGGAGATAGCATCGTCGTTCCGGCGCAAGAGCTGGGGCTATTGAACAGGGTATGGGGGAGCAGAACATGGGTTCAAGACTGGCCGGCAAGGTCGCCATCATCTCGGGCGGCGCGACGGGAATGGGCGGGGCGGCGTCGGAATTGTTTGCGGCCGAAGGCGCCAAAGTGGCGATCGTCGACCGTAATGGCGATGCGGCGGCCGCCACCGCTGCCGCCATCCGGGCGCGCGGCCATGTCGCCGAGCATTTTGTCGCCGACGTCTCGGACGAAGCGCAGGTCGAGGCGGCGGTGAAGGCGGCGACGGCCAAGCTTGGCCCGGCCACGGTGCTGTTCAACCATGCCGGCACCATCGTCATAAAACCGTTCCTGGAGACGACGGTGCAGGAATGGGACTGGCTGCATGCCGTCAATGTCCGTTCGATGTTCCTGATGACCCGCGCCGTACTGCCCGGCATGATCGCCGCAGGTGGCGGTTCGATCGTCTGCACCTCGTCGATCTCGGCAGTGGCGGCGACGCCGATGGAAGTGCTCTACGACACCACCAAGGGCGCCTGCCACATGTTTGCACGGGCCATTGCCGTCGAGTTCCGCGACCGCAACATCCGCTGCAACGCCGTCTGTCCCGGCTTCATCCGCACACCACACGGCCTGCGCGAAGTGGCGGATCTCGGCAAGCTCGGCGTCGATGTGTCGGACGCCGCATTGGCGGCCCAGCAGGGTCGCATCGGCGAACCGGAGGAAGTGGCCAGGGCGGCGCTATACCTCGCCAGCGACGAGTCCAGCTTCGTCAACGGGACACATTTGTTCGTGGATAACGGCTTTACCGCAATGTGAGGCATCCCAAGGTCCAGGTTCTTCGCCCCAGGGACAGCTTGGCGCCCTTCCTCTACCCCGTCGATCGGGGGAGAGGTGTCGAGCGCAGCTCGACGGAGTGGGGGTCGACACTTGGCGCGGTGCAGGAGGATTCTTGCGCATCCATTGGCGACGGTTGCCAGTGGTTCCCCCACTCCGTCGCTGCTTCGCAGCGCCACCTCTCCCCCCTCCGGAGGGAGAGGAAATGATGCCAAGCCTTGCTACCGCTCTTCCCGCCGAAACGGCTTCAGCAGCGCTGACGGCGCCACCGCATTGCGCGACATCACGGCCATCGCGACAATGGTGAAGATGAACGGCAGCATCAGGAACGCCTCGTAGGGGATGTGGCCGAGCCCGCTTGCCTGCATGCGCAGCTGCAAGGCATCGACGAAGGCGAACAGCAGCGCGGCACCCGCCGAGCGCCATGGGTCCCAGCGGCCGAACACGACCAGCGCAATCGCAACCCAGCCGCGTCCGGAGACGACGCCGAAGGTGAAGGCGTTGAACTGGGCCATGGTGAGGAATGCACCGGCGAGCCCCATCAGCGCGCCCCCGAGAATGACCGCCTGAAAGCGCGTGGCAATGACGCTGACGCCGGCGGAATCAGCAGCGCGCGGATTTTCGCCCACCATGCGCACCGACAGCCCCCAGGGCGTGCGGTAAAGCACGAAAGCGGCGAGTGGGATGGCGATGATCGCCATGTAGACGAGCGCAAACTGGTTGAACACCGCTGGTCCCAGCACCGGAATGTCGGACAGGAACGGGATCGGCAGCGTCTGAAAGCCCTTGATGCTCGGCGGCACCGATTGCTGGCCAAAGATCAGCCGGTAGAGGAAATAGGCGAGCCCCGACGAGAACAGGGTGACGCCGATGCCGCAGACATGCTGGCTCAAGCCCAGTGCCACCGTGAACAGTGCGTGCAGCGCGCCCATCAGCATGCCGGTCAGCACCGCGGCCAATATGCCGAGCCACAGGCTGCCGCTCAGGCTGGCGGCGGTGAAGCCGGTCATTGCCGAGAGCAGCATGATGCCCTCGATGCCGAGATTGAGCACGCCGGCCCGTTCGGAGAACATTTCGCCGAGCGTGGCAAAGGCGAGCGGCGTGGCGATGCGGATGATGGCGGCGAGGAAGCCGACCTGAAAAATCTGTTCGAACACCGCGCTCATGAACCGGCTCCGACGCGGCGGATGCGATAGGCCGTGAACAGCAGCGCCACCAGCATGGCCAGCAATGCGGTGCCCTGGATGACATCGCTGAGGAAGGCGGGCACGCCGGTGGCGCGCGACATCGCCTCCGCCCCGGTCATCACGGCGGCCAGAAAAATCGCCGCCGGCACGACGCCGAGCGGATTGAGGCGTGCCAGCATGGCAACGACAATGCCGGAATAGCCGTAGCCCGGCGAGATGTCGCTCATCACCTGGAAATGCACGCCGCCGACTTCGCCGACCCCGGCGAGCCCGGCCAGCGCGCCCGACAGCAGCGCCGTCGAGATCAGCACCCGCTCGACATGGATGCCGCCATAGCGGGCGGCTTCGGGACTCTCGCCGGTGACCCGGATGCGAAAGCCGAGCGTGGTGCGCACGATCAGGAACCAGATCAGGGGTGCGGCGACCAGCGCAGCAATAACGCCGAGATGCAGCCTTGTGCCTTCGAGCAGCACCGGAAAATTCGCCGAATCCTCGATCGGCGGCGAGATCGGATAGCCACTGAAGGAGTCCTTCCACGGCCCTTCGATCAGCGCCATCAGCGCGTAGTAGATGACCGAGTTGAGCAGCAACGAACTGACGACGTCATCGACCCTAAATTTGACCCGCAGCGTGGCGGGAACCAGCGCCACAGCCGCACCGGCCGCTGCACCCGCCAGCGCCATCAACAGCATGGCGAGCGCGCCCGGCATCGGAATGGCGCCGACGAAGCAGCTGGCGACCGCGCCGGCCAGCAATTGGCCTTCGGCGCCGATGTTCCAGAACTTTGCCCGGAAGGCGACGGCGACCGCCAGCCCGGTGAAGATCATCGGGGCTGCACGCACCAGCGTTTCGGTGATGGCATAGCTGTCGCCAAGTGAGGCCGTGAACATCACGCCATAGGCTTCGAGAACGCCGGCGCCGGCCAGCGCGATGAGGCCGCTGCATAGGACAAGCGTGGCGCCGATGGCCAGCAGCGGCAGGGCTAAATTGAACCAGGCGGGCGTTGACGTCCGGGCTTCCAGGCGGAACATCAGCTTTGGCCCTCCGCCCCGGTCATCAACAGCCCAAGCTGCGCGATCGTGGCGTCGGCGCTATCCAGCGTGCCGGCGATGCGGCCCTCATACATCACCGCGATGCGGTCGCAGAGCACGAGCAATTCTTCGAGATCCTCGCCGATGACGATGATGCCGCAGCCCTTGGCGCGCATGTCGAGGAACTTTTCGTGGATGAAACGGGCGGCGCCGATGTCGAGGCCACGCGTCGGCTGCGACACGATCAGCACCTTCGGGTCGAAGGCGAGTTCACGCGCCAGCAGTGCCTTCTGCAGATTGCCGCCGGACAGCGCGCCGGCGCGGGTCATCGGCCCGGGGCACCTGATATCATAGGCCTTGATCTGCTCTTCGGCGAAAGCGCGGATTGCGTCGGGCTTGAGCAGGCCCTTGCTGCTGAACGCTGCCGTGCCGATGCGCGGCAGCACCATGGAATCGGCGAGTGGCAAATTGGTCACCAGCCCCGTAGTCATGCGGTCTTCCGGGATGCGGCCGAGGCCGAGCGCCTGCACCTCGCGCGGTGAGAACCGCGTCACCGGTTTGCCGGCTATCGTCATCGCGCCGGCATCAGGCATCCGTGTGCCGGAAATCACCTCGGCCAGCGCCCGCTGGCCATTGCCGGAGACGCCGGCAATGCCGAGGATTTCGCCGGCGCGCACGGCAAGCGACACATCGCGCAGCAGCGTGCCCGAGTGCCGCGACGTGGAAATGCCATCGAGCGTCAGCACCGCTGCACCCGGCGTCGATGGCCCTCTTGCCGGCGGCACGATCTCATGGCCGCACATCAGCTGCGCCATTGCCGCTGACGTCGTGTTGGCCGGATCGTCGACGCGGCCGGCGACGCGGCCATGCCGCAACACCGTGCAGCGATGCGTGAGCGCCCGCACCTCGTTCAACTTGTGCGAGATGAAGATGATGCCGAGGCCTTGCGCCGCCATCGAGCGCAGCGCCGAAAACAGCCCGTCGACCTCGCTCGGCGCCAGCACCGCGGTCGGCTCATCGAGGATCAACAGTTTCGCTCCGCGAAACAACGCCTTGACGATTTCGAGCCGCTGCTGCTCGCCGACCGACAGCGCCGAGACCGGCAAATCGGGGTCGAGCGTCAGCCCGTGCTGGCGGCTGATGTCGGACAACCGGGCAAGCCCGCCGGCGCGGTCGATGCGGCCGGATTTGCCTGATATACCGATCAAAAGGTTTTCCAGCACCGTCAGCCGCGGCGCCAGGTGAAAATGCTGGTGCACCATGCCGATGCCTGCGGCCAGCGCATCGGCCGAACTGGTGATCCGCACCGGCTTGCCCAGGATGAGTATCTCGCCGGCATCCGGCGCATAGGCGCCGAACAGCACATTCATCAGCGTCGTCTTGCCGGCACCGTTCTCGCCCAGCAGCCCGAGAATTTCACCCGGCGCGACGCTGAGATCGACGGCCTCGTTCGCCTTGACGGCGCCGAAGCTCTTGGTGATGCCGCGCATTTCGATGAGAGGGGCGGACAAGGATGCTCCTGCGGAGATACCCCTCCCCCTCGAGGGGAGGGTGCCGAGCGAAGCGAGGCGGGTGGGGTCGCCTCAACTGCCTCAACCTATGACTTAGCAGGATGGAGCACTTCGCGGAGGACCCCACCCGGCCCTGCGGGCCACCCTCCCCTCGAGGGGGAGGGGTCCGCTGGCTCTAATCCGAAACCGGCGTGTTCTCGTCGACATCCACGCGGAAATTGCCTTCGAGTATCTCGGCCTTCTTCTTCTCGACCAGGTCCTTGACCTCGGCCGGCAGCGTCTTGTCGAATTTGTGGTAGGGCGCCAGGAACGAACCGCCCTTGGCCATGCGCGAGAAATCGCCGTAGTCCTGCGCGGTGAAGACACCGGCCTTGACCAGTTTGATCGCCTGCTCGACCGTCGGGTACATGTCCCAGACCGGGCCGGTGATGACCGTGTCGGGGCCGAGGCTCGACTGGTCGGACATGTTGGAGATGGCGAGGATCTTCTTGTCCACCGCCGCCTCGATAACGCCGAAGCGCTCGGCATAGATGACGTCGACGCCGGCATCGATCTGGGCGACGGCCGCTTCCTTGGCCTTGGGCGGATCAAAGAACGAGCCGATGAAGGCGACCTTCTTCTTGATGTTGGGATTGACCTCTTTGGCGCCGGCAAAGAAGGCGTTGACCAGCCGGTTCACCTCCGGAATGCCCATCGCCGCCACAGCGCCGATCGTGCCCGATTTCGACATCTTGCCGGCGATCATGCCAGAGAGATAGGCCGGCTCGTGGATCCAGTTGTCGAAGACGCCAAAATTGGGTTCGGCCGGGCCGGCGCCGGAGCCGAACAGCCAGGCGGTCTTCGGGAACTGTTTTGCCGTGCGGCGCGATTCACGCTCGGCGGCGAAGGCATCGCCCAGCACCAGCTGGTAGCCGCCCTGCGCATATTCGCGCATGACGCGGCTGAAATCGGCGGTCTGCACCTTTTCCGACCATTTGTATTCGATGCCGAGTTCCTTCTCGGCCTTCTGCAGAGCGACGTGGATCTGGTTGTCCCACGGCTCCTCGATCGGCGTGGCGAAGATCGCCGCCACCTTCAGCTTCTTGTCCTTGGCGAAAGCTGCACCTGGCAGCATGGCCGCGGCCAGGCCGAGCGCGCCGAGCTCCAGTACGTTGCGCCGCGACAGGCCTGTCGATTGAGATTTGTTTTTCCGGTTTTCCATCAAGTGCCCCTCTGTTTGACAGCCGTGTCGAGCCGGCTGTTCTGAAATCAGACGCGGAACTATGGAACGGGTGTGGACTTTTGTCCACATGGTCAAATTTGGCGGGTGTCGCTGGCGGAAGCCGGCCCTAGCGTACTGCCTTTTCGCCACCGGCTACGGTGATGACACCGACGATGATCAGCCCGGTCAGCAACAGGCGAACGCCGGCGCTGACGCCGAATGTGTTGAGCATGGTCAACAGCAGCACCAGGAACAGGGCCGCGCCCCAGACGCCGGGAACATTGGCCTTGCCGCCGGCAACCGAGGTGCCGCCGATGACGACGACGGCGATGGAGGCCAGCAGGTACTCATTGCCGATATCGACATTGGCCCCGCGGAAATAACCGGCGAGCAGCGCGCCATCGATGCCGCCAAGCGCGCCCGACAGCGTGTAGGTGAGGAAGCGGGTGCGGCCGACATTGACGCCGGCGAGCCACGCCGCACGGATGTTCTGGCCGATCGCCAGCACCGAGCGGCCATAGATCATGCGCTGCAGTGCGATGGCAGCACCGATGGTGAACAGCACGGTGAGGATCGCCAGCACCGGAATGCCCAGGATTTGCCAGTTGGCGAAATCGGCGAAGCCCGGCGGCGGCTTGATCTGCAGACCACGCCCGTAGCTGATATCGATCGATTGGATGATGAAGCTGGCCGACAGCGTGGCGATGATCGGCGGAATCCTGAGTGCCCATATCAGCAGATAGTTGACGGCGCCGATCGCCGCGCCGCAGGCGAGCGCTGCAATTAGCCCGACAACGATCATGGAATCGCTGCCATCCATCACCTTCATGGCGACGGCGCTGGCGAGCCCGATATTGGCCGGCAGCGACAGGTCGACATTGCCGGGACCAAGTGTGATGACGAACATCTGGCCGACGCCGACGATGACGGTGAACACCGCCAGCGACAGTGCCGCCGTGACCATGCCGCCGCCACCGTAGCCGCCGGTGAAGGAGATCGTTGCCAGCCAGACCAGCAGCGCGCCGAGGAACGACCAGATCCAGGGTTTGGCGGCTAGCGATTTCACAAATGTCATCGCTACCTCTCCCTGCGGCTGATCAGCACCCGAGCCGCCAGCACGATGATCAGAATGGCGCCGTTGGCGGCGACCTGCCAATCCGGCGGGATGTGCATGAAGGTGAGCAGCGGTGACGCCGCCAGCGCCAGCGTCAGCGCGCCGAGCACGGCGCCAATCGGTGACACCCGGCCGCCGACAAATTCGCCGCCGCCGAGAATGACGCCAGCGATCGCCAGCAGCGTGTAGCCATTGCCGATATTGGCGTCGGCCGACGTGGTGATGCCGATCAGCGCCATGCCGGAGAGCACGCCGAACAAGCCGGTCAGCGCGAACAGCACGATCTTGGTCCTGAGCAGCGACCAGCCGGCGCGCCGCAGCGCCGCCGCATTGCCGCCGGAGCCGCGCAGGATGACGCCATAGGAGGTGCGCATCAGGCCGAAATGCACGACCGCCGCGATCACCAGCGCGGCAATGATCGGGAACGGAATGAAGGGCGGCTTGAACGACATCAGCGACAGCAGCCAGTCCGGCGCCTTGCCACCCGGCTTGGGCAACACCAGAATTGCCAGCCCCTGCCAGACGAAGCTCATGCCCAGCGTCACCACGATCGATGGCAAATTGCGCAGATGGATCAGCGCACCAAGCAGCGCATAGACGCCGATAGCGCCTAAGAGGACAATCACGCCGAGCAGCGGCGCATCCTTCAACCATGTCGCGGTGACGCAGCCGACGAAACCGACAAAGGTGCCGATCGACAGATCGAGCTCATTGCCCGCGATGACGAACATCTGCGCGATCGTCGCCAACGCGATCGGGATCGCCAGGTTGAGCATCAGGCTGAAGCCGAAATAGCTGATGGCGCGCGGGTTGAGCCAGGCAATGGCGAGCAGCACCAGCGCCAACGACAGCGCCGGCAACAGGCTGCGCAGCAGGCGGGCACGGGCAGCACTGCTGCGCGGCGAGGAACTTGGGGTCGTGCCGGGAGCGATTGCCGTCATCTCAGGCCGCATCGCCGAATGAGGACTGGATGATCTTTTCCTCCGTCAGTTCGTCGCGCCTGAGGTTGGCGACGATGCGGCCGTTCTTGAAGACGTGAATGTGGTCGCAATTGTCGAGCTCTTCGGTCTCGGTGGTGTACCAGAGGAAGGTACGGCCCTTCGCCGCTTCCTCGCGCACGAGGTCATAGACTTCGAGCTTGGTGCCGATGTCGACCCCGCGCATCGGGTCGTCCATCAGCACGATCTCGGCATCCGAGCCGAGCGCGCGGGCAAACAGCGCCTTCTGCTGGTTGCCGCCCGACAGCGAAAAGATGTTGTTGGCCATGTCAGGCGTGCGGATGCCGATCTTCTGCTTCCAGAACTCGGCAAGCTCGGCCTCGCGCTGCGGCGAGATCAGCAGCCCTTTTTGCAACCGCGCCAGCGAACGGATGCCGATATTTTCCGCGATCGACCATTGCGGAAAGATGCCGTCCGACTGGCGATCGCCGGCCACCAGCGCCACCGGCGCGGTCACCTCTATGCCGGTCCTGGCGCGCTGGGCGGCCTTGAAGATCGCCAGCAACAAATCCGTCTGGCCATGGCCGGCAAGCCCGGCAAGGCCGATGATCTCCCCGGCATGCGCGACGAGCTCCTTGCCGTCTTGCTGCCGCTCTGGCCGTGCCCTTACCCTAAGTGGGCCGGCGGCGGGCCTCGTGGCGGCGATCTTCGCCGCAATCTTCTCGCGCGCTTCCGCGCCTCCCATTGTCGCCACCAGCCTGTCGCGATCGAAGGCCTTCGCGGCGTCGGCGGCGACCACCTTACCGTCGCGCATCACCACGATGCGGTCGGCATTCTGCAGCACCTCGCCCAGCACATGCGAGATCAGGATGCAGCTGCCACCGCCGGCGACGAAACGGCGCACGAAGGCTAGCAGTTGGCCGGCCGTGTGAGCGTCGAGCGAAGAGGTCGGCTCGTCGAGAATGACCAGTTCGAGCGGATCGCCCGTCACCGTGAAGGCCCGCGCCACCTCGACCATCTGCCGCCGGCCGATGGACAGATCGCCGGCAATGTCGTCAGCCGAGATGCCGTGGTCCGGGAAGATTTCGTCCAGCTTGGCGGCGATGAGAGCCGCCGCCTTGCGTCGCCAGCCGAAGCCGGTCAGCGCCGGATGATTGATGCGCGTATTCTCGGCGATGCTGAGGTTGGGGCACAGCGACAGTTCCTGGAACACGCAGCGTATGCCGAGTTTTAGCGCGCGCGCCACCGAGTAGTCGATTTCCGCATTGCCGCGCACCGCGATCTCACCGCCATCGGGCCGCAGCGTGCCGGCCACCATATGCATCAGCGTCGACTTGCCGGCGCCGTTATGGCCGACCAGCCCGACGCATTCGCCTGATACAACATGGAAGTCGACGCCGTTAAGCGCCCGAACGGCGCCGAAATGTTTTTCGGCGCCGTTCAGTCTGATGATGTCCGTATTGGCCTCAGGCATGCCCAACGATATCCGGTCGATCATGCCACTGGCAATGAATGCAAAGCATCACTTGATATTGGCTTTGATCGCCGCGAGGGCGTCTTCCTGTGTGTATTCGTGCGTGGCGACGCCGCCTTCCTTGATCTTCGGCAGCGCTGCCTCGAAATCGTCCTGGGTGAAGGCGAGATAAGGCACCAGCAGATCGTGCGGGATGTCGGTGCGGCCATCAAGCACCTGCTGCGCCACCCAGAAGGCGAGCGACGATACGCCCGGCGCGATCGACGCCGACCAGGTCTGGTAGCCGTCCTTTTCCTTCTGCTCCTTCCACCATTTCAGCTCGTCCTGGCGGTTGCCCATGATGATGGTCGGGCGCGGCTTGCCGGCGGCGGCGAAGGCTTGTGCTGCGCCATAGCCGTCACCGCCCTGGTCGACGATGCCGGCGATGTCGGGCAGCGACGGCAGGATGGTCGCGACCGCCTTCTGCGCCGTGGTCTGGTCCCAGTCGCCGGTCACCGAGCCGACGATCTTGAACTCGGGATGGGCAGCGACGCCTTCGAGGATGCCGGCATGGATGGCATCGTCGATCGAGGTGCCGGCAAGGCCGCGGATTTCCAGCAGATTGCCGCCCTTGGGCTGGAACTTGGCCATCTGCTCGACTTCCTGCTTGCCCATGTCCTTGAAGTCGACGACGACGCGGTAGGCGCAAGGTTCGGTGACGGTGCCGTCGAAGGAGACGACGACGATGCCGGCGTCGCAGGCCTGCTTGATGGCGCCGTTGAGCGCATCCGGCGAGGCGGCATTGATGACGATGGCGTCATAGCCCTGCAGGATCAGGTTCTGCACCTGGGCCGCCTGGGTCGGCACTTCCTTGTCGGCCGTGGTGAAGATGTCGGCGGCGCCCACCACCTTGTCGGCGACCGCCTTCTTGGTGACGATGCCGTAGCTGTCGAGCATCGCCTGGCGCCAAGAATTGCCGGCATAATTGTTGGAGAAGGCGATCTTCTTGCCGCTGGTGTCGGCCAGTGCCGTGCCCGAGGCAAGCATTGCCGCCAGAGCGCTCAGAACGAGCAGTTTCTTCATATGATATTCCTCCCTTGGTTGTCAGATTTGTCGACTGCTGCTGATGATTGTTGCGTTCGCATCCTGTTTTTTATCTATTGTCAGACAATTGCAGATGGACGCGCTTGTCAACTGCGATCGATGACGCTTTGCCGATCAACTTCAGGTGCGATGATTGAAAAGCCTTCCTATGCTGGTCTAGGGAAGGGTCCAGGAGACCATGCATGGCAGCGACGCCGACCCTAGCCGAAGGCGCGCCCGGAATTCCGGCGCGCTGGACGTCGAGCGCCAAGAGCGGCGTTGGCGCGGCGCTGTCGCCGGCGAGCCGTGTCTGGTTCACGCTCAGCCACGGCATCGTCAACGAAGTCTATTATCCCGGCCTCGACAGCGCCTGCACGCGCGACATGGGGTTGCTGGTCACCGGCCCCGGCGGCTGGTTCTCCGAGGAGAAGCGCGACGCCATGCACGTCATCGAGCCATTCGAGCACGGCGTGCCCGCCTACCGGCTGGTCAACACCACGGCCCGCTACCGGATCGAAAAGCGCATCCTGGCCGATCCGGCGCGCCCGGCTCTTTTACAGGAAACCAGTTTTACGGCGCTCGAAGGTAATGCCGCTGACTACCGGGTCTACGCGCTTTTGGCGCCACATCTGGTCAATGCCGGCATGGGCAACACCGCCTGGGTCGGCGACCACAAGGGCAAGCCGATGCTGTTCGCGTCAGGGCGCGGTGTTTGCCTGGCGCTGGCCTCATCGCTGCCCTGGGGCGACTGCTCCGCCGGCTATGTCGGCTTTTCCGACGGCTGGCAGCAGCTCAACCGCGACGGCCGGCTCGATCCGGCCTGCCAAAGGGCCGAGGACGGCAATGTCGCGCTGACCGGCGAGATCGGCTTTTCCTCAGGCAACAGCAAGGTCTTGCTGGCGCTCGGTTTTGGCGCGACATCATACGAAGCCGCCGAACACGCCGCCGCCAGCCTGAAGCGCGGTTTTGAGCCTGCGGCAAGGACCTATGTCGCGAAATGGCGAAAATGGCAGTCCGGCCTGCTGCCGCTCGACCGCCATGATGCATCCGGCCTCAACAGCTACCGCGTCAGCACCGCGGTGCTGGCGACACACCTGTCGCTGGCCAGGCCCGGTGCGGCCGTCGCCAACCTCTCGATCCCTTGGGGGTTCAGCAAGGGCGACGACGACCTTGGCGGCTATCATCTTGTCTGGCCGCGCGACCTTGTCGAAACCGCGGGCGGCTTTCTGGCCGCCGGCGATCCCGGACAAGCGCTGGAAATCCTCACCTATCTCCGCTCGATCCAGCAGCCGGATGGCCACTGGCCACAAAATGTGTGGCTGGACGGATCGCCCTATTGGCCGGGCATCCAGATGGACGAATGCGCCTTTCCGCTGCTGCTTGCCGATGCGCTGCACCGCGCCGGTCACCTGCAGCGCGCTAAACTCGCGGCATTCATGCCGATGATCGAGAAGGCGGCGTCCTATGTCGTGCGCAACGGCCCAGTCACCGGGGAGGACCGCTGGGAAGAAGATTCCGGCTACAGCCCGTTCACACTCGCCGTCGAAATTTCGGCACTGCTCGGTGCCGCCGATCTGTTCGACGTTTTCGGCAGGCCAGAGCCGGCTAACTATTTGCGCGAGATTGCCGACTGCTGGAACGATCAGATCGAGCCCTGGACCTATGTCTGCGGCACACCGGAGTGCCAAAAGGTCGGCGTCGACGGCTATTATGTCCGCATCGCGCCGGCTGACGATGCCGAGGCGGCGTCACCAAAGGACGGTTTCGTGCCGATCAAGAACCGGCCGCCGGGCGATACCGACAAGCCCGCCGAGGCGATCGTCAGCCCGGACGCGCTGGCGCTGGTCCGCTTCGGCCTGAGGGCCGCGGACGATCCGCGCATCGTCGACACGGTCAAGATCATCGACGCGCAACTGCGCTGCGACTTGCCGCGGGGACCTCTCTGGTACCGCTACACCAGCGACGGCTATGGCGAGCACGCCGACGGGGCGCCTTTCGACGGCACCGGTCAGGGCCGGCCATGGCCATTGCTGGCCGGCGAACGCGCCCATTACGAGCTGGCCGCCGGAAACAAGGACAATGCGGCAGGCCTGCTCAGGACATTCGAGGCGTCCGCCGGGCAAGGCGGGCTGCTGCCGGAACAGGTCTGGGACGGCGCCGATTTGCCGGAGCGCGAATTGTGGTTGGGCAAGCCGTCGGGCAGCGCCATGCCGCTGGTCTGGGCACATTCCGAACACATCAAGCTGTTGCGCTCGCTGCGTGACGGCGCCGTCTTCGACATGCCGCCGCAAGGCGTCAAGCGCTACATCGAGGGCAAGACCGGCTCGCCGCTGCGGATATGGCGCTTCAACAACAGGCTACGCACCGTGGATGCCGGCAAGACGCTGCGCGTGGAACTGCTGCAGCCGGCGCTGATCCGCTGGAGCAGCGACCATTGGCAGACCACCTATGAAATCAGCACCGCCGAAAACGCGCTTGGCGTTCATCTGGCGGATTTGCCGAGCTCCGATATTCCGCCAGGTAACACGATCGTCTTCACTTTTTTCTGGCCCGACGGCGACCGTTGGGAGAATGTCGACTTCACCGTGGACATTGAAGAACCAGCTCGCACATAGTTTTCCTTTCCTCCAGCGACTAGGACAAGACCATGCAGATCGGAATGATGGGACTGGGCAGGATGGGCGCCAACATGGTGCGCCGCCTGATGCGCGACGGCCATGAATGCGTCGTCTACGACATCAGCCCGGCAAGCGTTGCCGCCCTGGTTGCCGACGGCGCCATCGGTGCCGCCTCGATGGAGGAGTTCGTCGGCAAGCTGTCCAAGCCGCGCAGCGCCTGGCTGATGCTGCCGGCGGCGATCACCGGCAAGATCGCCGACCAGGTCGCGGCGCTGATGGAACCCGGCGACATCATCATCGACGGCGGCAATTCCTACTATCGCGACGCCGTCGACCAGGCCGCCGAACTCGCTCCCAAGGGCTTGCATTATGTCGATGTCGGCACCAGCGGCGGCGTCTGGGGCCTGGAGCGCGGCTACTGCCTGATGATCGGCGGCCCCGACACGGCGGTCAAACATCTCGATCCGATCTTCGCCACGCTGGCGCCCGGCGCCGATGCCGGCGCCACACCGGACAAGGCGGGCGGAACCGCACCGTTCGGCTATCTGCATTGCGGACCGAGCGGCGCCGGTCACTTCGTCAAGATGATCCACAACGGCATCGAATATGGCGTCATGGCCGCCTACGCCGAAGGCATGAACATCCTGAAATCGGCCAATGCCGGCAAAAGGCAGCGCACCGCGGATGCCGAGACCAGTCCGTTGGAAAACCCGAAATACTACCAGTTCGACATCGACCTGCCGCAGGTGGCCGAAGTCTGGCGCCATGGCAGCGTCATCGGTTCCTGGCTGCTCGATTTGACCGCCGGCGCGCTGAAAAGCGACCCGGGACTTGCCCAGTTCGGCGGCCGCGTCTCGGATTCGGGTGAAGGCCGCTGGACGCTAAAGGCGGCGATCGACACCGGCGTGCCGGCGCCGGTGCTGTCCTCGGCGCTGTTCGACCGCTTCTCCTCGCAAGGCGAATCCGAATTCTCCGACAAGCTGCTGTCGGCCATGCGCTATGCCTTCGGCGGCCATGTCGAAAAGCCGAAGGCCGGCAAGTGAAAGCGGCAGGGGAGACGCGCAAAATGAGCCCGGAACGGTCCGACACGCTGGTGCTCTTCGGGGCGACCGGCGACCTCGCCCACAAGAAGATATTTCCGGCCCTCTACCAGATGGTCGCCAAGGGGACGCTGACCGAGCCGGTGATCGGCGTCGCCTTCGACGCCTGGGACATCAAGCAATTGCAGGCGCGCGCCCGCGATGGCATCGTCAACGCCGTCGGCAAGATCGACGAAAAGGTCTTCGCCAAATTCGCCAATCTGCTGCGCTATGTCAGCGGCGACTATCGCGACGGCGCGACCTTCGAAAAGCTGAAGACCGCGCTCGGCTCGGCGCAGCGGCCGCTGCACTACATGGCGGTGCCGCCGACCATGTTCGAAACCGTGGTCCAGGGCCTGGAACAGTCCGGCACCGCACATGGCGCGCGGCTGATGGTGGAAAAGCCGTTCGGCCACGATCTGCAATCGGCGCGCTGGCTGAACCGGGTGCTGCATCTGGTGTTCGACGAACAGTCGATCTTCCGCATCGACCACTATCTCGGCAAGGAAGCGATCCAGAACCTGCTCTATTTCCGCTTCGCCAATGCCTTCCTTGAGCCGATCTGGAACCGCAACTTCGTCGAAAGCGTGCAGATCACCATGGCCGAGGATTTCGGCGTCGAGGGCCGTGGCAAATTCTATGACGATGTCGGCGCTATCCGCGACGTGATCGAAAACCATCTGCTCAACATCCTTTTGCTGCTGGCCATGGAGCCGCCGGTCGGCCGCTCCGCCGACGATCTGATCGACGAGAAGGTGCAGGTGCTGCGCGCCATCCGCACGCTGACCAAGGACGATGTCGTGCGTGGCCAGTTCACAGGCTATCTCTCTGAGCCCGGCGTGAAGCCGAACTCGCCGGTCGAGACCTTTGCCGCGGTGCGCTTCATGGTCGACACCTGGCGCTGGCGGGACGTGCCGTTCTTCATCCGCACCGGCAAGAACATGCCGGTGCATGTCACCGAGGTGATCGTGCGGCTGAAGCGGCCGCCGCTCGATGTCTTCGATCCGATCAAGCCGGGCGACGCCAACTATGTCCGCTTCCGCATCGATCCGCAGGTGGCGATCTCGATCGGCGCCCAGCGCAAGGCCCCCGGCGACGACATGGTCGGCGAGCAGGTCGAACTCACCGCGCTGGACGACTCGAAGGGCGACATGCCGCCCTATGAGCGGCTGATCGGTGACGCCATGAACGGCAACGGCCAGCTGTTCACCCGCCAGGACGCCAGCGAGCTGGCCTGGCGCATCGTCGGCCCGGTGCTCGGCGACACCACGCCACCGCACATCTATGAGCCGAAGACCTGGGGACCGGCCGAGGCGATGGCCTCATTCGGGCCGCCGAACGGCTGGATCAATCCGGCCAAGTGAGCGGGGGAGACGACATGGCCAAGGCAGCCAGGCCCGCGACGGCCAAGGCCGAACCGATCGTGCTGACGATCGATGTCGGCGGCTCGCATGTTAAGATCCTCACCAGCGCCGGCGGCGAGCCCCGCCGCGCCGATTCCGGACCGGACCTGACGCCGCAGCAGATGGTCGCCACGGTGAAGACGCTTGCCGAGGGGCTGGCCTATGATGTGATCTCGATGGGCTATCCCGGCCCTGTCAGAAACAACAAGCCGTCGCTCGATCCCGCCAATCTCGGCAAGGGCTGGGACGGCTATGACTTCGCAGCCGCCTTCGGCAAGCCGGTCAAGGTCGTCAACGATGCGCTGCTGCAGGCGATCGGCAGCTACGATCGCGGACGCATGCTGTTCCTCGGCCTCGGTACCGGCCTCGGCGCGGCGATGATCCTCGACAATGTCGGCCAGCCGATGGAGCTGGCGCATTTGCCTTACCGCAAGGGCCGCAGTTTCGAGGACTATATCGGCGAGCGCGGCCTGGAGAAATACGGCAAGAAGAAATGGCGCAAATACGTCTTCGACGTCGTCGATCGGCTGCGTGCGGCCCTGCAGCCGGATTACATCGTCATCGGCGGCGGCAATGTCGACAGGCTGGATGAATTGCCCGCCAAGTCCAGGCGCGGCGACAATACGCGCGCTTTCGAAGGTGGCTTTCGACTATGGCGCGACAGGGCGCTCATCGTCTGATAGTATTAAGATTCAGTATAGTTGTTCAAAATGACGTGTAGCGCGACACGAAGTCATTGCGTTACGCAGATTTGGCGATTAGAGCGATTGCACCGGATGGAATCATCTGGCGCAACCGTACAAATGCAGCAAGACAAATGACTAGAGCGGATTTCTGGCTCCGCCGGGACAGCTCTGGAAGTTTCCGCCACCCCCCTAGCGACGGAGAGATAAATTGGCCGACGACAGCAACGACTCTGACAAGGACATCGACCTGCTCGAACTAACCGCCCATATCGTGTCCGCTTACGTCGAGAAGAACCGCTTGCCCGTTGCCGGCCTGAGCGATCTCATCGCCAGCGTTGCGGCGTCGATCGGCGGGCTCAGCCAGCCGCCGGCTCCAGTGGCGCCGCCGCAGGTCCCAGCCGTCAATCCCAAGCGGTCGGTGACGGCGGACTACATCATCTGCCTCGAAGACGGCAAGAAGTTCAAATCGCTGAAGCGCCATCTCGGCGTCCATTTCAACCTGACGCCGGAAGCCTACCGCGCCAAATGGGGCCTGCCGGCCGACTATCCGATGGTTGCCCCCAACTATGCGGCGTCGCGCTCCGAGCTTGCCAAGTCGATCGGCCTCGGCCGCAAGGCCGCCGCGGCCGCACCGGCGAAAGCCAAGGGCCGGAAGGCCAAGGTCCCGGCCTGATCATCAGCGGCTCGGCGCTGAGCCAACAGTTTGGACGACTGGAACAGAAGCCTGCCGGCGAATGAGCTAGAGCATGATGCCGAAAAGTGCGAAGCGGTTTTCGGACGACATCATGCTCTCTCTTTGATTTAGAGACGGATTCAGATTTCAGGTCGAACAGACCTGAAATCATCCGGCTCTTGGCAGGCTTCGTGCTTTTATGGCTTGTACCTCTGAAATGTCAGGACTTTGGGGGAGCGGCCATGAACTACGCCAGAATGGTGATCGAGAAAGAGGCGCCGGAGGAATACGGTTACGACCGCATCCGCTTCAACCTCTCCGAAAGCTCGATCGCCGACCAGAAACTTTCCGACATCGGCCTGTCGCTGCCCGACCTGACGCTGTTCTACGGCGAGCATCGCGGCGACAAGGAGCTGCGGGCGCTGATCGCGGCGCAGGATTCCGGCATATCGCCTGACGACGTGCTGGTGACGGCCGGGGCGGCGGGCGCCCTGTTCATCATCTCGACCTCGCTTTTGTCCGAGCGCGACCATCTCGTCGTCGTCAGGCCGAACTATGCCACCAACATCGAAACCCCGAAGGCGATCGGCTGCGCCATCTCCTATGTCGATCTCGATTTCGACAAAGGTTTTGCCGTCGATGTCGACCGCGTCGCCGCACAGCTGCAGCCGAACACCAAGCTGATCAGCGTCACCTGCCCGCACAATCCGACCGGCACGATGATGGACCGGGCCGATCTCGATGCGCTGATTGCGCTCGCCGAAAGCCGCAACAGCCATCTGCTGGTCGACGAGACCTATCGCGACCTCTCCTACGGACAGCGCCTGCCGGCGGCGGCTTCTCTCAGCCCCAAGGCGATCAGCGTCTCGTCGCTGTCGAAAGCCTTTGGCATTCCCGGCATCCGCATTGGTTGGCTGATCACCAGGGATACGGAACTGCAGGAACGGTTCCTCGCCGCCAAGGAGCAGATCGGCATTTGCGGCAGCGTCATCGACGAAGGCATTGCGCGCGGCATGCTGGAGCGCCGCGACGCTTTCCTGGCCGCACTGTTGCCCGACATGGCCAAGCGCCGCGACATCGTCCAGGCCTGGATCGACCGCGAGCCGCTGGTCGACTGGGTGCGGCCGCAAGGTGGCGTCGTCGGCTTTCCCAGGCTGAATGTCGACGCGAGCTTCGACCTCGACCGTTTCTACGTCAATTTGCTGGAAAGCCACGGCACCTATGTCGGCCCCGGCCATTGGTTCGACATGCCGAAGCGGTTTTTCCGAGTCGGTTTCGGCTGGCCTAAAGAGGCGGAATTGCAGGGCGGTCTCGAAGCCATCTCGGCAGCGCTGAGGCAACAACTTCCGCGTGCAATTGGATAGTCGGGTTGAAAACCGCTTGATCCAGGCCCGATTTTACCGCATACGCGCCCCGAACTTTGATCAAGTCTCATTGGCCGGAACAGCGCCCATTCGGGAAGTGCCCCGCCGGCTAATGCCAAGTAAACGGGGCCATATCCATGACATCCCATTCCCATACGCCGCCAGAGCAGCGCTACGCCGCTTTCCGCCACCGCTCCTTCCTGAGCTACTGGGCAGCGCGTTTCCTCACCACCTTCGCCACCATGATCGTGTCCGTCGCCGTTGGCTGGCAGATCTATGATCTGACGCGCGACCCCTTCGATCTCGGCATTGTCGGCATCGTCCAGTTTCTGCCGTCGCTGCTCTTGGTGCTGGTCACCGGTGTCGTCGCCGATCGCTTCGGCCGCCGCCTGATCATGGCGCTGGCGACGGTGACCGAGGCGGGCTGTGCGCTCGTTCTCCTGTATTTCACGCTGCGCGGTCTCGTCAGCCCGCTGCCGATCTTCATCGTACTGGCGCTGTTTGGCATGGCGCGCGCCTTTTACGGACCGGCCTCGTCGTCGCTGTTCGCCAATTTGGTGCCGCCGGAGGATTTCGGCAATGCGATTGCCTGGAACTCATCCGCCTGGCAGACGGCAACCATCGTCGGCCCGGTCGCCGGAGGCCTGCTCTATGGCGTCTCGGCCGAAGCCGCGTACGCCACTGCCTCCGTGCTGATGCTGGCGGCCGGTCTGCTGATCTTCACCATTCCCAAACCCGCCCAGCAGAGCGCCACCGACAAGCCGACGATGGAAACGCTGTTTGCCGGCTTCCGCTACATCTGGAGCGAGAAGATCGTGCTCGGCGCCATCTCGCTCGATCTCTTCGCCGTGCTTTTGTCCGGCGCCTCGGCGCTGCTGCCGGTCTATGCCCGCGACATTCTGGAGCTCGGCCCCTGGGGCCTAGGCCTCTTACGCTCGGCACCTGGCATCGGCGCCATCTGTGTCGCGGTCTGGCTCGCCGGGCACCCTCTGCGCGACAATGCCGGCAAGATCATGCTCGGCTTTGTCGCAGGGTTCGGCGCCTTCACCGTGCTGTTCGGCGTTTCCACCATCACCTGGCTGTCGATCCTGGCCCTTGCCGGCCTCGGCGCCACCGACATGTTCAGCGTCTATATCAGGGAGACGCTGATCCAGCTGTGGACCCCGGATGAGGTACGCGGCCGCGTCAACGCCGTCAACCAGGTCTTCGTCGGCGCCTCCAACGAAGTCGGCGAATTCCGCGCCGGCACCATGGCGGCGCTGATCGGCACCGTGCCGGCGGTGGTGATCGGCGGCATCGGGGCGATTGCCGTCGCCGGCCTATGGGCGGTGCTGTTTCCACAGCTACGCCGGGTGCGGCATCTCAACAGCCGCAACTGATTGAGTAAGCCGCTGGATCCGGCGCTCGGTCCAAATCAGTTTTGCGCCGACAACGGCCGAGATGGGCCGGTAGCGGACGGTCCGGTTCTGGGACGAACTAGCCAGGTGGCGGGGCAGCCACAGGGTGGACATTTCAGCCCACATGGAAAATGATCATGTTGCCATGCACAACACTGCAGTGCTCTGATCTCGACGAGAAGCCTTAAGCGTAGAAGCGGATCAACCGACCTCCGGGTCCAGCGAGCGAGGACGCAAATGGACACCCCAGGGAATGGGCAATTGCATCGCGACGCGGGCGGTCGACCCCGTCGATCGGCCGGCTGGCTTGCCGTGTCGGCGGCATTCCTGCTCGGCATGGCTTTCAGCAGCACCGCATTTGCGCAGGACCAGCAGCTGCCCGTGGTGACGGCGGCCAAGCCGGTGGTGCGCGAAATCGTTGAAGACGACGAGTTCGTCGGGCGCTTCGAAGCCGTCGACCAGGTCGCCATCCGTTCGCGCGTCAGCGGCTATCTGGACAAGGTCAGCTTCCAGGACGGTGCACTGGTCAACAAGGGCGACCTGCTCTTCACCATCGACCAGCGTCCGTACCAGGCGGCTTATGATGCCGCCAAGTCGCAAGTGGACGTCGCCAAGTCACTGCTCGAATTCTCCAAGATGCAGCTGGATCGCGCCGACGAACTTGCCAAGACCGGCAATATCTCAACCGCGACGGTCGACGACCGCCGGCGGGAATACCTTTCGGCGCAGGCGCAGATGCAGGGCGCGACGGCTGCGCTGACGACGGCCAGCCTGAACATGGAATTCACCGAGATCAAGGCACCCTTGTCCGGCCGCATCGACCGCCGGCTGGTGTCGGTCGGCAACCTCGTGCAGCCGGATTCCACCTTGCTGACGACCATCGTTACGCGCGATCCGATCGACTTCTATTTCGACGTCGATGAGCGCCTGTATTTCAGCTACGCCCGCGACGCGAAGGAGCGCGGCGGCAGCATGCAGGAAGGTGCCGGCGGGCTCGAGGTGGCGGTTCACGTCGCCGACCGCGCGGAGGCGGTATTCAAAGGCAAGCTCGATTTTGCCGAGAACCGGATCGACAACGCGACCGGCACCATGCGGGTGCGTGCAACGTTTCCCAACGCCGACGGCGTTCTCCAGCCAGGCATGTTCGGGCGCATCAACGTGCCGGGGTCGCTGCCGCATAGCGGCGTGCTGGTGCCCGACGAGGCGATCGGCGCCGATCAGGATCGCCGCATCGTGTTGCTGGTGGATGAGGCCGGGATGGTGTCGGCGAAGCCCGTGCGCACCGGCCCCCTCCTCGACGGCTACCGGGTGATCCGCCAGGGCCTGACCGGCGACGAGACGATCATCGTCAACGGGCTGATGCACGCCAGGCCCGGCACCAAGGTGAAGGTCGAGATGGTGACGTTGCCGCCCAAGGTCGAGACCGCCGGGTTGCAGCAATGAGGTTCGCACATTTCTTCGTCGACCGTCCGATCTTCGCATCGGTCGTTTCGATCGTCCTGCTGATCCTCGGCGGGATTGCCTATACCCAGCTGCCGGTCGCCCAATATCCCGAGATCGCGCCGCCGACCATCGTCGTTCGCGCGCAATATCCGGGCGCCGACGCCGAGACGGTCGCAGCGACGGTGGCAACGCCGATCGAGCAGGAGATCAACGGCGTCGAGGGCATGCTCTACATGTCGTCCTATTCGTCGGGCGACGGGGCGATGGCGCTGACCATCACCTTCAAGCTGGGCACCGATCTCGACCAGGCGCAGGTGCTGGTGCAGAACCGCGTGTCGGTCGCCGAGCCGCGCCTGCCCGAAGAAGTCCGCCGCCTCGGCATCACCACCACCAAGAGCTCGCCCGACCTGATGATGGTCGTGCACATGCTGTCGCCCGACAATACCTACGACCAGCTCTACGTCTCGAACTACGCCCGCTCGCGGGTGCGCGACATACTGCTCAGGTTGGACGGCGTCGGCGACCTCATCATCTTCGGCGAACGCGAATATTCGCTGCGCATCTGGCTCGATCCGGAAAAACTGTCCGCCCTGGGGATGACCTCGGGCGATGTGGTGCAGGCGCTGCGCGACCAGAACGTCCAGGTGTCGGGCGGCTCGATCGGCGCGCCGCCGACCAACATGGGCACGGCGTTCCAGTACACGGTCACCACGCAAGGCCGCTTCAACGACGCGCGCGACTTTCGATACGTGATCGTCAAATCGACCGAGGACGGCCGCCTGATCCAGCTTCAGGACGTGGCGCGCATCGAGCTCGGCGCCAAGGATTACGTCACCAACTCCTATCTCAACGGCAAACCGGCGGTGGCGCTCGCCATCTTCCAGCGGCCGGGCACCAATGCGCTCGCCGCAGCCGCCGAGATCCAGGACAAGATGAAGGAGCTGTCCCAGGATTTCCCGAAGGGGTTGAGCTACGACATCGTCTACAATCCGACCGAGTTCGTCGCCGAGTCGATCCAGGAGGTCTACAAGACGATCCTCGAGGCGATGGTGCTGGTCATCATCGTCATCATCGTCTTCCTGCAATCGTGGCGCATGGCGATCGTGCCGATCGTGGCGATCCCCGTGTCGCTGATCGGCACGCTGGCGGTGCTTTACGCCGCCGGCTTCTCGCTCAACATGCTGACGCTGTTCGGCCTCGTTCTGGCGATCGGCATCGTCGTCGACGATGCGATCGTCGTGGTCGAAAACGTCGAGCGCAATATCGCCAGAGGGCTGGCGCCCAATCCGGCGTCGCACCTGACCATGGACGAAGTCGGAACGGCCGTCATCGCGATCTCGCTGGTGCTGATAGCCGTGTTCGTACCGACGGCCTTCATCCCCGGCATTTCCGGGCAGTTCTACCTGCAGTTTGCGATCACCATCGCGGTGTCGACGGCGATCTCGGCATTCAATTCGCTGACGCTTTCGCCGGCGCTGGCCGCACTGCTGTTCAAGCCGCACCACGCCGCGGCGGCGCCGCCGCGCTTTTTCCTGGCGCGGTTCGGACGGGCGCTCGCCGACGGCTTCAATCGCGGCTTCGACAGGCTCGCCCACTGGTATTCGAGCATCATCCGCGTGCTGGTCGGCTCGCGGATAACGATCGCCGCCATGCTGGCCGTTTTCGTGGCTCTCATCTGCGCCACGGTCTACATGGTGCAGACGGTGCCGCGCGGTTTCATTCCGTCGCTCGACCAGGGCTATGCGATCGTCGTCATCCAGTTGCCGGACGGCGCCTCGCTGTCGAGGACCGATGCGGTCATCCAGCAGGCGTCGCAGATCATCCAGAAAACGCCAGGCGTCGACTACGCAGTCGCCTTCGCCGGCTTCTCCGGCGCGACCTTCACCAACGCCAGCAACGCGGGCGTGATCTTCGCCAGGTTCAAGCCGTTTGACGAGCGGCTGAAAGCCGGCCAGTCGGCGACCCAGGTCATCGGCAATCTGTTCGGCAGCCTGCAAAGCATCAAGGAAGCCTTCATTATCGCACTGCCGCCGCCGCCGATCCGCGGCGTCGGCAATGCCGGCGGCTTCAAGCTGCAGATCCAGGAGCGCAACAGCGCCGACATGCGGCAGATCCTGGCGCTTGCCTACGAAATCGCCGGCAAGGCCAACAAGACGCCGGGGCTGACGGGCGTGTTCACCACGTTCTCCGCGTCGAGCCCGCAATTCTTCCTGGCGATCGATCGCGACAAGGCGCGCATCCTGAACGTGCCGATCCCCAACATCTTCGAGACGCTGTCGATCAATTTGGGCACCGCCTACGTCAACGACTTCAACGCTTTCGGGCGCGTCTACCAGGTGCGCGCGCAGGCCGACCAGGCGTTCCGCCTCGATCGCGCCGACATCTTGAAACTGAAGGTGCGCTCGGCGACCGGCGCGCTGGTTCCGCTCGGCACGTTGATCGAGATCCGCGACGTCACCGGCCCGGCGCTGGTCCAGCGCTACAACATGTACGTCTCGGTGCCGCTGCAGGGCAACGCCGCGCCCGGCGTTTCCACGGGCGACGCGCTGGCATTGATGGAAGGGATCACGGCAAAGACACTGCCGGCCGGTACCTCCTATGAATGGACCGAGCTCGCCTATCAGGAACGCAACACCGGCAATGCCGCTGTCTATATCTTCGGACTGTCGGTGCTGTTCGTGTTCCTGGCGCTGGCGGCGCAATATGAAAGCTGGGTGCTGCCGTTCGCCATTGTGCTGGTGGTGCCGCTCGGCGTGCTCGCGGCGTTGCTCGGCGTGTCTTTGCGAGGGCTGGACAACAACATCCTCGTGCAGATCGGCCTCATCGTGCTGATCGGGCTTGCCGCCAAGAACGCGATCCTGATCGTCGAATTCGCGCGGCAGGCGCAAGAACGCGGCCTGTCGGTCGCCGAGGCTGCCGTCGAAGCCTGCCGGCTCAGGCTGCGGCCGATCCTGATGACCGCCTTCGCGTTCATCCTCGGCGTCGTGCCGCTGATGATCGCAACCGGCCCGGGCGCGGAAATGCGCCAGTCGCTCGGCACCGCGGTGTTCTCCGGCATGCTCGGCGTCACCTTCGTCGGCCTGTTCCTGACGCCGGTGTTCTACGTCACGCTCAGGTCGCTGGTTTCACGGCGCAAGCCCCGTGCAGAGGCCGAGCCTTCGGCGCCGGCAGAGGCGCCACCGGAGACGGCCGCCGAGTAGGGTCACGAATTCGCGGCGTCGGGGTAATGGGATCTTATTCTATCCCGCAGCCGGCTTGCCGAAGATCAGGCCCAGGAATTCGCTCAGCCAGCGCTTGAGGTGCATGTCCCAGATCAGCCGGCCGCCGAGATGATCGCGGCCGGGCTGCGCGCCGGGTAGTTCGAAACGGTGCGCGCCGCGCACCACCCAGCGCTGCATCATCAACCTTGTCAGCTCACCATGGAACTGGATGCCCCAGGCATTGTCGCCATAGCGAAAGGCCTGGTTGGGGTAGGTTTCGGCGGTCGCCAGCAGGGTCGCATCCCCGGGCAGGGAAAAGCCTTCACGGTGGAACTGGTAGACCATGTCGGGCCAGTGCATCAGCTTTTTGCCGGCTTCGGTCGGCTTCAGCGGATACCAGCCGATCTCGACCAGCCCCTCGCCATGCCCCTCGACCTTGCCACCGAGATGGTTGGCCAGCATTTGCGCGCCAAGGCAGATGCCAAGGAAGGGCCTGTTCTCGCGCAGCGGTACGTTCAGCCAGTTGGTCTCGCGGCGGACGAATTCGTCCTCGTCATTTGCGCTCATCGGCCCGCCGAACACCACGGCGCCGGCATGCCCCTCGAGCGTTTCCGGCAGGCTGTCGCCCAGCGGCGGTCGGCGGATGTCGAGATCAAAACCCTCTTCGAGCAGCATGTGGCCGACGCGACCGGGGCTCGAATTTTCCTGATGCAGCACGATCAGGATCTTTGGCTTCGAACTCGGTCTGGGCGGCATGGGAAGGCGGGATCCTATTCGTCGCTCGACGTTCCGCTGGCGCCGGGCGCTTCAGCCGCCGCTTTGCGGCGCGCCTCGACACGATCGCGGCGTTCGACGCCAATCAGTTCGGCGACGCGCCAGACGGTGTTGTCCTCCAGCTCATGCAATTCGCCGTCGGCATAGACGATTTCCCACATCAGGCCGATGAAAGCCTTGCGCGCATCGGCGTCGAGGTGACGCTTCAGCACGCTGGTGAAGGCATAGAGATCGATCGCCTCATTGTCGGCGCGCTCGCCGGCGGCAGCCAGCGCATCGAGCTCGTCGCCGCTGATCGAATAGCTCTCAGCCAGCACCTGCTTGAACCGCTCCCACTCGACATCCTGGCGCACGCCATCGGCGTTCATCACATGATAGAGCAAAGCCGACGCGGCGACGCGCGGATCGTCCGCATTGGCGCGAGCCCCGGCCCCGGAGGGCAGGTCTTTCAGAAAGGCCAGAACGCGTTCGAACATGGTGCTCACATCAGGTCAGGGATTAGAACAGGCGGAACCGGCGCGGTGATTTCTCTGCTTCGTCTTCAGGGTCGACGCCGGGATCATCCGGCAGTCGTGTCAGTTCTTCGGCAGGCTCGACGGGCTCGGCATCCGTCGGCACCGCGGCGAATGCAGCGGCGGTGATCGGCGTGACATGGTCGTCGCCCATAGCAGGCTTCGGCTCGGTCGGCGCCTCGCTGATCGTCTTGGCTAGGGCCGGATGGTCGATCACCTCGGCTTCCTTTGCCGGCTTGGCGGGTGCCTCAAGCACCGGCACTTTGGCCGCCGGCGTTTCCTCATGGCTGTCGATGAGCTGGCCGAGCCGTTCCATCGGCGCGCGCCAGGCGAAGGCGTCGAGCTTGCCGCTGACCGGCGACACCGGAGCCCAGCGTTCGGAGACGACGCCGTCGGCGACCCAGGCCGGATCGCGCGGCGCCCTGACGGCCTTGGACAGCAATTGCCTGATCTTGCCCTGGTCGCCGGTCTCGGCCTCCTCGATGTCTGCCAGAAGCAGGTAAGCGCCTTCCCGGCGATCCATGCGGATCGCCGCTTCCGCCTCGCGGCGGGCGGTGGAAAAATCCTGCGCGTCGAGCGCGGCGCGCGCCACCGTCATCGACGATTCGGCGTTGTTGCGCTTCAGCTCCTGCAGCTTCTTCGCCCGGTTGAGGCGGTCAACCACCGCATCGCCCGGCCTTGCATGGGTGTAGAGCTCCGATATTTCCGGATGCGGCTCGGCCTTCCACGCCGCTTCGAGAATCTTCGAGCCCTTGCGAACATCATTCTGCTTGAACAGCAGGTTCGCGGCCGCAACCGCGGCAGGTGCAAAATCGGGCGCCAGCTTGTTGGCCTCGAGCGCGGCTGTCTTGGCCGCGTTGGGATCGCTGTCGGTCAGCGCCTGCGCCTTGGCGGTCAAAAGCACGGCGCGGCGGCGGTTGGCGGCATCGCGCTCGATTTGCCGCGTCGACTTCTGCGCCTCGACCAGCTTCAGCGCGCCGTCCCAGTCGCCGCGCCCGGTCAGGTCCTCCAGCGTCGATTCCGCGGCCCAGGCCAGTTGCGGCGCCACGGCAGCGGCGCGGCCGGCATAGTGGCGCGCCGCGTTGCGGTCGCCGAGCCGTTCGGCTTCGAGATAGAGCCCGCGCAGGCCGAGCAGCCGCATTTCGGGATCGTCGAGCATGGCCTCGAACTTTTCGCGCGCGCCCTCATGGTCGCCTTCGAGCAGCGAGGCCTGCGCCTCGAGCAGATGGATCAGCGGTTCCTGGTCCGAGCGGATCAGCTTGGCCGCTTCCTTGGTCTTCTTGCGCGCCAGTGCGCCGTCGCCGGCGCCGGCGGCGATCATGCCGGTCGACAGCGCCTGGTAGCCGCGGTCGCGGCGGCGCACGCGAAAATAGCGCGAGATCGTGTAGGGGCTGTTCCACAGCGACTTGATCAACCACCAGACGATCATCACCGCGGCGACGACGGCAACGATGGCCACCGCCGCCACCATCAGGCTGACCTGATACAGGTAGCCGTTGAAGGTGACGACCATCTCGCCGGGCCGGTCGGCCAGCCAGGCAAAGCCGAGGCCGAGCGCGAAGACGGCGGCGAGGAAGATGAGAATGCGGATCATCGTGTCGTCCTCATGCCTTCATCGCGCCCGCAATCAGCGCGTCGACCTGCGTCTCGACCTCGATGCGTGCCTTCAGTTTGCCGGCAAAGTCGACGCCCGCCGCCTTGACCGCATCCGGAAGCGTCGCATATTCGCTGAGCGCCTTGGCGTAATCGCCCTGATTGACCGCCACCTCCATGCGCGCCACGGTTTCGGGCGCGCCGGCGCCTTCGACGGCGCCGATCGGCCGCACCTTGACCAGCGATTCGGCGCTCGACAAAAGGTTCTGGAAGAAGCCGGCATTTTCGTCGACCGGCGTCGCGGCAGCGACCATCGCATTGGCGGCAGCATCGGCCTCGCCGGCGATTTCGGTGCGGGTCGGTACGCCCTTTTCGGCATAGGGACGCAGCGCTGCAATCTGCGGCGCATCGGGCGAGATCGCCGCGAACGTCTCCAACTCGGCGGCGAACGGCGCGCCGCGGTCGAGCGCCGCCTTCAGGGCCGAAGCGGCGATGGCCATTGCGATCTTCGGCTGCGAGGCCTGCGCATCGACCTTGCCGGAGAGCTGCGTCACCGACTGTTCAAGTGCAGCGATCTTGCCTTCCTGCGCCTTGGCCGCCTCGTCGGCCGATTTCACCAGCGCATCGAGACTCGAAAGCTTTTCGTTGAGCGGCGCGAGATCGACCGGCGCCGTGCTGCCAGCCTGGCCGAGGGCGGCGACGGCCGTCTCTATCTGCTTGACCTTGTCGCCAAGCGCGGCAAGCCCGGCATTGTCGCCGGCGCCGCCTTTTTCGACCGCCGATTTCAGCGATGCGACATCGGCTTTCACCTGATCCAGCGCCGACGACAGCCCGTCGACCTTGGCCGCCGCATTGCCATTGCCGCCGGCTTCCCTGAGGTCGGCGATTTCGCTCTTCAGCGAGGCGATCTCGCCATTGACGCCGTCGAGCGAGACCGCGCCACCGCCCGACCCCGGAGTGCCGAGTACGCCGGCAAACTGTAGCCCGCCGGCGGCGGCCAGCGCAATGACACCGCCAATGATGCCGGCAGCAATACCGCTCGTGCGCTTCGGCTGCGCTGCCATGGGCTGGTTCCCGGCTGTCTTTGGCGTTTCCTTAGGTGCACTCGGCTTGGGCGAGGCATCCTCGAAACTGTAATCGGAGGTCCTGGCGCGCGGTGGCGCGTCCGAGGCGGCGGGATAAGGCTGCTCGGCTTGGGCGGACGCTTTGGCATCGCTCTCCGGCGCGGCAGCGTCGGAATGCTCCCACGGCTCGAGATCGGCCTGGTCGGCATGAACGGGCTCGTCAGGCGTCTCCGCCTGCGCATCGGCCATGGTAGCCGCTTCCTCGGCCGTAACCGAATCGGCCGGGGCCTCGACTTCATCCGCATTGGCGGCATCCGCGTCGACAATGCGCGAGACGGCGCCGGGCTCGAGTTCGATGGTCACCGGCTCGCGGCGATTTTTCGAATGTCGCATCTTCGGCGTCTTGACCATGCCTGGGCTCCGCAATCCTGCTTCGTCTGGGCGCCCGATGGCGCGTGATGGTTTGAAAAGTGGTCTAGCACATCATCATCAGGTGAAAAGGGGCGGCGTGATGACACGGGGCTCAGTCGCCGTCACGCAACAGCTCAAGCAGCGCCTCCTCCCGCGGTTCCCGCGCAACCTGAATTTTTTTGCCGGCGCCACCGCCAAGCGACGATGCGATGCGCTCGGACAGGGCAAAAATTCGCGTGGTTTCAAAGAGATCGCGCAGTTCCGCACGGTTGGCCAAGGCGTGCAACGCCGCCGCCGCCTTGGCTGAATAGAGCAGCACCGCATTGACCGCCTGATCGGACAGGCGCGTACGGATTTCATCGTCGGAATAGTCGAGCGAAATCGTATCATAGGTCTCGATGGGGCGGACCTCGACCCCGGCCTCCCGCAGCCGCGTCTCGAAGGCCGGAAACCGCACAAGCCCGCAGAGATAGACGATCGCCTTGCCGGAAAGGCCGGCGCCAATCGCTTCCGCAAGCTTATCGGCGTCGCCCGGCCCCTCACTGACCGACAAAAACCCTGCCGCACGCGCCGCTTCAGCCGTCCTGTGGCCGACGGCGTGGCAAGGCAAGGCAGCAAGCGCGGCGATGAGCTCTTTCGGCGCATGGCGAACGGCATTGGCGCTGGTGATTGCAACAGCCGCGACGTTGTCGCCTTCGGCGTTTGCAGCGACTGGCAGCGCCACCGTTTCGGTCAATGGCAAAAGAATCGGCTCAAATCCCAGCTCCTGCAGCCGTCGCATGGTACGCGATGCCCCGGGTTGTGGCCGCGTCACCAGGACACGCATGTCAGACCCAGCCGTCGAAGAAGGTTTCGCCGGCCTTGACCCGTACCATCCTGGCAGCGTCCGTGCCGATGTCAGCGGCATCCAGCGCCAGGCCTTCGGCCTTGACCTCATGCGATTGCGTGCCATCGGGCGAAATGATCAGCCCGGCGAAAACCAATTTTCCGCCCGCTACGGTCGCATAGCCGGCGATCGGCGTGCGGCAAGAGCCGTCGAGCGCCGCCAGGAAGGCGCGCTCGCAGGCCAGCGCCTGGCCCGTTGGCACGTCGTGGATGGCCACCAGCATCTTTTCGACCTTGCTGTCGCCAATGCGGGTCTCGATGCCGATCGCGCCTTGCCCCGGCGCCGGCGGAAAGGCATCGAGCGGCATCAGATCGGTAATGACGTGGCCGAGCCCGAGCCGTTTCAGCCCGGCATGGGCGAGGATAGTGCCTTCGGCGACGCCTTCTTCCAGTTTACGCAGCCTGGTCTGCACATTGCCGCGGAACATCACGACATCGAGGTCCGGCCGCATGCGCCGGATCAGCGCCTGGCGCCGCAGCGATGACGAGCCGACCTTGGCGCCCTGCGGCAGGTCGATGATCCTTTTCGCCGCCTTGCCGATAAAGGCATCGCGCGCATCCTCACGCGGCAGGAAGGCGGAAAGCTCAAGCCCATCCGGCAGCACCGTCGGCATGTCCTTGGAGGAATGGACGGCGATGTCGATCGTGCCGGCCAGCAGCGCCTCTTCAATCTCCTTGGTGAACAGCCCCTTGCCGCCGGCTTCCGACAGCGGCCGGTCCTGGATGCGGTCGCCGCTGGTCGAGATGACGACGACCTCGAACGCTTCCGCCGGCATGCCGTGCGCTTCCATCAGCCGCGCTTGCGTTTCATGCGCCTGCGCCAAGGCCAGCGGGCTGCCGCGTGTTCCGATTTTCAAAGTTTGCATGGCGCGCGGTCCGTGATAACCCCCGGCTAGCTTTGCGTTTCCGGCACTCTCCCTAACGAGGCCCGCCTCTACTAACTAGGAAAGTCCGGCGACACAATCTCTGGAGACAGCGACGAATTGATCCGCGTTCTGGGCATTGAGACGAGTTGTGACGAGACCGCCGCCAGCGTGGTGACGCTGGATGGCGCTTCCGCGCCGGTGATTTCGTCCAACATCGTGCTCAGCCAGATCGAGGAGCATGCCGCCTTTGGCGGCGTCGTGCCGGAGATTGCCGCGCGCGCCCATGTCGAGGCGCTGGACGGCATTGTCGAGGCAGCCCTTGCCGATTCGGGCACAACGCTTGCCGACATTGACGCCATTGCCGCCACCGCCGGCCCCGGCCTGGTCGGCGGGCTGATCGTCGGCCTGATGACGGCCAAGGCGATTGCCGCGGCGGCCGGCAAGCCGCTGATCGCCATCAACCATCTCGAAGGCCACGCGCTGACCGCAAGGCTGACCGACGGGCTCGACTTTCCGTATCTGCTGCTACTGGTCTCCGGTGGTCACACCCAGATCGTCGCCGTGCGCGGCGTCGGCGACTACCAGCGCTGGGCGACCACCATCGACGATGCGCTCGGCGAAGCTTTCGACAAGACGGCGAAAATGCTTGGCCTGCCCTATCCCGGCGGTCCGAATGTCGAGAAAGCTGCGGCCACGGGCGATGCGACGCGCTTTGCCTTTCCACGGCCGATGAAAGGCTCGGCGCAGCCTGATTTCTCCTTCTCCGGCCTCAAGACCGCCGTACGCCAGGCCGCAACAGCCATCCAGCCGCTGAGCGAGCAGGACGTCGCCGACATCTGCGCCTCGTTCCAGGCGGCGGTGGCCGATGCGCTGGGCGACCGCGTTTCACGCGCGCTTGCCCGCTTCCGCCAGGAGTTTCCGGATAAGGCCACGCCCTCCCTGGTCGTTGCCGGCGGCGTCGCCGCCAACAGCACGATCAAGGCGACGCTGCAGAAGCAGTGCGCCGAGGCCGGCTTCGCCTTTGTCGCGCCGCCGCTGAAACTATGCACCGACAATGCAGCGATGATCGCCTGGGCAGGCATCGAGCGATGGCGGGCGGGCATGGCCGAGGAAAACGGCTTCGATTTCGTGCCGCGCTCGCGCTGGCCGCTGGACGGCATTTCGGCGCCAATGGTCGGCTCCGGCCGGCGCGGAGCGAAAGCATGAGCGCCAGCAAGACAACAGATAAGACCGGCTGGCGCGTCGCCGTGCTCGGCGGCGGCGCCTGGGGCACCGCGCTGGCGCTAGCCATACTGCGCGCCGGTCACGATGTCAGGCTCTACGCCCGCGATGAAGAAACGGTTTCCGCGATCCGCCGCGGCGAGAACCCGCGTTATCTCCCCGGCATCGCCATCGAGCCCGGCATCGTGGCGACCAGCGATATCGCCACAGCCCTTGACGACGCCGATTGCGTGCTGGCGGTAGCGCCGGCGCAAGCGCTGCGCGCCATGCTGACGACGGCAAAGCCCCATATGCCGCAAGGCGTCCCGCTGGTTCTCTGCGCCAAGGGTATCGAACGCGACACCGGCGCGCTGCTGTCGGCAATCGTCGCGGACATCCTGCCGGGCGCTCCGGTCGCGGCCCTGTCCGGTCCGAGCTTTGCCACCGATGTCGCCAGGGGTCTGCCGACCGCTGTCGTGGTCGCCGCCCGCGACGATGCCTTGGCGGCCGAGCTTGCCGGCCGCTTTTCGGCGCAAAACCTGCGCTGCTATTCCAGCGACGATTTGATCGGCGTCGAAATCGGCGGCGCCTTGAAGAATGTCTTTGCCATCGCCGCCGGTGCGGTCACCGGCGCCGGGCTCGGCGCCAGCGCACAGGCCGCCATGGTGACGCGCGGCTTCGTCGAACTGCGCCGCATCGGTGCGTCCTTCGGCGCCAGGCCGGAAACGCTGATGGGGCTTTCCGGCCTCGGCGATTTGCTGCTCACTTGCTCGTCCGCCCAATCGCGCAATTTCGCCTACGGCTTGGCCTTGGGACAAGGCAAACCCCTGGCCGGCCTGCCGCTGGCCGAAGGCGTGCCGACAGCGGCAATCGCCGCCCGCATCACCACCGAGCGCGACATCGACGCCCCGATCATCGCGGCAGTGTCGGCGATACTGGATGGCACGATCACCATTCGGCAGGCTGTGACGGCATTGATGACCCGGCCACTGAAGACCGAAACCGATATCTAGAGCAATTCCAGGAAAAGTGTGCGCGGTTTTCCGTCCGGAATTGCGTAAAAACAAAGGGCTAGAGCGGTTCGCCGTTTCCGTGAAACGGGGAAACGCTCTAGTTGTTTAGTCCCGGCATTTGCTGGAGCGGATCAAGCTTGAAGCGTTCTGGCTGTGCAGCCCATGCCTTGCAAATGAACTCGTAGGGCGTGAGGCCTTTGAGGGTCTTGAGCCTGCGGGCGAAGTTGTAGGCAGCGACGAAGTCGG
>NZ_JBFUEY010000036.1:0-38437 GCF_056403715.1 Mesorhizobium sp. P2_F5 | reverse complement strand
GAGCGCCGACGTCTTCTTCCGTCGCGAAAAGAGGCTAGCGCTTCACGCGATGCGACCCCCTCTGTCGCCTTTGGCGACATCTCCCCCTCAAGGGGGGAGATTACTCGCCCGGATGTTTCGCCGGCTCGGAATGCATCCGCCGCACGCGGCGTACACCCCACCAGACCAGCAGGATGGCGACCGGCACCGCGGCGGCGGTGACGACTTCAGGCGCAAAGGCATGGCCGAAGATCGAGGCGCCCTTGGCGAGATAGGAGATCAAGCCGACGACATAGTAGGAGACGGCGGCGACGGAGAGGCCTTCCACCGTCTGCTGCAGGCGCAGTTGCAGCCGGGCGCGATTGTTCATCGAGGCCAGCAAATCGCGGTTCTGCTTTTCAACCTCGACATCGACCCAGGTGCGCAGCAGCGTGGTGGCGCGGGTGAGTTTTCGCGACAGGTTGGCCTGGCGCTCCTCGACCGAACGGCAGGTGCGCATGGCCGGTGCTACGCGGCGCTGCAGGAAGCCGCCCCACGTGTCGTAACCAGGCACCGCCTCTTCCTCCAGCGCCTCAAGCCGCTCGACAACGATGCCGTCATAGGCGCGGCTGGCGCCGAAGCGATAGAGGCTGGAGGCGGCATCGGCCTCGAGTTCGGCGGCAAGCTCGGTCAGGTCGGCGAGCAGCGTCTGGCTGTCGCGGGTCTCGGTCACCTTCATTTCCAGCGTGGTCTGCGCCAGCCGGTCTTCGATGCGGCGGGCGCGTCCGGACAACGTCAGCGCCAGCGGCAGGCCGAGCATGGCGAGCGTGCGGTAAGTCTCGACGTCGATCAGCCGCTGCGACAGCGCGCCGGTCCGCGCCGGCGTGAGGCCGCGATCCAGAACAAGGATGCGGGTCAGGCCGTCGCCATCCTGGCGAAAGTCGGTGATGATTGCCGCGTTGCCGCGCTCGACCAGCGAATAGCACAGGCTGGTCGGGTCGAAGCCGACGATCAGCTTCTCGCTTGCCTGCGTCCATTTGCGGATTTCGAGCCTTATCCCGGAAATAACCGTTCCGGGCGGCGAAAAGCCGTTGCCGAAGGGAGAGTCCTCCTGCGCCCTGTTGCTTTCGGCAAGCGGCCCTTCCCACAGATAGGTCGAGAATTCGGTGTGCCGCTCCCAGCGCAGCGTGCCCTTGCCCCATTTCATGGCGTGGTGGCGGGCATGGCGGTCGGGTGCGGCGATGCCGAGGCGCCGCGACAGTTCGGAGAGCACGGCCATGTCGACGCCGGAGCCGCCCTCGGTCATGAAGGCAAGCTGCACCAGCACGCGCGGCTTGTCGATCAGCGGATGCGGCCGGGCATGGACCTCGCCAAGCGCGCCGGGCCGCCCCTCATGCGCGGGGAAGCCCATCACGCTGCCCTGGGCGCGCGGCTGGAATTCGAGGTTGGACGTCTCGTCCGACACGGCTGGTCCCCCTGTTCTCGACCCTTCGTGTTGTCGCGTCCTCTTGAGACAATCGAAGAGGCGCGTAAACAGCAAAGTTTAGCCGATGCGATTTCGCCAGCGCGGTGCGGAAAGCGACCGCGCCGTGCGAATTGGATAAATAATTTGACCAGTTGGCGACACTGGCTTTAATCTGCGCGACACAAGAGCCGGATGATTTCAGATCGAATTGACCTGAAATCATCCGACTCTCGATCGAAGAAGTAGAGCATGATGTCGTCCCGAAAACCGCTTCACACTTTTCGGCATCATGCTCCAGGCAGGATTTCCCAGGCGCCCCGTTGAGCGATATTTTCTCCAGGATCGAGCATTCGCGCACCGCCGACGAGGTGGTGCAGCAGATTGAAAGCCTGATCCTTGAAGGCGTGCTGCGCACTGGCGACCGGCTGCCCAGCGAGCGTGAGCTGGCGCGCCAGTTCGACGTGTCGCGGCCGATCCTGCGCGATGCGCTGAAGGCACTGGAGGGGCGCGGGCTGTTGACCACCAAGGCCGGCGGCGGCACCCATGTCGCCGATGTCATCGGCCAATTGTTCACCAAGCCGGTGACCGACCTCATCTCCATGCACCGCAAGGCCGTGACCGACTATCTGGAATACCGCCGCGAGATCGAAGGCGTCGCGGCCGAATATGCGGCGCGGCGCGCGACACCAGACGACATTGCGCTGCTCGACCGCATCATGGCGCGCATGGACGAGGCGCATCGCACCGGCGATTTCGACGACGAGGCGGAGATCGACGTCGAGTTCCACCACGCTGTCTGCGAATGCGCGCACAACATCATCCTCCTGCACACGTTACGCTCCTGCTACCGGCTGTTGTCGGAAGGCGTGTTCCAGAACCGACTTCTGGTGTTCACCGTGCCCGGCGCCCGCGAGGCGCTGCTTGCCCAGCACCGGGCGATCTACAAAGCGGTGAAGGCCGGCGATCCCTCAGCTGCCCGCCAGGCGGCGATGGACCACATCTCCTATGTCGAGCGCTCGATGCTCGAGGCCGAACGCAGCGGCGACTGGCAGCGCGTGTCGCGGCTCAGGCTCAAGCAGCGCTCCGACGCCGGCGACGGCTTGAAGACGACAGGCTAACGAGGGACTACCCATGAGCGATATCCTCACCATTGGCGATCTCAAGGATCTGGCGCGCCGGCGGGTGCCGAAGATGTTCTTCGACTATGCCGATTCCGGTGCCTGGACCGAAAGCACCTACCGCGCCAACGAGGAAGACTTCCAGAAGATAAAATTCCGTCAGCGCGTGCTGGTCGACATGAGCAACCGCTCGCTGGAATCGACCATGATCGGGCAGACCGTGGCGATGCCGGTGGCGCTTGCCCCGACGGGCCTGACAGGCATGCAGCATGCCGATGGCGAGATGCTGGCGGCGCAAGCGGCGGAAGAATTCGGCGTGCCGTTCACGCTGTCGACGATGAGCATCTGCTCGATCGAGGATGTCGCCTCGGTGACGAAGAAACCGTTCTGGTTTCAGCTCTACGTGCTGCGCGACAAGGATTTCGTGCTCAACCTGATCGACAGGGCGAAGGCGGCGAAATGCTCGGCGCTGGTGCTGACGCTCGACCTGCAGATCCTGGGACAGCGCCACAAGGATATCCGCAACGGGCTGTCTGCGCCGCCCAAGATGACGCTCGCCAACATTGCCAACATTGCCATGCGGCCGCGTTGGCTGATGGGCATTGCCGGCACCAAGCGACGTACCTTCCGCAACATTGTCGGCCATGCCAAGGGCGTCGGCGACGTCTCGTCGCTGGGCTCGTGGACAAACGAGCAGTTCGACCCGCAGCTGTCGTGGAAGGACGTCGCCTGGATCAAGGAACGCTGGGGCGGCAAGCTGATCCTGAAGGGCATTCTCGACAAGGAGGACGCGCTGATGGCGGTCAAGACCGGCGCCGACGCCATTGTCGTTTCCAACCATGGCGGGCGGCAGCTTGACGGTGCATCGTCGTCGATCATGGCGCTGGAAGAAATCGCCGATGCCGTCGGCGACAGGATCGAGGTGCATATGGATGGCGGCATCCGCTCGGGCCAGGACGTGCTCAAGGCACTCTGCCTCGGCGCCAAGGGCACCTATATCGGCCGTCCCTTCCTGTATGGCCTCGGCGCCATGGGCAAGGAAGGGGTGACCCTGGCGCTGGAGATCATCCGCAAGGAGATGGACATCACGCTGGCACTGTGCGGCAAGCGCCTGGTGACAGACATGGGCAAGGGCCAGTTGCGGCGATAGGGTCTTGTTCACCGATTGGCCCTAGCCTCGCTGGGATCACGGAGACGACGCCAGCCTTGACCGAGACCGGCATCCATTACCTCGACGCACGCGCGCCCAACGGCATGCGCCTTTATGCGATCGGCGACGTGCATGGCCGGCACGACTTGCTCGCAGCCATGCACCGCCGCATCGAGAGCGAGCTCGAATACAAGCCGGCCGCCGACTGGCGCATCGTCCACCTCGGCGACTATGTCGACCGCGGGCCAGACTCCAAGGGCGTCATCGATTTCCTGATCGCGGCGCAAAAGCGCGATCCGCGCAATTTGATGCTGGCCGGCAACCACGATATCGGCTTCCTCGATTTTCTCGACGTACCCGACCCGGATGGACTGTTCATGCGCTATGGCGGCGTGCAGACAGCGCAGTCCTATGGCGTTGACCTGACGGGGGACGCAAGCTGGTTCGGCAAGGCCGAGGCGGTACGGCGGGGACACCAGGCACTGGTCAATGCTGTGCCGCAAGCCCATGTCGACTTCTTGCAGTCGCTGCAATTGTCACTGATATCAGGCGATTTCTTCTTCTGCCATGCCGGCATCAGGCCTGACGTGCCGCTGGAAAGCCAGAGCCCGCAGGATCTGGTCTGGATACGCGACGTCTTCCACAACCATCCAGGGCTTTACCCGAAGGTGATCGTGCACGGCCACACACCGGTGCCGGAGGCCGAGGTGATGCCGAACCGCGTCAATGTCGACACGCTCGCCTGGCAGTCAGGCATGCTCAGCGCGCTCGCCGTAGACGGCGCGGACAAGCGTATCCTGACTGTACAGGGAAAAGCGTTTTAGCGGAGCGCGGCGGTGACGCCGTAGCCGTCGACGGCTTGATGGTTGTTGGCTGCATCGGCGGAATATATGCCGAGACCGCACAGCACGATTGCAGACAGCATGACAAAGGACAAAAGCGCTGCTTTCACGGACGTCATCTCTTGTTGAGCTTCCTGCATCTGGGCACGAGGCGGTTACCAATGCGTTGAAACGGAGAATTCGTCTCAAAGTTTCGACGATTTCACGCTTGTAGGTCGATTCTGTATCGGCGGTGTGTCGCGCGGATCACACAGAAGGTTCATCGCGGTTGCATTGCCGATGCAGAGCGCGCGCCTTGTAGGATAGCGTTCGGCCACAAACCAAGGATGAAAGATGTTGTCCCCGGCGGATTCGCCGCCGCGTGCCAATTATGCAACGGCTGGCTTCCGCCCAGCGGTCAGGCTCAGATCGTTGCCACCCAGGCGCGGGCAATGGCGAGGCCGGCGGCATCGGCGTCCGCGCCGTTGCAGGCCATTTCGCCATCGAGCCGGTCGTGCCAGTCGGGATGGCGCTCCGCAATGAGCGGTGCGAAGGATGTGCTCCAGTCCTTCACCATCGGCCGGTCGGCCTCGAAATGGAACTGGAAGCCGTAGACGGCGCGGCCGATGCGGAATGCCTGGTTCTCGGCAATTTCGCTGCCCGCGAGCCGCACCGCATTTTCAGGCAGTGCGAAGGTGTCGTCGTGCCATTCGAAGATGGGGAAATCCTGGGGGAGTGCTGCGAGCACGGGATCGGTCCTGGCGTCCGGCGTCAGCGACACCTTGTGCCAGCCGAATTCCGAGGCGCCGCCGATCTTGTTCTCGCCGCCGAAGGTGCGGGCAACCAGCTGGCTGCCGAGGCAGATGCCGAGCACGGAGCGATCCTTGGCGGCGAAATCGCGGGTCAGTTCGAGCAGCGCCGGAAAATAGGGATAGTCATCGTCGGCCAGCGCGTTCTGGCCACCGCCCAGCATCACCATGGCATCGTGCCCGGTCGCGTCGTCCGGCAGCGGATCGCCCTTGTAGGGTCGGCGCAGGTCGAGATCGGCGCCGGCTTCGGCAAGCGCCGCACCGACCTGACCGAGGCCGGTATTGTCGTAATTCTGGACCACCAGCACCCGCATCGCAAACCCTGCTGACATGAAATGACACGACGAGCGATATCATGTCGTCTGCATTGCAGCCAAGATGTGCATTCGGGAGAGAGCTATGCCACTGCAAAACCGGGTCGATCCGTTCGGCGCTATACATGCCGTGCCGGAACGCGGGCTGTTCACCGGCAATCGCGGCATCATCCACGACCCGGAGACGAAGACGCTGCTGAAAAAGCGCTGGGCCCTCCCTGCCTGGATCATCTGTGTCTGCAAGCTCCGCAATGTGCGGCGCGAGCCGATGGGCCGCAATCGGCCGGAGGGCAAGGCCGGCTGGACCGAGCTGTTCTTCCTCGACGAGGTGACGGCACTGGCAGCCGGGCACCGGCCCTGTTTCTACTGCCGGCGTGAGCGAGCCACGGATTTTGTCAGCCGCTTCAGCAAAGCCTTCGGCGTAACCGAGCCGCGCGCGCCAATGGTCGACAAGCGCCTGCACAAGGAGAGGTTGGCTTCGGGCGGCAAGCCACCTGATGTCACCGTGGAAGAGCTTGCCGGATTGCCGGATGGAGCGATGATCGCAGATGGCGGCACCGCATACGCGCTGCGCGGCGGCAAGGCGCTGTCCTGGTCGTTCGCGGGCTATGGCATTCCGGCGGCCTTCGACACCCTTCGCGGGCGGCCACTGCGCCTGCTCACACCGGCCACGACCGTTTCGGTGTTGCGGCAGGGCTTTGAACCGGTGTGGCATCCTTCCGCCGAGGCTTGACGCCAGGCACCGCCTCGCCCATTCCTCGGCGATGCGCGCCAATTACAAGATGCAGCGGCTGTTCGTGCCGGACGATCTCGCAGCAGGTATCGAATTCGATGCCGGCCAGCAGCAGAGTCATTATTTGATGCATGTGCTGCGACTTGGCGAAGGCGCCGAGATCCTGGTCTTTAACGGCCGCGACGGCGAGTGGTCGGCGGCGATCGCCGCCAAGTCGAAGAAGGCGGTGCGGCTGAAGGTGCTGGCCTCGCAGAGGCCGCAGCCGCCGCTGCCCGATCTGATCTATTGCTTCGCGCCGCTGAAGCAAGGCCGGCTCGACTATCTCGTGCAGAAGGCGGTGGAGATGGGCGCCGGCATCCTGCAGCCGGTGATCACCCAGCACACGCAAGTTGCAAAGCCCTCCATCGACCGTCTGCGCGCCAATGTCGTCGAGGCAGCCGAACAATGCGGCATACTGGCGGTGCCGGAAATGCGAGAAGCGGAAAAATTCGAGCGCCTGCTCTCCGGCTGGGACAAGGAACGGCGGCTGATCTTCTGCGACGAGGACGCCTMGACCAACAATCCTTTGCCGGCGCTGCGGGCGATCAAGGAAAAGAAGCTTGGGCTGCTGGTCGGACCGGAAGGCGGATTTTCCGAGGAGGAGCGCAAGATGCTGCGCGCCCTGCCCTTCGTCACCTCCATTCCGCTCGGACCACGCATCCTGCGCGCCGATACGGCGGCGGTGGCTGCGTTTGCCGTGATGCAGGCAACGATCGGAGACTGGTGAGACTTCGCCTATTGCAAGGGACGGGCGCGGCGGTCACGTTCAATTCCTGTTGACCTGTGGCTCAGGATTTTTCGCTTGATCGTCTACTGACATTTCGTCCATCTAGCGCCGGCGGTCTTCCGAGAGCCGCAGAGGGGGCCCCAATGGCGCGCGATACTACCGATTTCCGACCGATCGAAGACTTCGACGAACTGGTCGAGCATCTGGCCGAAGGCAACAAGCCGCGCGACAAGTGGCGCATCGGCACCGAGCACGAGAAGTTTCCCTTCTATGTCGACGGCAACGCGCCGGTGCCCTATGGCGGCGAGCGCGGCATCCGCGCCATCCTCGAAGGCATGCAGCACAAGCTCGGCTGGGATCCGATCATCGATGATGGCCGCATCATCGGCCTGGTCGAACCGACCGGACAGGGCGCCATCTCGCTGGAGCCGGGCGGCCAGTTCGAACTGTCGGGCGCGCCGCTGGAGTCGATCCATCAGACCTGCCGCGAGGGCAATGCCCATCTGGCGCAGGTGCGCGAGATCGCCGAGCCGATGGGCATCCGCTTCCTTGGCCTCGGCGGCAGCCCGAAATGGTCGCTGGCCGAGACGCCGAAAATGCCGAAATCGCGCTACGAGATCATGACCCGCTACATGCCCAAGGTCGGCACCAAGGGTCTCGACATGATGTACCGCACCTGTACCATCCAGGTGAACCTCGACTTCGAGAGCGAGGCCGACATGCGCCGCAAGATGCAGGTGTCGCTGAAATTGCAGCCGCTGTCGACAGCGCTGTTTGCCAACTCGCCGTTCACCGATAGCCGGCCGAACGGGCTGCAGAGCTGGCGCGGCGACATCTGGCGTGACACCGACAACCAGCGTTCGGGCCTGCTCGAATTCTGCTTCTCGCCCGAGTTCGGCTTTGCCGACTATGTCGAATGGGCGCTCGACGTGCCGATGTATTTCGTCATCCGCGACGGCCACTATCACGACATGACGCATATCACCTTCCGACAGTTCATGGCCGGCGCTGCCCGCAATGAGGTGCCGGACGGCCTGCCGACGATAGGCGATTGGGCGAACCATCTGTCGACGCTGTTTCCGGACGTACGGCTGAAGCGCTTCCTTGAAATGCGCGGCGCCGATGGCGGACCGTGGCGGCGCATCTGCGCGCTGCCGGCCTTCTGGGTCGGGCTGCTCTATGACGAGGCAGCACTCGACGCCGCCGAGGCGCTCACCTCGAGCTGGACCTATGAAGAAACGCTGGCGATGCGCAATGCGGTGCCGGAGCAAGGCATTTCCGCGCCCTTCCGCAACACCACGCTGCGCGAGATCGCCCGCGATGTGATGGCCATTTCACGCATGGGCCTGAAGAACCGCGGCAAGAAGAACCGCGACGGCTATGACGAGACCTCGTTCCTCAACACTTTGGACGAGGTGGTCGCGCGCGGCACCACCAGCGCCGAGGAAATGCTCTCAGCCTACCACACGCGCTGGGGCGGTTCGATCGAGCCGGTGTTCATGGAGTATGCGTATTAACTGCGCGCCTTGAGCAGCGGCAAAAGCCGCTTCAATCGAACATCGAAACGAACTAGGCTCTCCCTCGAGGATTTCCCGGAGGAGAAACCGATGCCCACCTTGTTCGACATATTGGCGCAGGCGCAGAACGGCAACGGCATGCAAGCGCTTGCCCAGCAGTACGGGCTTTCGATGCAGCAGACGCAGGCCGCGGTCGCCGCATTGCTGCCCGCTTTCTCGCAAGGGCTGCAGCGCAACACCGCGGACCCCTATGGGCTCGGCGCCTTCATGACGGCAATGGCAAGCGGCCAGCACGCCAAATATTTCGAGGACGCGACCAGGGCCTTCTCGCCGCAAGGCCTCAATGAGGGCAATGGCATTCTGGGTCATCTGTTCGGCTCGAAGGAGCTGTCGCGCGCCGTGGCCAGCCAGGCCGCGCAGGCGACCGGCGTCAGCCAGCAGATCCTGCAGCAGATGCTCCCGGCCATCGCCTCGATGGTGATGGGCGGACTGTTCAAGCAGACGACAGACCAGTTGATGGGGGGCCAGATGCAGGCCGCCGGCGGCTTCGGCGGTGGCAGCAATCCGCTCGGCGAGATCATCGAACAGATGATGCGACAGGCTGGCGGCGGCGCGCAGCCGGCGCCGCAGCCGGCACCCAATCCTTATGGCGAGAACCCGCTCGGCAAAGTGCTGCAGGACATGTTCGGCGGCGGCGCCCAACAGCCGCAAAGCCAGCCGCAGCCGGCGCCCAACCCCTACGGCGACAATCCACTCGGCAAGGTGCTGCAGGACATGTTCGGCGGTGGCGCGGCACAGCAGCCACAAGGCCGGACGCAACCGCAACAGACGCAGAGCCCTTACGGCGACAACCCGCTGGGCAAGATCTTCGAGGAGATGATGCGGCAAGGTGGTGGTGGCGGTTTCGGCCTGCCCGGTGGACAGCCAAGTGGGCAGCCGGCACCGCAGCAGCCGCAAGCACCCCAGCCGCGACAGGCGCCGCAGCAGCGCCAGGCGCCACAGCCGCAGACCAATCCGAGCGGCAGGCCACGCAACCCGTTCGACGATATTTTCGGCAAGATGTTCGAGACCGGCGCCCAACAGCGCGACGACTATCAGAAGGGCGTGGAAACGATCTTCGACCAGTTCAAGCGGGATATGGACCGGCGATAGTTGGCCGGCATTCGGGTCGATATCCTTATGGGCAAAAGACTCGAGCAGATGCGCCGCAACCCTCGTGGCGACTGGTCAATAGCGCATGTGAAAGCCGCGTGCGATGAGGCGGGCGTTCACTGTATGCCGCCGAGATCCGGTGGATCGCACTACAAGGTTTATCATCCGGCAATGACCGACATTCTGACCGTGCCTTTCAAACGCCCAATCAAACCCGTATATATTCGGAAACTCGTGGCATTCATCGACGAGGCGAAGAGACATGACGGACAGACTTGAATACCCGGTCGTCATCGCGCCGCTTGCTGCAGAAGACGGCGGCGGATTTTCTGCGTTTGTACCTGATTTGCCGGGCTGCATAAGTGACGGCGACACTCCTGAAGAAGCGATCGCGAACGTTCAAGATGCCATAGCGTCCTGGATAGAAGCCGCGAACGACCTTGGCAGGTCGATACCGAGGCCGTCACGAAAGCTGGCTTTCGCCTGATTTAAAAAGAAAAGCCCGATCCTGGGAGGACCGGGCCAGTGTGCAGGCTGGCCGGCGGGGATCCGGCAGGGAGTGGGGAGCCTGCTATACTCCTTGGTTGCCGCGAGCCTGAAAAAGGTTCACGGCAGCCGAAACAAATCACGCTACCTGGCGGGCGAGATTTTCGATCGTGTCGGCTCGATCGCTCGCGATCGAACGCAGCTTCACGGTCGGATCGGCGCCGAACGGCACATCGATGGCGACATGGAGGTCGGCGCGCGTCAGGCCGATGTCGGCGAGTTCGGCGTCCGACATCTCGCCAAGGCGATAGAAGGCGCGGCGATTTTTCCAGGCCTGGTAGGCGTTGAGGAGAGCGTTGGCCACGCGCGTCGCAACGGCCGGACGCGAGGTGATGCGCGAGGTCTCGGTGGCGAAATCGATCGTGGTCATGTCAGTCTCCTTTGGAGTCGAGCGGACGAAGCCGGGCAAACGGAGCCTGGGAAGGGCGCCGTTCCGGTCTCGATTCACATGCATTCATGTGGACAATTCGAATTTGCCATGACCTGATTGATTAATCCAACGAATGTTTCTAATCTTTAGCATCAATGCTAGTGATGGATTGGACCCGATGAAAGCGCCACTCGATCTCGACCAGTTGCAGACCTTCATCTCAATTGCCGATACCGGCAGCTTCACCCGCGCCGCGGAGGAAGTGCTTCGAACCCAGTCGGCGGTGTCGATGCAGATGCGCCGGCTCGAAGAGCGGATCGGCAAGCCGCTGTTCGAAAAAGACGGCCGCACCAACAGGCTGACCGAGGAAGGCGACAAGCTGCTCTCCTATGCGCGTCGCCTGCTTTATCTCAACCGCGAGACGCTGGCCGCCTTCGACGACCGGCGGCTTGAAGGCACCATCCGCATCGGCACGCCCGACGATTATGCCGACCGCTTCCTGCCCGAGATCATGGCGCGCTTCACACGCTCCAACCCGCGCGTCGAGCTGACTGTCATCTGCGAGCCGACGCCGGGGCTGGTCGAGCATATCAAGCGCGGCAACCTCGATCTGGCGTTGGTGACGCACAACGATACGCGCGGCCAGTCGGAAGTGGTACGGCGCGAACCGCTTCTGTGGGTCACCTCGGCCAACCATGCCACGCACGAACAGGAAGTGCTGCCGATGGCCTTCGGCCGACCGAATTGCATCTGGCGGCGTGCCGCCGTCGATGTGCTCGACGGGCAAAACCGCGACTATCGCATCCTGTTCACCAGCTTCTCGGCGACCGTTATCACCGCCGCGGTGCTGTCGGGCCTGGCGATTTCGGTGCTGCCTGAATGTGCGCTCAGGCCCGGCATGCGGGTGCTGGGCGAAGCCGACGGTTTCGGCGCCCTGCCCGATTGCCGCATCGGCATCATGCGCGGCCAGACCTCGCGGCCGGAGATCGTCGACGCGCTGGCGCGGCATATTTCGGAAAGCCTCGACAACATTTCCGTGCCGCTCGGCGAAGAGACGGGAAGCTTCGATTTCGCAGCGCTGGCCTTCGCCAAGATGAAGCGGAGCAAGCCAAACCAGATCCTGCCAGGCTGGTAGGGGGATCAGGCCGACGCGACCGCCTCTGTCGTTGCGTTGGCCGACGACACGCCGGGCAGCGCCAGCAATTGCGCCGGCTCCAGCGGCGGCGACAGCAGATAGCCCTGCAGCTGCCGGCAGCCCATGGCAACCAGCAGCGCCTTCTGCGCTTCGGAGCCAGAGCCGGGCCGGCCTTACGCACCAGCGTCAGGCCGGGCCATTCCTGGTCCCCGCCGATATAGCCGAGGATGACGCCGCGTGAATCGACGAGCGGAATGGCGGCTGAACCTACAGACTGCGACAGCCGCAGGAAATGCGCGCCTGCCAGCAGATATTTTTCGGCGATCCTGCCGATGACCGCCTCGTTGATGAGCTCCAGGGGAACCTGGAGATATTCACTGCCGGGCGTCTGGGTGACCCGATCCGAACTTGGCGCCAGCGGTGTGACGCTGAGAATGGCAGGCTGGCCGCTGAGCGAGACCAGTCAGGGTGACCTGGAACGTCAACGGGCTGCGTTGTGCGCGGGCGCTCATGCGTCCTCCTCGCGGCAAAGTCAATCAAGCCGGGCTTAAGATCAAGTTATGGAATCTTGACGCGGGGCGACAACAGCCGCTCAATCGGCCGATGAGCGACGAAGCATCCGAATCACGCACCAACGCCACCGAATACACGGTGAGCGAGATTTCCGGCGCGCTGAAGCGCACAGTCGAGGACGTCTTCGGCCATGTGCGGGTGCGCGGCGAAATCTCCGGCTATCGCGGGCCGCACTCTTCCGGCCATGCCTACTTCACGCTCAAGGACGACCGCGCGCGGCTAGATGCCGTGGTCTGGAAAGGCACGATGAGCCGGCTGAAATTCCGCCCCGAAGAGGGGATGGAGGTGATCGCCACCGGCAAGCTCACCACCTATCCCGGCAAATCCAACTACCAGATCGTCATCGACAATCTCGAGCCGGCTGGCGCCGGGGCGCTGATGGCGCTCTTGGAAGAGCGCAAGCGGCGGCTGCAGGCCGAGGGGTTGTTCGACGCCGGCCGCAAGCGGCGACTGCCCTTCATGCCGCGCACCATCGGCGTCGTCACCTCGCCGACCGGATCGGTGATCCGCGACATCATCCATCGCATCAAGGACCGCTTTCCGCTGCATGTGCTGGTCTGGCCGGTGCGAGTCCAGGGCGAGACGGCAGGCGCGGAAGTGACGGCCGCCGTCAACGGCTTCAACGCGCTGGCCTGGGATGGCGCGATCGCGCAGCCCGACCTTCTGATCGTAGCGCGCGGTGGCGGCAGCCTGGAGGATCTCTGGGGGTTCAACGATGAGGGCCTGGCGCGCGCGGTTGCCGCCTCACGCATTCCGGTGATTTCGGCCGTCGGCCACGAGACCGACTGGACGCTGATCGATCTCGTCGCCGACATGCGGGCGCCGACGCCGACTGGTGCCGCGGAGATCGCGGTGCCGGTGAAGGCAGATCTCGAAGCAGCACTTGCCAGTCTCGGCGCACGGCTCAAGGCGGCGGTCCTGCGCAATTTCGAACGCAAGCGGCAGGCCTCTCGTGCGGCCGCCCGCGCGCTGCCCTCGCCCGACCAGTTGCTGGCGTTGCCGCGCCGTCGCCTGGACGAGGCAACCAGCCGGCTCGGCCGAGCTCTGTCGGTCAGCATCGAGCGCAAGCGCACCAAGCTTCAGGGACAGCGGCTGACGCCGGCCACCCTGTCGCGACGCATCAACGAGGCCCGGACGCTGACCGGCCGCGATCTGGCGCGCGCGCAAGCAGCCTTTTTCGGCATCGTGCGCGAACGGCGCACCCGGTTTTCGCGCACCGCAAAGCGGCTGTCGCCGGCGCCGATCGCCAGGCGGCAGAAACTGCAGGCAGACGCGCTGGCCGCACTGACGCGCCGTCAGGATCAGGCGGTTTCGCGACGGCTGGACCGGCTGCGGGGACAATTGACCCAGGCCGACCGCTTGCTCGCAACGCTGTCGCACAAGGCAGTGCTGGCGCGCGGCTTCGCGCTGGTGAAAGACGCCGAAGGCGCAGTGATAAAGCTGGCGGCGGATGTAGCGCCAGGAGCAGCCCTGCAAATCGAGTTTGCCGATGGCACCACTGACGCCATTGCGACCGGTGGTATAGGGCAGCCGGAGGCAGTCGCCAAACAAACGGCAACGCCCCCAGCCAGCAAGCCGGCGACTGCCAAGCCAGCCGTCAGCAAACCAAAAGAACCGGGCAATCAGGGCTCGCTTTTCTAGGGCGTTTCATCGTTTCGCGGAAACGAGGAACCGCTCTATCTCTTTGTTTTGACGCAATTCCCAAGGGAAAGCGCTAAGAGCTTTTCCCGGGAAAATCGCTCACACTTTTCCTGGAATTGCTCTGGAGGACGGTATGACCGGACACGACCCGCATCTTCAAACGCCGGCCGGCAAGCCGCGCGCCCGTGCGTTCGGCATTGCCTTCGACGGCACGCCGGGCCGCTTCAATGCCATCACCGATGTGCCCGGCGTGGCCGTCGGTTATGCGACGCTGATCTCAGGCGATGGTCCGCTCAAAGTCGGCACAGGGCCGGTGCGCACCGGCGTCACCGCCATCCTGCCGCGACCGTTGGCGGAGCTCGCCACGCCGGTATTTGCCGGCGTGTTCAGCCAGAACGGCAATGGCGAGCTGACGGGCTCGCACATCATCGAGGAGGTCGGCGCCTTCAACCTGCCGGTGACCATCACCAACACGCATTCCTGCGGCGTCACCCGCGACGGCACGCTGCGCTGGATGCAGCGCGTGCTGCCGGCCGCGCTCGACAGCGGCTGGGGCCTGCCGGTGGCTGCAGAAACCTATGACGGCTTCCTCAACGACATCAACGGTCATCATGTCGGCTTCGAGCATGTCGAAGCCGCGCTCGACGGCGCCACCGGCGGAGCGATCGAGGAAGGCAGCGTCGGCGGTGGCACCGGCATGATCGCCTTCGGCTTCAAGGCCGGCTCCGGCACGGCGTCGCGCATCGTCGAATGGCAGGGCATCAGCCATACGGTCGGCGTGTTCGTGCAGGCGAATTTCGGCAAGCGGCGCAATTTCACCCTGCGCGGCGCGCGCGTCGGACCCGATCTGGTGGAGCCGGCGATCCGCGAAGGCACCCCCCATGCCGAAAAGGGCTCGATCATCGCCATCGTCGCCACCGACGCGCCCTTCCTGCCGCATCAGATGAAACGGCTGGCGCGGCGTGTGCCGCTCGGCATCGCCATGACCGGCGGCTTCGGCTACCACAGTTCGGGCGACATTTTCCTGGCCTTCACCACCGCCAATCCGCAAGCAGCACTTGCTCCATCAGGACAGACGGCCAGCGCCACTTACATCCCGGACGTCGATATCGACCCGTTCTTCGATGCAGTGGTGCAAAGCGTGGAAGAGGCGATCCTCAATGCGATGGTCGCCAATGAGGATATGAGCGGGCGCGACGACAATTTCGTGCCGGCACTACCGAAGGCCTGGCTGAAAGATCGGTTTGGGTAGAGCAATTCCAGGAAAGGTGTGAAGCGGTTTTCCCGGGAAAAGCGCGCAGCGCTTTCCCTTGGGAATTGCGTAAAAACAAAAGGGGCAGCGCCCGGGTCTCGCGGCCGGGCTGGACCATTATTCGGAAGTCTTGCCCGAATTCTCGTTGCTCTGGTCGGCCTCGGCCGCCTCTTCGAGCCGCGAGGCGATCAGTTCCTGGATGTCGCCGACCTCTTCCTGGATATCCTCCAGCGGGATGCCGACCTCGGCCGCCTTGGCGGCGCATTCCTTGGCGAGGGTCTCGGCCTGCTTCTCGATCTTCACCGGCGAGTGCTGGCAGTGGACCTTTTCACCGATCCACCCGCGCAAGAACTCGATCGCATGTTCACTCATACTGCTTTTCCCTGGCGGCTATGCCGGTTGGTAATCGTAAACGTCCGCACCCGGTAAAGGATGCATGCTGCCATTCGAACCGAGTCGGCTTCGCCCGGCAAGTTGATCTTGTCCAAGGTCCGAAGAGCCGAATGAAGGGAAGGGTTCAAGGAGCACGTTCTGATTGTTTGATAGAGTGGTACCGTTGGCTGGGATCGGCTTCGGTTCTACGCTATTGTTTTTACTATCTTTTTCCTGGTGTCGACAGCCGATTTGTATCACAATAGGTATCACAACGCGTAACACATTTTCTGCTGCTTCGTGGCACACAACCACAGGTACGCGGTCGAAGCCGCCGCTATATAGTGACATCATTATGCGATGTCGACTCTATCAGCTATCCTGCTTCTTTCCGCCGCGCTGTGTCAAACGTCATCCTCGTCCGGTACTGAGATTGGGTGGGCCCGGAGGACATCATATACATATTGATTTCATTGGCTTTTTCGTGGGCTAAAATCAGAAATCTTCCCGCATCGTTCCGGCTAGTTCCGCCGCCAGCGCATATCATCATGTCAGAAACGGCTTGCGGGATAGGAGATAATGACTGCAATTGGGGCCGGACTGGCAGCTTCTGGGAGTTGGCACCAAAGCTGATGTATCGTGCCGGGTGTGAATCATATCTGGGTTGAGCACCTTCTGTCGACGATGAGTGGCGCAGGACGACCTGACTGAGAGGGGTATCATCTGGCGGGGTCCAGAGCCTGCCTCAGCTCTTCAGCACTGGGCGACACGGCTCTGTCCGGCAGTCGACCGTTTTCCTTCAATGGTCGAAGCTGAAAGACGCTCAAACGCGTCCTGGATACCGACATGAAATTCCGTGATGACCAACTCCTTGCCATGATGTTCGGCGCGTATTCCTCGATGTGACCGATGCTTTTGCCCCGCTGCGAGAGAATTTTCTCCTCGCGAGCGAGAAGCGCGGCTTCATCGGTGATACCGTTTTGGAAGCTGAGGAGAGGCAGCCCGGCCTACCTCTCCCGGAAGGCGCGCTGGAACGAATCCACTAGGGGCTTGGTCAGATAAGCCAGAAACGTTCGTTCGCCGGTTGAAATGAATGTTTCGACCGGCATGCCTGGATAGATCTGCTCGGGCTTGACCTGGGGTGGCAGTTTGTCGGCCATCTTAAGCCGGACGGTGAAGTAGGGCAGTCCCGTGCTGGGTGTTATCAGCCGGTCCGCCGAAATGTAGAACACCTTTCCGGGCACTTTCGGCGTCGTGCGCGCATTGAGCGCCGTGAACATCATATTTGCGTCCTGCCCGACCCGAATTGAGTCGATGTCTTCGGGCTTTATCCTGGCCTCGACGATGAGCTCGTTCGTGGTCGGCAGAAGCTCCATCGCCACCTCCCCCGCACGGATGACGCTGCCTTCGGAATTGTAGAGCGATCGAACGATGATGCCGTCCACCGGCGCCCGGATCGTCGTCCGGTCCAGGACCGATCGGCCAGCGTTGATTTGTTCCTCGAGATCCGCGACCTGGGCCCGTGCCTTGTTCAATTCCGTAACGGCATCCTCGACCCGACTGGTTGTAAGCCGTTCAATCTGCTGACGCGCTTCCACAGTCTGCGTCGCCGAGCTAGCGATCTGCGCTTCCAGAGACCCTGCCTGGCCTACCAGCTCGGCGGTGCTGCGCAGCAGATCGGTGTATTCCGAACGATTTGTGAGTCCTTTTTCCAGCAGTTCTTTTTTTCGCTCCGTCTCCCCGTTGACGATCGCAATTTGATTTTCCGCTGCCTTCTTTTGAGCCCTTAGCCCGACAATCGCGTCCTGGAGGGCCATTACCCTTTGCTTCAGAATCCCCTGTTCTGCGGCATAGCGCGCCAACCGAGCCTGAAATTCCTTATTTTGCTCTCCGAAGACATCGCTGTATTCGGAAGCGTCTGAATAGGCTCCGAGATCGCTGGACAAGACAATTTTCTCGAGGCCGTCCCGCTCTGCCTCAAGCCGCGCAATGTCAGCTTTTTGGGCAACCCATTGCTTGAGAACGCGGTTGAGCTGCGACTGCGCTACCGTCGGATCGAGCACAATCAGGGCCTGGCCTCTTGAGACTCTGTCGCCCTCTCGGACCTTGATGCTGCTGACCACGCCTCCTTCGAGGTGCTGGATCATGACATTTTGCCCTGCTGCTGCTATCACGCCTGGCGCGATCGTTGCTCCTGCAATCGGTGCAGTGGCTGCCCAGAATCCGAAGCCGAGCAAGAAAAGGGCCACGCTTCCATACCCCGCCAGCGTGATCCGATCGGTGCGTGTATCGACGTCACGTTGCCAGCGATACGTATTGGCGCCCGTCTGGATGGTTTGGCTACGAACCGTCATTGGCGACCTTTATCTCCACGCGTGTAGGTGACGGGAAAAGGCACCACTCCTTCGTTGTCACGTGACTGGGAAGCTGCGGGCGCTGTGGCTTGGCCCTGTCGCTCGGCAAGTTTGTCGAGTACGGCCTTGGTCGAACCATCGATCTCGACCTGGCCATTGCGCAGCATAAGTATGCGATCGCATTTGGCTGCGAGGGAAGGCCGGTGGGTGATGACAAGCACGGTTGTTTTTCGTGAACGTGCCTGGATGATCGCGCGCTCGAGCGCGGCTTCGCCATAGGTGTCAAGATTTGCATTGGGCTCGTCGAGCACAAGGATCTTGGGATCGCCGTAAAAGGCGCGCGCAAGGCCAATGCGTTGACGCTCACCGCCTGAGAGACGAACGCCAGCGGGGCCGATCACAGTCGAGTATCCGTTCCTCTGCCCCAGGATGAGCTCATGTACCTGCGCCTGTTGGGCCGCCCGGACTAACTTTTCGTCAGGTGCGTCCGGTTCAAAGCGCGCAATGTTCTGGGCGATTGTTCCTGGAAAGAGCTCCACATCCTGCGGAAGGTAGCCCATATGCCGGCCGAGCTGCTCGGGATCCCAGTTTCGAATATCGCCGCCATCGATGCGGATCGCGCCAGAACGGGGTTGAATGGCACCGACGATAAGGCGCGCCAGCGTCGATTTTCCGGCCTGGCTCGGGCCGACGATGGCGACGGTTTCTCCAGCGGGCACCTCGAAGGTTACCCGCTTTATGAGCGGCAGCGCGCCGTCGGCCGATCCAGGAAGATGATAAACTATCTGATCCGCGCTCAACGCTCCTTCAGGGACGGGCAATGCTATGCTTTCCTGCTTGTCCGGTTCGGATCGGGAAGCCGAAAGCCTCTTCCATGCAAGATTGGCGTCGGTGATCTGCCGCCAGCTTCCAACGATTTGATCAAGAGGTTGCAAAGCGCGCGCGGAAATCATCGAGGACGCAAATATCATCCCGGCGGTCATCTCGTTGTGCAGAACCAGATAAGCGCCGACGCCCAGTATCGCGATTTGCAGTACCGATCGCGTGGTGCGAGATACACCGCCATAAAATGCGTTGATGCGAGCGAGCCCATCGGAGGCGTGCAGCGAGCCGGAAAAACGGGCGCCCCAGAACTCAATCGCGTTGGACACCATGCCGAGTGCACGGACCGTTTCGAAGTTTCGCGCGAAGGCCTGCGCCGAATTCATTGAGGCACTGAGATTCTCCGCCGCCTCGTTGCCGGGCCGCGAACTCGCGACCTGATTCAGCACGGCGATGGAAACCATGAGAACCGCTCCGATGACCGTTACAAGGAAGAGCAACGGGTGGATGAAATAGAGGAGGCCCACGAAGATCGGCCCGAAGGGAAGGTCGAAGAGAAAGAAAATGGTTCGTGAAGCGATGAACCCCCGCAGGGTGGCCAAGTCGCGTAAGGCCTGGACATCGCCGAGCGCAGCTCGGGGGCCGCTCATTGCGGCGAGAAAAGACGATGCACCAAACGCAACATCAAGCCGCGCGGCGAGCCGGCTCGCATATATCCCCCGAACGACTTCGAGCACTCCGAAGAGCAAGAGCGACGAAAGCGCGAGTAAGGTCAGGTAGGTGAGAGTGTCCAGATTGGCTGCAGGCAAAACCCGATCATATACCTGCAGCATGTAGAGGGGCAGGATTAACACCAGGGTGTTCATCACCGCGGAGAAGAGGCCCATTTCGACCACGCTTCTCGATAGCACCGTTCTGTTCGAATAACTGGGCATCCCGAACTTGCCCCTGCGACAAGCGATCATATTAGACAAGTTTTATATATCATGCGGATTTGTCACGCTATCGGTTGCGCATCTTTTGATGGCCATGGTGAAGACAGCCAGCGCAGCTGAGGCCTCACATCAGCCTCAGGCGCGCCACGTACCCGGCAGCGACATGCGCCTTGATGCTGGGCTAGACCTGGAGGCCATGCGCCCCCTGTACGGCTTACTGCCCGCGCGCAACCAGCCAAACAGATGCTAGCCGGGTGAGTGGGCGGACGATCACGCCAGCCCAGGTGGTGGCGTGCTGTCGGCGGTCTTTGCATTCTTGGCGGATCATATTTTGGACTTCAGAGTAACCAAGTGGCGTCAGGATCCAGCTGTTAAGCTGGGACGATCTCCTCCACATTGGGCTATTGTCGCCCGCGTAGCCAATCGGGATAGTGAGGCGATCCGCCTTCCGGACTAGTCGCCGCGTTTTTATCTCCGCAATCTGTTCATGGTATAGCAGCGTTTCCCAATAATGTCGGTACTCCGCCTTTTCCCGCTCCCTAGGCGTGCAAGCATTTGCCAGGTCGACGTTATAGGCGTGGTCGAGTGCCCTAATGGTTCGCCGATATACCCCAACTTCCAACAACTCTTTGATTTGTAACGGTATCATACGGCTCCCCTGCCTGCGCAAAAGGAACGCTACGACCTCATATGGCATTCAGTCCATTCCACCACTTGGATGAGCTCACAATGCAAAAGAACTAGGATGAAGTAAAATTTTTTGCATTTGAGCGGCGGCCTCCACACCTGTTGATTAACTCATGGACTTGCGCCGGCGTGATACCCGTTCTGATGGGCGAAATGCCTAAGCCCCGCTGCCGGAGATTCGGTCCAGATCACGAGGACGAAGATCCTGGCAACGGGGGGCTTCCCCTGCGCAATCAGCGGATGTAAGGGTATATTAGCAATTCGTTAACTTCCTGTTGGAGTTTGTGTAAGGGGAGTTCGGTCATGAACTTCAGAGGCCTGATTAAGCGTGCTGAAGACGTAGACAAAGCAATTCAGGACCTGCAGACCGATTTGGCGGACGCGCTGGATGCAAGTCTCGATGCCGAAGAGCTGATGCCGCCCAAGAGCGACGATGTCCCGGAATCCGAGGCGAGATCTGGTGACGGGCCGCCCCAAGCCGATGCGGCAAATGGCGATAGTGCGAAGAACGCGGACAGTGCGGGCGATGCAGACAGTTCCGAAGCGGCGCAACGCCTGACCGCCCATACCCAGACCCGACTGGCGGCATTGAGTGCGTTTGAAGGGCTCTTCCATGACGCCAGGAACTATCTGGAGGAGATCAACGACAAGCTGTCGGAGATCGGCACCTCACACCATTTGACGCGCGAATTCCTTAACATCCTCCACAACGACATTCTTCGCGCCAACGAGCTGGAGATTGCAAATGCCGATCTGGCCGCCGAACAAAGGACGCTGTCGGAAAAGCTGCACGACGCGGTGAGAAAGCTGCGCGAGCGTGAAGGCGCATTCGAAGCGCTGCAACAGCGCGAGACAAGCCTGGTTCAGGACCGGGAGGCGCTTCGTGCAGCGCTTGCCGCGACAAGGCTGGAACTTGTGGAGACAGCCAATGCGAGCGCAAAACGCGAGGCGGAGTTCGGCGACATCGCCAAGCGGCTGACCGCCAGGACGGTCGAGGCCAACAGGCGCTTGCGCGAGAGCAAGATGCTGCGGGAAAAGCATGTCAGCCTGTCGATCGAGCTCGACAAGGCGCTGAAGCGGGAATCCCAGGCGCGCCACAGGCTCGACGAGCTCTCGACGATCCATGCCAGCGAAGCGGCGCGGCTTGCGGAGCTGCTGGCCGCGCTCGGCAAGAGCGAGAAAGAAGAGATACGGCTCCAGAAGGCATTTGAGGCCGCACAGGCGAAGCTGACGGAAACAACCGAAGCGGCCCGCATGATGGAAGGCGACAAGGAAGCCGAGCTGGCTCGCGGTCAGGCGGAAATGCGCGGGTTGGGATCGGAGATCCAGAATCTGCAATCGCGACTGGAGCAAACGTCGAACGAGAACAGCGAGGCCGCCAACGAGATCGCCAGACTCAAGGGCGAATTGAACGACACCCTGGCCGAAAAGAAAATCGCCGATGAAAGATTGTCCGCGCTCACCCAGGACAACGAAAACGACAAGATGAGTCTTTCGAAGGTGAACGCCAATCTTTCACAGCTTGCGCTGCAACAGGCATCCGAACAGATACAGTTCGACGTCCAGAGGCAGGAGTGCGAGGACCTCAAAGCCGAAATCGTGTCACTCAATGCCCGGATCAAGGAACTGCTGCCCTACGAGCGGCTCCATAAGGCCACCAGCGGTAGACCGCGCGAGGACGGGGTCGAGATAGCCGGGTTGATGGCGAAGAAAGCACGGACAACGGGCAGGCGGCGCATCCGCAGGAATGTCAGCGCCGCTTCGTAGCTCGCTTTCTCATTCCAGCGTGTCCGCGACGTCGCTTCGCACGCGCTCCAGAGGTGGCAAGGACGACAGCGCCACGATGGGAGGCCGGCACCTCACCCGGAGAGTAAACCAATGGGGCACCGGCCAGGCGGATCGACAGGTCCGCCGCGCAGCCAAGGTAGCGTGCGTCAGCACTGCAGGGCATTGGTGCGATCACGGAAGGTTCAAGCGACAATCCCCTGGTCTTCTGATTCGAACCCTTGCGGAACCTTCAGCCGACAGGCTGCAGACGCGTCCGGGACGCAATCGCGGGCCGGCCCGGATCCTTCTCAGTCGAACGGTTCGTGCTGGTAAAGCTCGTCCATGCTGAGCGATGCCAGGGCGCCGACAGGTGCCTGCTTTTTCACCCGGCCGCCGCTCAGCATCACCACGTCGTCACAAAACGAGATGGTGCTGTGATGGTGGCTGATAACCTCAATGCCCCATGTGCTGATCCTGCAGGATGGTAAGGCGCAGAAGCAGCGCACAAAGTTCGTATCGCAAGAGCGCGTGTACATCCTCGGCCGGGGCGGGTCTCGCGGCGTCCTGCTGCATCCCGGCGATCGCCTGATTCACAGCGTCGAAATCGGCAGTGAACAGGGATAGGATTCGACGAGCCGTAAGGCTCCAGTAGCGTGACGGCATCAGCAGCGGAATGTGACCGATGATCCGCGCCCAGCCATGACAGTCGCCGAACGATGGACCTGCCATGATATTCCATCGGCATGGCCTGCTCAGATTGAACGTGCGCGGAGACTGCGATCTCGACGCATGCTCGCGGCGCGGTGAACTTTCACAGTAGCGACGTGCGAGCTCCCCACGGCGCTTTGGCGTCAGGTCGAGATGTACGACCGATCAAATCCGGCTGCTTTGATAAGTCCCGCATGGTCATGCAACTCGACCACACCATTGCGGAATGAAGCCAATCCGCTTTCCCGCAAATCCTTCAACACGCGACTTACATGCACAGCCGAAAGCCCCAAGGCGTCGGCCAGTTCGGCCTGCGTCAGCGGGCATTCAAAGCGGTCCGGATAGGTCGTTGCTGATCGATGTGCGCGGCAGGCCAGTTCAAGAAGAAAGTGAGCCGTGCGTTGCACAGGTCCCCTTCTACTGACTCCGGCCAGATGTTCCGTAACCCTGGAATACCGCCTTGCCTCAGCCAGCAGAATAGTCTCGCAAATGGCCTGCGGATAGCGCGATAAACAAGTACGGACAGTACCGATCAGCTCGATCGCAGTCACATCGGAAAGAGCCGTTACCGTCTCGCCCCCTTCTCCGCTAAACTCAATCAAGGCAATTTCGCGAGGAAGCGCAAAATCGACGATGAGACGCGAGCCGTTCGGCAATGTCTTGACGAATGCGGCCCATCCCGCAGTCACTACCAGGATAAGGGATCTGGCCTGATGCGCGCGTGCAATCGTCGTGTTCGCTGGATAACGTCGGCGCACAGCTCCCGGCAGTACAGAGAATGCCTTTTCCCAACTCGCGTCAGCAAGCGTAGGTCCCCTCGCCAATCCAAAAGCCTGTTTTGAAAAGTTCATTTTGTCCTAATAGCCCCACCCCATGATCGCCCCTTCGATCAACATGGAACTGCAAACCATACACTGGACAAAAAGTTCCCTCTATCCTTTTAGCCGAATGGCGTCGCAGCCTACCACTGTTGGATACAGCCTTACCACTTTTGGGTGGATCCGTCGCACAAAACGACTTCCAGGGGGATCGCGCACTTTCGTCCCGCTCGCAGCGAGCGTGTGAACCATTGGGATGAAAGTCGACCAACGCTGGCATCTCGATCGAAGCCGGCTCCTATATTCTAGCTGCCGGAATGGCCCCAGCTACTTGTCCTGGAACTTCCGGCAGCCACGGATCGCCGCTTTCGAACATCTTTTCTAGGCCGCACCCAGCGAACGTCACCGCTACTTTGATAGCAGTCCTATTTGACGCTTTTCTGAAAGTCCCTCGGGTATCGCGGGTCGAGCTGAAGCCGGAATAGCCAATCCCACTCGCTGATCGGGAGCCTGCAATTCTTGCCAAGGCGAGCCGGCGATCACCCGGGTATCTCTTTCGAGCCCCTGCGTTGCGCCAGCCGAAACGATTTGCTCCATTGGCTTGGCTGCCGACTTCCGGCGTCGCAGGGCACGTTTGGCGTTGTAAGTCTGCCATCTTTCTTCGGCCACCTCCAGGTCGTCGAGTGCCGATATGACCGATGCAAGGCGCTTTTCGATTTGGGCAAGTCGCCTCCAGCTGGAAAGCAAGGCAACTGAAACCAGCAAACTGTAGGCCAAAACGACAACGGCTGCTCCTGCGGGACTTTCGATGCCGAATACAATCAAGGCCCCGGCTCCAATAAAAAAGGCAAGAGCCCCGTAGACCAGCAACCGGGCCCTATTCAGAAGAAGCATCAACGGCCATGTTGCAGACAGCATTAGAATGGACAACGGTCTGCTGACCGCCCAATCTACAAGCCCCGGAACAACGTCACTGTAAGTGTCCATATCAACCTCGGGCTGGACGAGGCCGGCCGCTTGCTCGGCGCCTGGGAGCGTAGGTTCTCCTGGGCGCCTGATCGTGGTCGGCGATGGCGTTCTAGACCTCCCGGAAGAGCGACAGATTTCCCGGCGAATGTCCTAAGGTCTGAAAGGCTTGTCGGGTAGACCAGATCGACCTTTAGCCGATTTACTACTCAATAATGGTAATGGCGACGATGTTCGCGAAGCTGTTATGTTTCGGACTGGCCGGCGATGCTACCGGTCGTCGGGCGGGAGCGATTTGGACATACCGAATGGCGGGGACCAACCCTGTTAGGTGTTTTCATTGCGCTTAAACAGGCGGTTGCCCGAATTATTTTGACGTGAAGCAAATTCAGCCGACGCTGGAGGGGCGGAGTTGTGCTGCTGATCGCAAGGATTCGGAAATGGCAAGTCCAATGGACAATCCGATCATAACCCGAGAGTTGCTACCATTGGACGTCAGGGAGATCCTTGATTTCTTCCTCCGCCGATGGAAGCTCGTGTGCAGCATTGCAGCGGTCACCTTCGGCATATTTTTGGTTGCCGCCTATGTGCTTCCGCCATCGTATACAGGGGCTGCACAAATCTTACTCGATTCCCCGATCGACTATATGACTCCGCAGGATTATTCCAATTCTGATTTTGCCGACAATTCGACATTCATCGAAAGTCAGATTGCGGTTCTGAGATCCGCATCGCTCCTTCAGAAGGTCGTCGACAGCGAAAAGCTGACGGAGGATCCCAAGATCGGGTTGGGGGCATTAGGATGGCTGCAAGGCGCGCTCGGAGTCTCGCGTGTCGGGATGGCGGATGTTATTGAGATTTCAGTGACCGCTTACGACCCGGGAAAAGCAGCCTCCCTGGCGAACGCAATATCCCAGGCCTATCTCGCTGATCGCGTAAGGTCTCGCTACGAAGGGGCCAGGAAAGCGTCCACATGGCTCAGTGAGCGGGCCGCATCTCTGCGAGCGGAACTGAGCGTTTCGGAACAGGCCGTCCAGAAGTTTCGGATCGATCACAATTTGTTGGCGACGCCAGCAGGCAGTTTGACTGACCAGCAGCTGTCCGAATTGAACATCGCGTTGATTAACGCGCGCGCCGAACTGTCGGAGAAACGGGCACAATTTCAACAAGTTGACAAATTGCAGACTAGCGGAGGCGACATCCAGTCGATACCGGACGTACTGCAATCCGTGGTGATCAGCGCACTTCGTGCTCAGCTCTCTGGAGTGACACGACGGGAAGCCGACCTCAAATTGAAATATGGCGATCGGCATCCGGATGTCATGACGGCTCAGGCAGAGCGCCGCGACATCGAGGGACAGATCGCCGCCGAAGTACAGCGTCTCATTGGCAATCTGAAGAATGAAGTCGATGCCGCAGAGGCCCGGGAAGCTTCTCTGGCTCGAGCCTTGGATTCAGTATCCAACCGGTCCGAAATCGAAGGTCAGGTCGGCGTCCAATTGCGCGATCTGGAGAGGATTGCCGCCGCGAACAAGGAACTCTTTGAGACATTCCTGTCACGCGCCAAGCTCACCGAGGAGAAGTCCACCCTCCTCAACAGCGGCGTGCGTGTGATCACCGACGCGGGTGTTCCGGATTCGCCGAGCTTCCCGAACAGGCCTCTTTTTGCGGCCCTGGGACTTGTCCTCGGCCTCTTCGTCGGGGGCGCCGGCGCCGTTCTTCGTGAACTTTTCGCTTCCGGCTTCATGGCAAAGAAGCAGATAGAGGACGAGTTGGCAGTTCCGGTTCTTGCGTCCATGCCAAGGATGTCGGGCTGGTCGAGAGACGGCCAGTCGCAAGCCCAGCCTGTGGCCTATCTCGAACGCAGGCCACTATCCAGGTATAGCGAAGCCGTGCGGCGGCTTCGTCTGGGCATCGAGGCGACACCGGAACTGATCCGATCCCCCCGCCTCATGCTGGTGACATCGGCGATGCCCGGCGAAGGAAAGACAACCCTGGTATTGAGCCTGGCTTGCTCCGCCGCCGCCGATGGCGAACGGGTTCTGGTCGTCGATGCGGACTTGCGGCTTTCTGCTGCCACGGCCTTCTTCGGCATGGCGGATAAGGTCGGGTTGGTCGACGTTCTGACTTTGCCGATGAGGGCTGCAAACGCAATTCATCGGGACGAACGCTCGGGGATTTCCCTCCTCCCTGCCGGCACAAGGACCCGGAACCCGCCTGCCCTTCTTGCTTCCGCGCGAATGCGCTCGGTCCTCAACGAGCTTCGCGGGAGATTCGACACGGTGATCATTGACGCACCACCTGTTGGACCTGCGGCCGATGCCTCGATCCTGGCGAGGTATGTCGACAAAGTCCTCTTTGTCGTGAAGTGGCGTGAAACCTCGCGCGAGGCCGTTGCCGAAGGAATTCGCCATCTTGGCGGCCGTTCCAAGATTGCCGGCATCGCCTTGACGATGGTGGAGGAACCAAAGATGCCGAAATATGGCCGCTACACGTCCTTGGAAAGTAGCGTTTCTGACAGTTACTATCTCAACTAGAGAAAATATTTCGCCATGCAGCGCGCTGACTTATCTCATATTCACTCTCTTGAGCCGGCAGGAAAAATTCACGACGGGGACGCCGCGCGTTGGTGCGTGGTCCAGACGCACCAACATTCGGAGAGCTTGGCGGAGCGGCACCTGTTGTCGCAAAACTTCCAAACCTATCTGCCCAAGCGAAGACGAACCGTTCGCCACGCTCGCATTGTCAGAACCGTCTCCAGTGCGTATTTCGACTGCTATCTGTTCGTCTCGCTGGCTGTTCATCAGCAGAGTTGGTACCCGATCAACTCGACCGTCGGCGTCCGAAAACTCGTGATGAGCAAAGGAATGCCGATACCGGCGCCATATGGTGTGATTGAGTCTTTGATCTCAGCAACCGATGACGACGGTATTTTGCACCCGGACATTCTATTGAGGCCGGGTCAAAGAGTTAGGATAATAGACGGACCGTTTTCGGATCAGCTTGGCATTCTTGATCATGTCGGAAGTGCTGGAGCAGTCAGAATTCTCCTCGATATTATGAACCGGTCGATTCCAATTACGATCGACCGGGATAAACTTTCTGCAATTTCTTGAATTCTAGGCGTTAGCTTTCACCTAACGATTTTTACGCGGACGATGCTGAGACCATCGGGGAAGGAGGGATGAATTGGCACCCAATTCACCCTCGATGCGGCAGCTTGCAAAAGCCGACATCCCAGCCTTCAGGCCGGCATTGAGAACATTGGATGCTACGTCCCACCAGTCAGCCGCCAATGGATGGATATGGCGCCAATTCGACGACTTGCAGGCGATGAGCGATTGACTCTCGACGCGATCAACTGGGGAAACCCCTTGCAACTTTCACGGAAATCCAAACCCGGAAGCCACCGTCCCGCGGACCCTGGAGCGCCTCGGGACGGTCTGCAGCCGCAACAGTATCGTCGCTGGGCTCCAGAGGCCAAGGCAAGCATGCTGACCGAAGCGTTGACGCCGGGGGCGAGTGTTCCAGCGCCAGCCAGGGTGGTTGGCGCAAGCCCGTCGGGCAGCAGAGCAGATGCAGGTCTTACACATACCGACGGAAGCGCCCCCTTCCTGCCCCTCAAGACGGTGCCGTCCCTGCCGATCGCCACAGAATTGTTTCGAGCATTCAATGAGGGCGGTCTGAAGTACGGAATAATTCAGGATCTCGCATCCCTGCAATATGGACTTGCGGGCCGGGACGATCTGGATGTCCTTCTGGACAAACACGACTACCCAGCCTTCTGCTCGATCGTGAGCAAGCTGCACGGCTGTCGCAGCGTGAGCCTGTCCTGCTACGACAATGTCTGCGCCGGCCGAGAGGACTGGTTTCTGCCCGACTTTTCGCATGGCCGCTATCTCCATCTCGACATGCATATCGGGGTCCGGGTCGGCTGGGAGTTTCGTAAGCGCTATCCCGTATTCGACTATGCGGCGATTACGCGATGGGAGACGATTTGTGTCAACGGCGTAGCGGTCCCCGTCGTCTCTCCCGAAGATGAGATTCGAATAGCAATTGCACGCTTCGCCTTTCGGGCCTGGGGGCCGCCGTGGAGGCAATGGATCACCGTTGGGGATGGTTGGAAGGACCAATTTGCACGCCTGCCATTTTTGTCGGGCGAGCAAGGCTTGCATGTCGTGGAATACACGCTTGGCGGCGGGAGAATCGCGAGCTGCAGGTTTCTGCAAAGCGCCGGCGGCCTCGTCGCCCACCGCGGAGATCTTGCCGGACTGCGGCGTTCAATCCGGGAAATATGCGGCTTCACGGGACGCTACGCAGTAGCCGACGCCGGCGTTCATCTAGCCCGCAAGACCACGTATCTTGCATTGAGATCCCTTCAGCGATTGATGCCCGGCAGATTTCCACCAAAGAGACGGCCTGCGGCTGGTGGCTTTGTAGTGGCGCTCATAGGGCCTGATGGCATGGGAAAGAGCACTCAGGTTGATCGGCTGACGCAGATATTTCGATGGAAATTCGGGTGTGCGCAAGCATATGTCGGAACCGGAGACGGCAATGGGTGGTGGCTTCGCAAGGCGTTGCAGACCCTGGTTTTTCCCCATAGACGCCGCCTTAAGTCCTTGGCCCAGCAAGGTGGCAACAATTCCGCTGGCCGAAATTGGTCGAAGGGAGGAGTTGCTGCCGCCGCATTGGCATTGTGGGCAGTTTTGATCGCGTTTGAGCGATACGCTGTCGTGAAACGTGCACATCGATGGGCGACGCGCGGCCTGATCGTCATTTGCGACAGGTGGCCGCAAGCGCTCGGCAGGGGATATCTGGACGGTCCAACCATCCCACAGCACCTGTTCTCCGTCCCTGGCTTGTCAGCTCTCGCCCGGCTCGAGCAGAGGCTCTATCAGAAGATGGCGGAATGCCGGCCACACCTCACTTTGCACCTCGTTTCCGATTTTGCCGTCTCCGAGCAGCGAAAGCCGGGAGAAATCAGGAAAGAAGCCTTCGATGCGCGGCTGTCGCTGATGGCGGAGCTGCGAGCCAAGGACAAGACCATCCAAACCATTGACGCAAGCGCTGGCATTGAGGCGGTCGGCCGCGAACTGTTCAGGCATATCTGGCTGTCTTTGTGAGAGGCAGGGCGGGCGGCTCATCGGCCAGTCCCCAACAGCCCCTGACGCACGGCGTTCCGCCATCGCGAATCGACAGGTGTTCCCTGCCAGGCGGGGGAAAGACCGCCGAACGCTCGCGCTCGATGGCGGCGCGTTGCTAGAGCCTGTTTCATCCCGGGATCAGCACGGGGCTCCGACTCGAACGAGCCAATATGGCTCTGTTTCGGACGAGCACCTGTCCCACCCGGCCCGCAGCTCCACGCAATGACGGAGGTTGCCATGTTCGACACCATACGCAGGACCGGCAGTTGCCTGTGCGGCGGCGTGCAGTTCTCGGTCCGCGGTCCGCCGCTCCGCATTGGTCTTTGCCATTGCAAGGATTGCCGCAAGGCCGGCGGCTCGGCCTATTCGGCCTTTGCCATCTGGCCGCGCGAGGCCTTCGAGAAGACGGGCCTCGTCAGTTCCTATGGCATGCGCAGCTTTTGCCCGACCTGCGGCGGCCGCGTCGCCCGGGTCGACGACAACGAGGCCGAGGTGATGATCGGCAGCCTCGACGTCGCGCCGACCGATCTCGTACCCGAATATGAATTGTGGACCGCAAGACGCGAAACCTGGCTGCATGCCTTGCCCGGCACCGAACAGTTCGAGCGCGACCGGCCAACGGCGAACAGCCCAGAAGTGCCGGCGCCGAGGTCGCTGTCGGAGGTCCATGCGGCCGCCTGAAATCTGATTTTGCGCTCGCCCTTTCACCCGGATGCGCCCGGATTTCATGTCCCCTGAGGTATAAGCAAATGAAGATCGTTCATGTGCTCACCAGACTGCTTCGGGCAGGTTCCGAAGAGAACACATTGGCCTGCTGTCTAGCTCAGGCGCGGCACGGCCACGACGTGCTTTTGGTTCACGGCGAGGAGTATGACCCGAGGTTGCGGGCATCCGTTGCCGGAGCCATCAGAGTGGTGACTCTGGAAAAACTCATCAATTCGATTTCACCATCCCGCGACATTTCTGCATTCGGGCAACTCACTCGCCTTATGCGTGATTGGCGGCCTGACATCGTGCACACACATCAAAGCAAAGCCGGTATCGTCGGCCGGCTTGCTGCCAGGGAAGCCAATATCCCTTGCATCATCCATGGCGTGCACATTTTGCCTTTCGTGCATGTGGGCTGCGCGCGGAGGCTGATATTTCTGGGTGCCGAACGCCTGGCCGCGAAGTTCACGCGCGCTTTCATCGATGTCAGCCAGGCTATGCGCGACATTTGCATCGCCAATCATCTGGGCAGCGCCGATCAGCACCATGTCGTTCACTCCGGCTTCGATCTGGCGCGCTTCGCGAACGCGCAATGGCCGCAAGACCCCCATCTGCTTCTGGGGACGGCCGCCGGAGAGCCAAAGCCACCGGTGGTCCTGATGCTGGCTGCACTGGAGCCGAGAAAACGCCATGTAGAGTTCATTGAAACATTTGGGCAAGTCGTCGACCGGATTCCCAATGTGCGACTGATCCTGGCCGGTGAGGGGCCGGCGCGATCCGCTATTGAATCGGCGATTGAACGATCCCCGTTCGCAAACAACATTCGCATGATCGGATACCATAGCGAGCCTGAGCGGCTGATCAGTCTAGCAGACGTGTGTGTGCTGACGTCGATGCGAGAAGGACTGCCTCGCGTCATGATGCAGTATCTGGCGGGCGGTCGAGCCAGTGTGGTCTCGCATCTGCCAGGAGTGGAAGAGGTTGTGAAGCATGGCGTGAATGGAATTGTGACGCCCGGAGAAGACGTTGGCGCCGCAGCGGCTGCGATCGCCGACCTTCTCCAAAATGAGCACTGCCGCGCTCGACTGGCTGATGGCGCGAAACTCACCGACCTTTCATCCTGGGGGCTGGATGCCATGTGCGATAGGGTCGAGTTGATTTATCAATCCGTTCTTGAATCAGCCCTTTCATCCGCAAGGCCAACCGAGACGCGAATTCGCGATGGCCTCGCCAAGCAACCCTTAGGACTGCCCGGATTTTGATCCCTTTTGCTCCTTCGAAGGAGCACGGATTTCCAAGGCTTACTGCTCGAACCTAACGAACACCTGCTGTCACGCTCCGGTCGACGAATGTCGATTGGTCCTGACGGCAGGCAAGACAACCGGAGTACGACGATGCGTTTGCGTGCTGACCAGCAATTTCCTTCCAAGCTTTTGCGAATGAAGGATTGGGGCCGACGGCTTTTTCCCGGATTTGAACCTGTGGCCGGCCGCATGCTGGCAATGATTTGTGGTCTCGCCATTGCCTTTTTTCTGCTCACCGCAGATGCAGCCCGTGCGGATGGATATACATTCGACACCGGTGACGTCCTGCGTGTATCCGTGATTGGCGAGGAATCCTATCCGCTGGACGTCGTGGTCGATGATCGGGGCTCGATATCACTTCCCATGTTGGGTGATATTCAGGCGCGCGGCATCACCGCCGTTGCCCTTTCGCAGGCCATTCAGCGTGCATTTCAGCAGCAGAAGCTCATCCTCGAGCCGTTCGTGAGAGTGGAGATCGGTCAGTACCGGCCATTCTTTATTTCCGGAACGGTGGCTCATCCCGGATCGTACCCGTTTCAACCCGGAATTACGGTTCGGCATGCGCTCACCATAGCCGGCGGCTTTCGGGCCACCGTCGTGGGAAACACGGAGCCGGCCCTGCAAATAGCTGATCTGCGCAGCGCACGCGCAGGTCTGGCGATCGAAGAATATCGTCTGAAGGTTCGGCTCGCCCGGCTTCAGGCGGAAAGCCGGGCGGACAAATCCTTCGTTGCGCCGGCGGATCCGCCGGTCGAGTTTGGCGGACACTTGATTGCCGACATCATTGCGTCCGAACAAGCGCAACTGGACGCCCGCCTTACCGCATATCGGGATGACGTTTCCTTCTTCGAAGTCTCGCTGGATCGGGCCAGGAAGGAAGCAGATATGGTCGCTGCCACGCGAAAAGAGAGGGAAAAGACCGCCAACCTTCAACTCGAGGAACTGCAGTCTGCCCGGTCGCTGCGGGAAAAAGGTCTGGTAACCAACTCGAATGTCATGACGGCGGAAAGAGCCCATACGAGCTATCGCGCCGAACTTGCGCAGACCGAACTGCAGCAGGAGCAGGCGCGGCAGGCGATGCTGAACTCGGAGAGTGAGCTGAGAAAGAAGAAGCAGAGTTATGAAATGGACTTGATCTCGCAAACGCAGGATACGCAGGTCGAGCTGGGAAAAATTCAAAGTCAGATAAGGTATGTTGCCGATAAGCTTCTCTTTATCTTCACATATGGCGAACAGAGGACCTTCGACGACCTGCAAGGCTCGGTGAAGATTTCGATTTTCAGGCGCGACCAGAAAGTCGCCCACGACATCGTCGCCGATGAAAATACGGAAGTCAGAGCTGGCGACGTCATCGAGGTTTCGATCGTGGCCAACAAGGGGTTCTACGCACCGGACACGTCCGGAACAATGGCGGCGCCCAATGCCGAAGGCCCGGCACTTCAGCCAAGCGTTGTCGGCCAGTAGCACCAATAGCTGTCCGCTTCATCGAACACGGCTTGCTGCAGGCCGTCGTCGCTCCGCGACATTCTTGCTTCGTGCCTTGATCGGCCGACCTGGTCCGGCCTCGGCCTATCAGGGATAAGAATCTCGTCTCCAGAACTTTGGCATGATCTTTGGGACAGCACTGGCAGTCGTGGGGAACTGCCTCCGGCGGCCGAATTCCCATGTCGAAACGGAGCAGAGCGGATACCTCCTCCGTGCAGCGGTGCTCCGCAAGATGTTACGTCGCGCCCGGCGCCGCCTTCCCATCGTCCGATCACGCATCGCGGGTGCAATCCGCAGCCTGTCGTGCGGATCGGCGCAATCCTGGCTCACCCTTTAGCGACGGAGACTTGTGATGACAGAAAAAGAGCTGAAACCTCCGATTTTTCTGATCGGCAACTATCGGTCGGGGACCACAATTGCACAAAAATTGATCGGGCTGCATCCCGACATCGTTACCTGGTATGAGCCAAAAACCTTATGGCTATACGCCGATCCGGCGCGGCGTCATGACGAATTCGTCGAAACCGATGCCACCGATAGGGTCGCTCGTTACATTCGCGGCCGGTTCCTCGACTATCAGTCGCGGCACGGTGACCGGCAAATTATGGAAAACACGCCTGCCAACGTCTTGCGAGTGCCGTTTGTCCACGGGATTTTTCCTGAGGCTATATTTCTCTATATTACGAGGAACCCATTTTCGTACATAAGCTCGATGGAGCTTAAGTGGCAGCGAGCAAAGTCTATCAAGGGACTAATACGCCTCTTGAAAATCACTCCTGTCACACAAATCCATTATTACGCAAAAGATGTTATAAAACAGATGGTCACAAAAAGGCTGCTTGGGAGGAAATACACATCGATCTATGGGCCACGTTACAATGGAATAGATCGGGATTTGAAGGAGCATGAAAAGTTGACGGTGATCGCGCGCCAATGGGCGCGTGGCAATCGAAGGGCTCGAGAAGATCTCGCCAGGTTGGGCAACGGCCGCGTGCTGTCCTTTCGCTATGAGGATTTGATACAGGATCCCGAGTTGGTCTTGCGCCGCATCTATGAACATTGCGGGCTGAATTGCACCGACGACATCGCTCGCCAAGCCAAGGAGATGATCGACCCCGGCCGCCAGCAGAAGTGGCTCCGCCTCGAAAAGAAGGACCTGACGGCGATCATACCGGAGGTCCGGGATGAGATGGAGTTCTATCGCTACGAAATTCCGTCGCTTCTTCAATAGGTGAGGCGCGTAAGGCGCGGGCGGTCGGCCCGGCGGCCGAGCCCCCATTGTGACCAATGCGATCGTGACGTTGCGGGCCGAGTATCAGCCGTCGCTCGGCGAATCCAGAGTCGCCGCAATGGTCCCTGTTTGGGCCGGCCGAGGAGTGGAGACAGACGTGAGCAATGACAGGCGCGGGTTGGCAAAACAAAGTGTCGTGGGCATGTTCTGGACGTCCTTGTCCATGGGTGCCCTCGCGGTCGCGGAGCTTGTCGCTCTTCTCATCCTGGCCCGGCTGTTATCGCCCAATGAGTTCGGTCTTTACTCCGCAGCGCTGATCGTCATCAAGTTTTCAGCGATCTTCCAGGGACTTGGCATTACCCCCGCGATCGTCCAACGACCTGTGCTGGAAGAGCGGCATATTCGGGTCGGGTTCACCTTGTCGTGCCTCCTCGGCCTGGTCGTGTCCGCGTTGGTCTGGGCGATGGCACCGGCAATTGCCGGTCTCCTTCGGCTCGCCGATCTGGCTCCGGTCGTTCGTGCCATCTGCTTTGTGTTTCTTTTCCAAGGGGCTTCCATGGTGGCATTGGCCGCGGCTCAACGCGCGCTGCGATTCCGCTGGCTGGCGCTCGTCGATGCCTGCGCCTTCGCCACAGGCTACGTCGTTGCCGGTCCGCTCCTGGCTTGGCTCGGCTTCGGCATCTGGGCCCTTGTCGGCGCGCTCCTGATCCAGCAATTCATCCGCATGGTCGTGCTGCTCGCTGGCCAGCCGCATCCAATGCGGCCTTTGCTGGAGCGGCGCGCCATCACCGAACTGCTCTATTTCGGAAGCGGTTTCACCATTGCCCGGGTATGCAATTATCTCGCTACCCAGGCGGACAGGCTTGTCGTGGGCCGCTGGCTCGGCGCCGATGCGCTTGGACTGTACGGCCTGTCGTCACAACTGATGACGACGCCCGCAGTCATCGTCGGACAGGTTCTCGATCGGGTGCTGTTCCCAACCATGGCGCTGGTCCAGGAGCAGCCCGCGCGGCTTGCTCGTGCCTATCGCAGCGCAGTCGCGGGTTGCGCTCTGCTTGTCCTGCCGGCCAGTGTGGTCGTGGCAATCGTCGCGCCGGAGTTGGTTGCGGTCATTCTCGGGCGGGGATGGGTAGGGGTAGTCGCCCCGCTCCAGATTCTAGCGTTCAGCATGCTTTTCCGCACGAGCTACAAGCTTAGCGATTCCGTCTCGCGCGCAACGGGAACGGTCTACGCTCGCGCCTGGCGCCAGGCGGTGTTCACCCTCGGCGTCTTCGCCGGCTCCCTCATAGGGCAATTCTGGGGCATAGAGGGCGTGGCGTTCGGCGTCGGCGCGGCCTTCGGAATCAACTTCTTGCTCATGGCACAGCTGAGCCTCCGCGTGACCGGGATGACATGGGGGGACTTCCTTGCGGCACACCTGCCCGGGCTCGCGCTCGCGGGCGTTATCGGAACCGGCGTCTGGGCACTCGTGGAATGGCTGCGCGAGTTCCATCTATCTCCTCTTCCCCTGCTCATCGATACGGCATTGCTGGCATCTGCCGGGGGCTTGCTGCTGTGCTGGATCCTGCCCTCGCTGTTTCTCGGGCGGGACGGGCAATCACTGCTTCGCTTGCTCGCTGCGGTGGCGCCCGCCTGGCCCAGGATGAAGAAGGCAACTGACTAGTCAACGACAGAACATTTGGGCCGCGGCTTTCGTGCGCTGCGTTACCGTCGCCATGCTCGATCTGGGTATCGGAACTGACGCCCTGTCGGGGACGTGGCGATTCCGGATTTAATCGAGAGAAATGCGAAAAGGAATCCAACATGGCTAAACTGCCTGAGCATCCCTGGGGTGACGCGAAACTCTTGATGACGGAGTTCGGCATCGACGCCTTCGACTGGCTGAACATAGACAATTGGGCCCAGCCTACCGGATCAGCGAGCGGCAGCGAGACTCCGCGCGTACTCTCCGAGCTTGGCGATGGGCTCGCTGCCGAAACCGGCAAGGGCAATCACACCACCAGCTTTGATCCTGCCGCAAACCAGCTCGATCTCGTCTCCGAGCATCAGATCACGCCGGCATGGGGGAGCGAGGGTGGATTGAAACCGACTGGCCTCACCGAGGCGGCAGCCAGACTTGGCATTCATCTGGACAGCACGCTTCTCGACAGGCTTGCGGCGAAGGCCTCTGGGTTGTGGCACAATGTGGAAAAGGGTCACGCCGACAGCTTTCTGACCTCCACCACCACTATCCCTGAGGCAGTTGCTGACATCGGCACGGTCTCGACGCGCGCCGCGGTCACCACCAGCAGCCTCCTCGCTGCCAGCTCTAGTGCGATCGACCCGATCTTCGAGACAAGGGTGGCGACCGCCGGCGACGATGTCGAGCAGAAGGGCTCGGGCGCGATCTCAACCAACACCAACGATCTGGAACTGGGCTATGACAGCAGCACCCGCCAGACGGTAGGCATCCGCTTCACCGGCATCGACATACCGCAAGGCGCCACCATCACCAGCGCCTACATCCAGTTCCAGGCCAATGAGGTAAAGACCGGCGCGACCTCGCTGCTGATCAAGGGCGAAGATGCCGACGACGCGAGCGCCTTCACCAGCGTCAGCTTCAACGTGTCCTCACGCGCGACGACGGACGCGTCCGCCGCCTGGACGCCGGACCCGTGGACCACGGTCGGCGCCCACGGCTTGGCCGAGCGCTCGCCGGACCTGTCGACGATCGTGCAGGAGATCGTCAACCGCTCGGGCTGGGCGGCGCTCAACGACATGGCATTTATAGTTACCGGCACCGGGACGCGCACGGCCGATTCCTACGAATATTCGCCGACCGGCGCTCCGCTGCTGCACATCGAATATCTGCTGCCTGCATCCGGCGCTCCGGTGGCCTTCAACACCCCGGCCGACGCCGACGCCGCCGCCAACCAGATCGCCGAGCTCGCCGCGGCAGGTGTACCTACCGGGATCACCGCCTCGGCCACGGATCCCGATGCCGGCTCGACCGTCACCTATAGTCTCAACGATTCACGCTTCGCCATCGACGCCAGCAGCGGCGTCATCACGCGCTCAGCCACCGGCACGCTCGACTTTGAGACCCAGCCGTCGATCAATCTGACAGTGACGGCAACCTCTTCCGACGGAGGCACCGCCAACCAGGTCTTCACCCTCGCCGTCCTCAACAGCCCTGAGCCGGTCGCCTTCAATTCCTCGCCGGACGCCAACCCCGCCGCCAACCAGATTGGCCAGAACGCCGCCGCCGGCACGGCGATCGGGATCACCGCCGCGGCCACGGATCCCGATGCCGGCTCGACCGTCACCTATAGCATCGACGACTCTCGCTTCGCCATCAATGCCAGCACCGGTGTCATCACGCGCTCGAGTACCGGCACGCTCAACGCGACGTCGGAGCCGTCGATCGCCCTCACCGTCACTGCCACCTCGTCCGATGGCAGCATCGATACCCATGCCTTCAACGTCGACGTCACGGCCAACCAGCTGCCGGTGGCCTTCAATACCCCTCCCGACGCCAACGCCGCCGCCAACCAGATCGCCGAGCTTGCCGCGGCAGGTGCACCCACCGGGATCACCGCCTCGGCCACGGATCCCGATGCCGGCTCGACAGTCACTTACAGCATCAATGACTCGCGCTTCGCCATCGACGCCAGCAGCGGCGTCATCACGCGCTCAACCACCGGCACGCTCGACTTTGAGACCCAGTCGTCGATTAATCTGACAGTGACGGCAACCTCGTCCGACGGAAGCACCGCCAACCGGGCCTTCAGCCTCGCCGTCCTCAACAGCCCTGAGCCGGTCGCCTTCAACTCCTCG
>NZ_JBFUEY010000035.1:0-72955 GCF_056403715.1 Mesorhizobium sp. P2_F5 | reverse complement strand
AGCTGGCAGGAGCACAAAGATCGATGACACCGGCCTGATCATTGTGACACAACCGCGGCTCGATCGGACGCACTCTGTCATCCACGCCAGAATCCCTGCCGACCCAGATCGCCTCGGCGGGTCCCATTACAGAGTCAGGCTCCTAGCTCCGCAACGAGCCGCTGCCCTGCGGTTTGGAGCGATTTGACTATTTCGTCAGCCTCGTTCTGTTCGATGACAAGGACTGTGCGTTCGGGCTGTTTGGATCGGAATGTGAGAGTCCGTAGCACGAGCAACCAGCTCCCTTTTTGGTCGAGCACGACTTTACCGACACCATGGGCCAGCGATGCGCGCAAGCCCTCATGCGGACGGAAGGTCAACAGTGCTGCTGCGGACGCCTTCCCTTCCAGAGCAAAAGCCCCAGTCGGTCCAATCAAAGTCGCCAATTCTTCGAAGCGCTGTCCGACCAGATGAGGCAGTTTCACTGCAGCTCCACGCCCCGACGTATTCGCCAGCACCAGAAGTGTCTCGCTAACGGCCGCCTCACTCCGCGCAAATTTATCGAGGCAACGTCCACGCCATGCGTTTGCAGCGGTCAGAGCATGAAGCCACTGATCGTTGCTGACAGCAGGGATAGCGGTAGTTTCAGTATCCATCGGGAACAGATAATAGCAGGCGACACTTACCAGCAAGTGCCTATGGGCAAGCTTTGCGCAGATAGCCATCTGTACCCAATGCCGACATTTGCGAAAGCGACGTAACGAGTCCTCATGTCTAGACTAGTGAGGGCGCGATTGAAGGCGGCCGAGGAGCCTACCGCGAAAACTATGGGAAAGGACCGAAGTCATGAAAGAAGAAATCACCGCCGAAATGAGCGGCGGCAACGTGTTTGCGGATCTGGGCTTTGACAATCCCGAAGAGGAATTGCTCAAGGCCAAGCTGGTTCGCGAGATCCGCGCCATTATCAAACGCCGCCGCCTGACTCAGGCGAAGTGGGCTGAGATGCTCGGGATGAAACAGCCCGACGTCTCCGCCATTGTCACCGGCCGCACGGGGAAGTTCTCGATCGACCGCCTTGTCGGCTGTCTCGAATCGCTCAATCGGGCTGGAAAAGTCGATGCGGAGGACAATTAGGCATCAACCCCGACACCCCTTCTTAGTTGAACCGGGTCGAGGCCCGGAGCTTCCCTGTTGATCTTTCTCCCGCCGGAGGGTTGCGTAGAATCCCCGCAGAGATCAACTCGGCGTTGGTGGAGGGCAAGCCTGCCATCTAGGAAAACCTGATACCTAGGTAGCTCGGGATCTGCATCTACATGCGCGAAGTGACATGCGCTTCTTTAGCGTTCAGCCGCCTCTAAAAGCGCTCTCGCTCTTTTCCTCGCCGCTGAGCGTGACTCTGATCGTGTAGTTGGGAACCCTGCCAACCCATAGGCTTGGAGTATCGAGCCAAATCGCGATCTGAACACACCAGCCGCAGGAAGGTCTGGGTCCGCATTGATGAGAGCGGAGGTGACATATCCGAAATTTGTGTGTAGCCGTCGGAGTCCATCGAGAAGTTGATCATTCGTAAATCCCCACTTAAACTTGCAGTGAGGGTGTGCCGTCGCCCTTTTCATCCCCGCACGAACGGACTCATATATAGTTGAAGGAAAGCCTGCCCGCGCATAGGCCCGCATTAACGAACCAAATCGGAACGTGAGCACACGAGCCACTGGAAGGTCTGGGTCGGCATTGATGATTTTAGCTGTGACATATCCGAACTTGGCGTGGAGTCGTCGAATCCCGTCGATTAGATAGTCGTCCGTATATCTGAGACCTTGCTGCCAAGGGCAGTTATATCCGACGAGTTCATAGGATGCCACGAGGCTGCCAAAGTGGTTCACATACGAACTCGAAGAAGCAGTGTATGGACAGGCATCAATTACTCCCTGAGAGAGCTTTCCCTTCTCCCTGAAGAGCCTCCTCAACCTATCGATCATGTCAGTCTGCGCATAGCTATTGCCGACTTTGCGTCGCATCTCCTGTTGAACCTTCGCGAAGTGTTTTGCATCAACAATCGGGTCCATCACCCGTGTTCTGATCCATAGATCTGGAGGATTTGGTCTGGATGGTCCTTTCATCCGCCGTGTTCGTACGTTGTAGACGTAGTATCCTATCATCAACTCGCTTGTGAGCAGGGTTCTGACGCGGGTTTGGGTCCAAGCCTGACCGTTTGTGGAAGGGACACCTTCAACGTTCAGTTTTCGTGCGATGGTTGTGGTTGTTAAATGCTGGTTAACGAACATCCGGAAAATGCGGCGCACGGTTGCGATTTCATCCGGTGGACCGGGCACGAAGACAACGCGATCTGTGCTTAGGCCCTTTTGCTCGCCTAAACCGAGGAGAAATCGATGCTCTCCATTTTCGCTGACCAACAGGCGTCTTATCCCGTAGAGCACCCCGCCGCCCTGTCTAAACCCAAGACGTGCTTGCTGTGTTTGCGCCCGTGAGACTTTGGCAGACAATTCGCGGCTGTACTCACCGGCCATCACCCGCTTCAGGTTTTTAACGATCATCGAGACCATACTGCCGTCGTTCTCGAATGGTTCGCCGCAATACTCGACCGCGACCCCGGCGTCCCGACAGATGAATTCGTAATGCGCGGATTGGTCCGTATCCTGAAAGCGGCCCCATCGGCTGACGTCTAAAACGAGAATGGCAGAATAGGTGTGTTGGCCAGTTACAACGTCAGCCAACAACTGCTTCAGGCCATCTCTTCCCTTCAAGGTTAAGCCACTTTTACCGGCATCGGCGTAGGTATCAACGATAGCGAACCCTCGTTTTTCGGCATACTCCCCGATGGCAGCGATCTGGTTCTCTAAAGAATACCGCTGGTGCTCGCTCGACATGCGAATGTACTGCGCAGCCGGAACACGGAGATCGCTTGTAAGCTCGGTCACTATAGTGCCTCCGCGCGCGCCGATTTCTAATGCGGCAGGAACGACGCTGATGACGACAAGCGCATATTACTCCACAACGTGCTCGATCAAAACGTTTTGAGCGGTCAATTCAGGTGTGCTTGCCGTAGCCGAGGATAGCGCACCCTGACGGCGGGAGGCGATGCCAGCACCGTAAGTGTAGCCCATAGCCTCGATGCACCTGAACGCTTCATGCTGCTGCCACCGCAGGCGCACTAAGGATACGGTAAACCTGCATCCTTGAGCAGCCCACTGCTTTCGCGATCTGCGTCGCGCTCTGGCCGCCATCGCGAAGGGCGATCACCTTGTTCCTGTCGAGACGCTGTCTACCCCCTTTGTACGCACCGACAGTCTTTGCTCTCTCAATTCCCTCGCGCTGGCGCTCCTTGATGAAACGCCGCTCCATCTGAGCGACCATACCAAGGACGGTCAGCACAATGTGACCCATCTCGCCCCGCGTTGAAACATGCGGATCGAGCACAGTCACGAAGGCGCCCTTCTGTTCACACTCATAGATCAAGTTGAGCACGTCGCGTGTGTCGCGACCCAACCGGTCGAGGCGCGTCACCACCAGCTCATCCCCCGGCCGTAGGAAATCGATGATGGTGGCGAGTTCTGCCCTACCGTCGCGGCTCTTACCGGAAACCTTTTCCGACCGTATGATGCCGCATCCTTCGGCCTTCAGCTTGGCGATTTGCGTTTCGAGATCTTGGTCAATCGTGCTGACGCGGGCGTAGCCAATCCGGCTCATGGGGTGTCACCTCAAGGTTTAAGCCCGAGGCTACACTGTCACAAATAGTCGATGTCAACCCAGATGTTACATCGCGCGTCGCGACTATGTTACGTCACCTTAGGGCATACCCTGACGTTAGGCCGACTGTCTGCAAAGCCTAGTACCCTCCCAAAAGAGCCTCAGTGACGCCCTCAAGTCCGGCCCCGTGGAGTGGGCCTATCTTCGCCCGTTCGATGTCAAGCGCATCGCGAAGCCGCCTGTTGATAAGTCTTTCCGATAGCCCAGCTGACGTCTCCCTTACGCCGATTGCAACTCTCACGAGATCGGGCGGTACCACTTCCATAATAGGCTGCGCAAAGATACGGGTATTACTCCATTCTTCTCGCGAAGACTTCTCACGATTCGGTCCAAAAGCAATGTATCGCATCAGACAATCAAGCGATATCACTAGTGGGTGACCGATCTCTTTGGACAACTTAGATGGTAGAGCGTTTGACATTCTCCCCGCAGCCCGGTCCAACGTTAACCACCAGCTTCTATTGCCCAGTTTTGAGAGGATTTTCTTGTCCTTACCGCGCTCTGAGAGGACAATCATGCAATTCTCTACATCGTGCCTCGTAAGCTGATCGATGTGAACATTATATTCTTGTCCGGGTATATTCCTCCGACCTTCGTGCACGCCTCTCCAATATTCGGTGAGGCCTTCTCTAATTTCGGCCGGAACGCCAGATATGTCGAAGTCGTCCCCAACCAGAAAACCAAACTCATCCGATAGAAACTCTCCCAGATCCTGAATGGGATTCACAGGGCCGGTAAACTTCTCCAGCCATGAGCGAAAGAAATCTTGTTTACCTCCAGAAAATATGTATCTGGCATAGACATAAGGAACGTCACCTTCCCATCTAGTACTAAATGAATATGCCCGACATCGGTTGAGGTGACGTTCGATCTCCTCGACAACCCCCCAAGTCACGTGCACACGTATTCCGCATTGCCGGGCTTGTCGAAAGAGATTGGTGAATGGCTGCTCATCAGCGTTCACAGTCTCAGCAAGCATGGGCAGGATCATGCCCGTGTCTACCCATATTGTCCCGTTGCTGAATAGCTTGCGAGTTGCCGCTTCAACGTCCGGCGTAGCACTGAGGAAAGACATCAGCGTATAGCTGTCTGACAGCAGACGAAGGTAACCTCGAGTGCCTTCACTGGGTGTGGCCAGAAGTGTACTAACGACGTGCAATCCAAACGCCTGCGCATCACGGCCTCTAATCGCCCTAGCTGGGAAATGATCGCGAACGATCTTTTTTAGATCGTCTTCATGAAGTGGCGGATCTGCGTTCAACGCGACGGTGGCTGCAAATTCTTCACCGCGTTTCAAAAAGTATATCTGCAAAATCTTGTGAACCGAAGCCATCAATAATAGCATATTATCGGTAACGTTAGCACCGGACGCGCCGCCAATGATGTCCGTCACGTCGCGCTCAAAAGCATTATGCATGGTCAGAAGCCGAGCAGCGGCGTCTTTCTGCCTCTCCAACTCCAAATAATTGATGTTAAATTCATCTTCGGCAACGCCTGACCACTGCGATATCGACTTTCGCTTTAAGCGATGCAGCGCCGCGTCTACGAAGCGCTGTAACGTTTGTGGCGAATGTTGAGGCAGCGAGGCCTGAACACGTTTGTACACCTCACTTTTGGGCATTCGAACGTCTGGCGTCGTGTCGCGAAGTGCGGCCTTTGTGAGCGCCTCGAAACAGGTCCGAGTCAAACCTTTCCCTGCGGCATCGTCTTGTTGCTGCATCTCGATAAACAACAAAGCCGTGTTCGCCTCTTTACTATTTAACACTCCATGCTCGGATAAGACTTTTCTGTCAGTGAGCAAGGGGTCCACGAACCGAAGGGCTAATGCAGCAGCTGCGTTGGAGCGGGCTAGATCCTCATCCGCCCTTTCCAAGAAAAAGGACGCGTCTCTAACATCAAGACTAATGTTCGCCTTCCTAAGCTCCTTACGAAGGCTGTCTGCACGAGCTCCGATGGTTTGGTTGGTCACATAGATCAGCGTTCGGGTCTGCGGGGCGGTCTGATCGAGTCGCCTTACGGTTGCCCTTATTTTGTTCGCCCACTGCGGCGTCACCGAGTACTGAAAAGCGGTCTCGGGCTCCCCCTCCGGGCTAAACAGAACAGCGTCCCTGCCTCCATCGCCGCCGGGCGCGGCCATTGTGCGCAGCGCGCCGAATTCCGACGCCAAAAACGTCGAGGCCAGAACTTCAAAGTGTTCCCAGTCACTGGGCTTAAGCCGCTCAAGTGCAAGAGAGAACCGTTCGCGACTAGTAGCCATGATGCGCCATCTGTTCAGGGTTTCGCCTTAGCGTGTTGGGGTAGCACAGCCAAGTAAAAGCAGCCAGCAGTGCTGCCGAAACTTCGGTAGCTTGATCTCAGGCGATCCGAATTGTTGAGTGCGGACAACCGATGATGGTGAATGCGACCCTCGTCGCAGGCATTGAGGCAGCGTCCGGCAAGGCGCTTCGTCGCGACAGAACGCCTACCATGGCAACCGAAATCTCGTCATTCCTCTGCGAAAAAGTCTTCATCCAAGCGTTTGAACTCGAGGGCGCGACTCACTCGGACCCCGACGTCATGTTCGATCATGAGATCGGCGAGGCGCTGACCGTCAATCAGGATAACGCGCTGAGTTAGGTGCTTGACGAAATCGCGGGCTTGCGAACTGAAGTTCGAGGTTGTGACGAACACCCCCTTAGTCGCCCCTAGCCCTACGAGACTCCCTACAAAGGCTTGCACATCTGGACGGCCAACGGTGCTCGTTTCAGCATATCGCTTCGCCTGCACGTAAAGGCGGTCAAGGCCGAGAGGATCCTCATTGATGACGCCATCGACGCCACCATCACCAGAACGGCCAAGTTGGGCGGCTGCATTTTTGTGCGACCCACCATAGCCCATTGCCACGAGGAGGTTGACAATCAGATGCTCGAAAAAGAGAGGACTATTGTGGATAACCCTCTCGATTAGCTCTGCCCGCAACGCTAGTTGGACGGACCGGAATGCGGCCTCGATTTGCTCCTCTGGCGTGGAGGGCGATCCAACTGCAGATATGACGTCCGCTGGATTGGTTAATCGTGTTCTTTCGGCAGATTCGGCTCCGCCCTTGTAGAATTGCCGAAAGCTGGGCCTCGTCAATAGCAGCTCGACGTCGATCCGGGGAGGGTTTGTTGCCAACAGCGCCCGCCCCTCGTCCGTTGCCACGAAACAACCTCGGGCTGGTGACGCGAGCAAGCCCGCCTTAGTCATGTAGAACTTTGCCCAATGGATGCGGTTGTGCAGGACACGCTGCCGACCGCTAGGCAAAAGTTCTTCTCTCTCCGCCCCTGTTAGCCCAAAATCATCAGCGATCCGGTCTTCGACGTCCGCTACGCGCTTTTGTCCCTCCGCTGAAGCATGGAGCAGTGGCAGCATGAGTGATTGATAATCGGGAATGGGCACCGGGACACCTCATGCCTTCTATGCCCGTCGCAATCGACGCGACGTGAGGCCAAATAATCATTGAAATCAGACGTCGCCTGTATCTGAATCGAATGTACGAACTATCGACGTTATTTTGTCGACGATGCGATCAATAACCTTACGACGTTCAAGAATCCGAGGCTTGACGGTCAAAGCCCGCACGACGTCTTCACGCTCGGGTGTCTGGCCGGTAAATTCATAGAGTTGCATCAAATGATTGAGCTGCTTTCGTTCAATCCCTTCGTCGACGCATAGTGCTTCAAGGGCGCCCTCACGTTCGGAACGCCAGAACGTCTTAAATTCTTCATCAACGCTGTCGCCCGCACTAAGCCTAGCCATGTGCGTTTGTATGAATTTCTCAATTAATTCTCGCTTGCTACGCAATGACGGCTCAGAAGCCACGATATCTAGGATGTCAGTTACTCGTTGATCCCTCACCGCCGTGTCGGTGGAAACGACATTCGCGTTCGTCAAGAGTTGGAGGATGTAGGCAACGTTGATTTTGTCCTGCCGTATCAACTCCAACTCGAAATCGATGTCGTTAATGATGGAGACATTTTCGTTCTGGTCCCGTTTTCGGGTTTGATCGTGAATGTCGAGATATTTACTTTTGAAATCATCGAAGGCTTGCGCGTCCAAATCTAAGTCTGACCATGTGAATTGAGCGAAAACCGAAAGCACGTTCCTCACCCGCGCTAGATCGCGAAACGCGCTTACGAACGCCAATCGGGCGTTCTCATCCGGAAGCTCGTCAACACTTTCAACTGTTGGAACAAGCGTGAGAAGCACTGCCACGGCGGCATTGAACTTGGCGACATGCTCCTCATAAGGAGCGACTAGGATCGACTCGCTCGCGTCCTTGTCGGCAAAAAGCCGAACGGCCTCGTCAGTAGCATCCTTCAGATTGCGAAACGCAACAATGTTGCCCTGAGATTTAACCTCGTTGAGGATACGGTTGGTTCGGGAATAGGCCTGTATCAAGCCGTGGTAACGCAAGTTTTTATCGACATAGAGGGTATTAATCTTTTTAGCATCAAAGCCAGTCAAATACATAGAGACGACTAATAGGATGTCGACACGATCACTGTCTTTAAAATTCTCTCGTTCGCGCTCCTTTATACGTTTTGCGATATCTTTGTAATAGTTATAATACCCCTGATTATCGCGAGCTGAGAAATTGGTCCCGTAAGCTGCGTTGTAGTCAGCGATATAGCTCTCCAGCTTATCGCGGCTGTGGCCGAGATTACGTATATCGGCCGCGATATCAAATTCTGGCTCCGCGATGAGGCCATTTGCATCCTTATCGTCTTCATTGGAAGCAAATGAAAAAATAGTGGCAATGCGAAGGTCGTGCATTCCAGCATCGCGCTTTGCTTTGAACAAATCATAATATTGCGTAAGAGCGTCAACGCTCCCTACAGCTAACATGGCGGTAAAATCGCGGCTATGCGTTTTGCGGTCATGATTAGCTATGATCCAGTCGACCACGCTCTCGATTCGATCCGGATTTTCGAAAAATTCACGCGTGTCAATCCCTGCAACCTTCTCATCGATAAGCGATCCGTCCCGCCGCTTGAGTTTGCCCCAATACTCGACCGAGAACCGCAGTACATTTCCATCTCGGATTGCGTCAGTGATGACATAACGGTGAAGGCATTCACCGAAAAGGTCTTTGGTTGTCCGAGCGATCGCTTCGCTCTTGTTCGCGTTGAGCTCCAGAATCGGGGTTCCGGTAAATCCGAACATTTGACGGTTTGTAAAAAATTGCGTGATCCTGCGGTGGGTCTCCCCGAACTGTGAGCGGTGGCATTCATCGAAGATGAAGACGATACGCCGGTCCCGGAGCGGGGCCATCCGCTCCAAAAAGTGCGATTTAGAAATGGCTGCGTTCAGCTTTTGAATCGTGGTTACGATTAGCGGGGTATGTTCGTCTGCAAACTGACGGACAAGCGTGTTGGTATTGTGGGTTCCATCGACGCTACCCTCACTATACGCATTGAATTCGCGCGTAGTCTGATAGTCCAGATCGGCGCGGTCGACCACGAAGACCACCTTGTCGACCTCGGCCATCTCGGTCAGTACCTGTGATGCTTTGAAGCTGGTCAGGGTTTTGCCGGACCCTGTGGTATGCCAGATGTAGCCACCCTTGGCCGGGTTATTCTTCACTCTGTCTATAATGGCCTCGACGCCGTAAAATTGATAAGGCCTTAGGACCATTAATTGGCGATCGCCCTCGTGCAGCACCGTATACTTCGCAATCATTTTCGAGACATGACACTTGTCAAGAAATACATCCGCGAAGTCGCTCAACTGATTCAGTGGAACGTTGTTCTCGCCAGACCAAGTGAATGTTTGCTTGAAGCTTTGCTTTCGATTGTTAGCGTAGTAACGCGTATTTACACCGTTGGAAATGACAAATATCTGAATATACTGGAATAACCCTCGACCTGCGGTGTAGCCGTGACGGTGGTAGCGATTTACCTGATTGAAAGCCTCCTTGAGCTCCAGCCCGCGTCGCTTCAACTCGATTTGGACGAGAGGAAGCCCATTTACGAGCAAGGTCACGTCATATCGGCTACGATAGGCCCCTTCTGCGCTGATCTGGTTAGTGACCTGATAGCGGTTCTTGCACCAGTCTCTAACGTTCATAAACTCGACGAAGACGACCGACCCGTCTTCACGCGTTAGCTGATAACGATCACGCAGTGTCTTCGCACGGTCGAACACATTTCCTTTATCGAGATGATTCAGAACGCGGGCAAATTCATTGTCGGTCAGCGTCAGCCGGTTATGCGCCTCCAGCTGGACCTTGAGGTTAGCGATTTGCGCCATCTCATCTCGTAGAACGATATATTCCCAGCCGAGTGCTCCGAGGCGGCCAATCAGACTTTCCTCAAGCTGCGCCTCACTCTGTGTCGCCACTGGCCTCTCCTTCCACCAGCACGGGGTTTAGATCGGCTCGCCGCGCATCCTGTTCGTCGTTGTATTCCTTGAGGCGAATTACATAATCCTCCGGAAACTGGTCATAGAGCGCCCTGCTGTAGATCAGCTTACCCGGCAGCGCATTTGCTTCGTCGAGAAGCGCATTAAACCTCTCGCTCTCCTCATACGGCGGGACGAACGTCCGTTCGGGCTTGAGCGCAAAATAGCTTGCCAGCATATATCGGACGATCGCTTCGGTAATGTTGAGCACCAATCGAGCAAGACTGCGGTCACTCTGCAATTCTTTGGGAACGGCGCGACCATGGCTAATATCCCCGCGATCGTTGCGCAACTCGCCGAGTATCCTCACGAGATTTTCAACTGCTACCGGGAAGCCAAGCTCGACCAAGCTGTCGCTCGCTGCTAGACAGCGCAGAGCTCTTTTGACCTGACGTTGGATAGATTCTCTTTCGAACTGTTCTCGGTCCTGAGGTGGATCTAGTCGATTGACGATAGTCTTAGATACACCTTGGAACAACGATGCACAGCACTCTATACAAATGTCTGGGTGTTGAACTTCGTTATCTTGGGCCTCTTCGATATGCTTTATATAATAACGCAGTTCGCTGTTCTCGTCGGAATGCCGCTCGATCAATTCAATCAGAGTTTGCATGAGCGCTTAAACGAACATTTGTTGAAGCAGGCCACGCTTGAAATCCCGCGTTGACGTGATTTTTTTTTGCATCAGTTCAAATTTGTCATCCAACACGGACAAGAAGTCTACAATCCGGCGTTGCTCGTCCACGTGCGGCAGTTCTATCACTACCTTTTCCAGCTGTGTTTTCGAGATTCCCAGAACGGAAATGCCTTGCGCCGCACGCATAATCTGGCGTCTCACCGAAGGTGATTGAAAAAGATATCCCCCAAACCCAGCTGCGAGCTTCGCGGGCTTTGGGCGCGCTAAAAAAGTGTGGAGGCCTGCCACTATTGACATTGGTGCTGCTTCCACAATCTCGATTGCTTTGCCGATGTCGCTATGGTCTTCCGATGCGTCGGCGATCACAATATCGCCGACTTCACAAAAGACTTCAGGATTGATCGGACCGGATATAGCGCTCTCGAGCAAATAGGGAGCCTCCTGCTGCGTCTGGCGGAAACGCATGGGAAACTTGGTATGGATGTCTCCATAATGAATGTTCTGGATGGTGCCGGGAATGGGGGTAAGCATGTCACGAGAAAGGCTGTTCGTGCGCTTCCAACTCAAAATATTACCTAGTGTCGTCGTTTCCCAATCAGGAAATGCAGATCCATCGTCCCGGCGAAAGCGGAGTTCACGGGTGAATAGGCGGCGCGCGACCTCAGTCTTATAACGTTTCAGCGCCTCCGATTTACGGATCAACAGAGTTATGCGGGTATCCATCGCACCAAAAAAATCGGCAACCTTCTGCTGCTCAGCCTTCTCAGGCAGCGACATCGGCACCTTAGCGAAATCGCGAAAATACAGGCGTAGACGATCGTTAGTTAGGCCGTGGGAATAGGCCCACAAAAGATAAATCGAACGGGGTCGCTTAAACCAGCTATCGAAGAAAGCCGGTACAATGTGGCCTTTTGGTACGAGAACGACGTATGCAGGGCTTACCATGCTGTCTTCGGGCGCACGGCCTACCGCGCCCTGCCACATTCGCATCATATTGTAGGCGAGGTCGTCCTTGTTGACACGCAGATTACCCTCATCCGCTATGCTACTTGCTATTTCGCGATCGAGACTATCACGACGAACCATGCCTTGTTCGATCGTTACCGAGTAGAGTGGCAAACCGTCTTCGCCAGCTTCGCGCCGCTGATCGAAAGCGTCTCCGCCCCGTGAGGGTTGCCATTCGTCGGTAAAGTTGGGAAAGCGGATCTTAGGAACCTGACCGGCTCCGGCTGCACTCATATGGGAGCCTCCAGCCCGAGTTCGTTGCAGTATGAGGCAATCGCCTCGTTGGCTTCCTTCAACGAACTATCGATGGCCTTCAACTCACCCAATACGGCCTCTAAGTCGACCAACGCCTCGTCCTCAAAGGTGTCGACGTACCTAGGGATGTTAAGGTTGAAATCGTTTTCTTCAATCAGGCTCAGCGGAGCCAGCCGAGCATAGCGATCGGAGCCAACTCGGGCGCGATAGGTATCGACGATACGATGGATATCCTCATCGCGCAGTTTGTTTTGGTTCTTGCCCCTCTCGAAATGCGCGCTGGCATCAACGAACAGGATATTGTCCGGATCTTCACGGCATTTTTTGAAAACGAGAATGCAGGTCGGAATCCCGGTTCCGTAGAAAATGTTGGCTGGCAACCCGATCACGGCGTCCAAATAGTTGCGCTCAGTGATCAGAATTTTGCGAATCTCACCCTCGGCTCCGCCTCGAAATAGAACACCATGTGGTAAGATCACCGCCATCGTACCGTTGTCGGCAAGATGATGGATCATATGTAAGACGAATGCGAAGTCGGCCTTGGACGCGGGCGGGAGGCGGCCATATGTACTGAACCGGTCGTCAGTCGTGAAATGCGGATTAGCGCTCCAATTTGCCGAAAAAGGCGGATTAGCCACAACGGCTTCGTATTTGCCGTCATGTTGAGGCCGCTCAAGCGTGTCTTCCTGCTTCAGGTTGAACTTGCGGTAGCTCACCCCATGCAGGATCATATTCATCCGAGCGAGGTTGAACGTCGTACGGTTGAGTTCCTGCCCGAGGAATTGGCCAACGTTGCGCAGGCCAACTTCGCGCGCAACGCGAAGTAGCAGAGAGCCGGACCCACACGTAGGATCATATACGTTTTGCAGTCGGTCACGCCCCGTTGTGACGATCCGCGCCACAATGGTCGACACCTCCTGAGGCGTGTAGAATTCTCCCGCCTTTTTCCCGGCGCCGCTGGCGAATTTGCCGATTAAGTATTCGTAGGCATCACCGAGAACGTCACTGTTCACGTCGTGTAGCCGAAAATCGAGGCCATTTAGCCTCGTCAAAATTTTGGCCACTAGATCGTTGCGGTCGCTGACTGTACGCCCCAACTTGGTCGACCCTAGGTCCATGTCTTCAAAGAGGTGGTTGAAGTCCTCCTCGCTTGCCGCGCCCATCGTTGATTTCTGAATGTTCTCGAGGATGCGCGTGAGGTCTTCGAGGATGAAATTATCACCTTTGCGACCGCCGCGCTCGGCTATGGACGCGAAAAGCTCGGCAGGCTTGAGGAAATACCCCAGTTCATCGACGGCTTCCGCTCGAACCGCGTCGAGAACTTCGTCGCCCTCTTCGGTGCCCTCACGGAGGTCTGTGAACTCGATGTTATCGGGTTTAAGGATCTCGTTTGCATACAAATGTATGCGCTCTGACAGATATTTGAAAAATATGAAGCCAAGGATGTAGTCGCGAAACTCATCGGCATCCATTTTTCCGCGCAGATCGTTCGCGATTCCCCAAAGCGCCTTTTCAAGTTCTCTTTTTTGCGCATCGGTCATGCGAATCCCCCTAACGACACCTTCCTAGAGGAAGGCGCGCTTATGCGCACTGAATTTATCGAGCTGGCCCTGAAATTGGTCCCACACTGGCGTTGCTCTCGCACACCTCACAGTTTGGCGAACCCGACCACTAAAGGTGGGCTCACGCGGCCCGATTTTCCCGAACCCCATTAGGAAAGCCGGGCACAACAATTCTGCCGGTCGCTGTTGCTATTCTGTAGCTAGGCGGTTTTTTCTAAACCACATTCCATGCGGAACAACGGTGAATTCGGCGTTAAAAAACAAGGTGGTGGGCGATGACGGGCTCGAACCGCCGACATCTTCGGTGTAAACGAAGCGCTCTACCAACTGAGCTAATCGCCCGCTCCGGGCCGGACCTTTAAGCGGTCAGGACTGGCTTCGCAAGGCCAAATGAACAAGCGCGAGCTTAGCCGCATAGCGGTTTTCCCGGGCAAAGTGCTGCCTGTCAAAAAACCTTCTCCTGTTTGCAGTTATGCTGTCGAGGTGCGCTTGACACCCGGTGGCGAACCCCTTATCCACCGCCCCAACGACGAACACGGCTGACACGTGCTCGTCTAATGCGCGGGTGTAGCTCAGTTGGTTAGAGTGCCGGCCTGTCACGCCGGAGGTCGCGGGTTCGAGCCCCGTCACTCGCGCCATTTCTCTTCAAGGGTCACGATCCTTGGTGCCGGAGAAATGTCGACGTTGATGTCAAAAATGTCTCCTTGAATGCATTTCAGATCGATCGCCTTGCAGCGATCAATGGCAGCGCCCGGTGTAGCTCAGAGTGCCGGCCTGTCACGCCGGAGGTCGCGGGCTCGAGCTCCGCTCGCACCATTCCCCTCGACGCCTTCCGATGATTCCCGCCTGTAGATCAGGCGGACGACGAGGCCGATGTATCCAAGCTGAAGAATAGCCATTGCAAGAACAGCCCAGCCGAGCGCCTTCCAGACGGAGCCAGTTGCCATGTCGGCCCAGATCGCAACGATGAACGACGTTGCGAACATGCCCACCAGAAATTGCGGAAAATACATAATGGCCCAGCACCCAATGTTTCGGCGATTCAGCGGCTTTCAAATCGGCAGCTGAAGAGCCCACCGCTTCATTTTGAGAAGCGGCGGGCCCCAATCGCCCCCCGGCTCGCCAGGAGCGATGGATGCCCCCGGCATTGCTGACAGTGCAATTGCGGTGCCAGACCTATTGACCCATTACGGGCCACCTGTGTCGATGACGCAAGACGGGCTTGCCGAATTACATTACCTGTTGCTAATGTGTCACCCTGGTCGGAAGGGACCAAAGTGGAGAGGTTGTCGGCAGGCATGTTGGCCGCGATGCTGGTAGCATCGGCAGGGCGATGTTGGTCCGAGGACAGCCATAAGCCGATCTCCGAAGAAGCGTTGAGAACGGTCAGCGCCGAGATGTATTCCGACATTCTGGCCCAGGAATGCGTGCATGGACGACGCTACTCGCAAAGCCGGATCGAGAACGGTTTCAAAAGGCACTTCGAGGAAATGAGGCTGCAGCTGGTCGCGAGTGGATATACCCTCGTGCCCAATTCGAACGAGAACAGCGCACTCTGGACACGTTCGCAGATGGCGTTTGATACGAAGCGGCGGCTTGGCCTCCGGAGCCAACCCGGCTGCCTTGGCGCATACTGGCTCGACGACAATCGGGACTGGTGAGGCCGTGCAAGGGCGTTGCGGCCTCAAACCCTCGCCAGCAGCGCCTCGACCTCCTGCAGCGTTGGCATGGACGGCGCTGTGCCCGGCCGGGTCACCGAAATGCCGGCGACGGCGCAGGCGAAGCGGACCGCTTGCAACGGTTCCACGCCCTTGGCGAGGGCTGCGGCCAGCCCGCCATTGAAGGCATCGCCCGCACCGGTGGTTTCGACCACGGGGCCGGCACTGACCACGGGGACATGGTCGGAACGGTTCGCAGTGTGCAGCAGCGCGCCTTTCTCGCCGAGCGTGATAATCACCGAACCAACACCCTTTGCGAGCAGGCTGTCGGCGGCGCGGCGGGCGTCGTCGATAGAGGCGACCTTGATGCCGGTCAGTTCCTCGGCCTCGGTTTCGTTGGGGGTGACGTAGTCGCAAAGCGTGTAGATGCGGTCCGGCAGTTTTGCCGCCGGCGCCGGATTGAGGATGGTGGTCACCCCTGTCCCGCGCGCGATCTCGAGGGCGCGCAGCGCGGCGTCGATCGGCTGTTCGAGCTGGGTGACGAAGACGCCGGCGCTGCCAATCAGGCCGGCATTGGCCTCGATATCTGCCGGCGAGATCAGCATGGCCGCACCCGGGCTGACGATAATGGCGTTGTTGCCGGTCGTCTCCTCGATGAAGATATAGGCGGCACCGGTATAGCTCTGCGGCGTGTCGATGACGGCGGATTTCACGCTGGCATCTTTCCAGGTCGCCTTGGCCATGTCGGCGAAAGCATCGACGCCGAGCCGCGTCAGAAAGGTGATGTCGGCGCCAAGCTTGCCGGCCGCCACCGCCTGGTTCGAGCCTTTGCCGCCCGGCCCCAGCTTGAAGGAATTACCAAGGATCGTCTCGCCCATGCGCGGCTGGCGATCGGCGCGATAGGCGGTGTCGGCGACGAAGACGCCCAGTATGACGACAGGCTTGCCGGACGCCATCGGGCTACTCCGCATCCGGCGGCACGACGCCCTTGCGGAAGGCGAAGCAGCCATAGAAGCGGCGCTCGCCGGTCTGGATGACGCAATAGGCCTTTTTGGCGCGCTCGTAGAAGGCGTAGCGCTCGACCGAGATCATCGGCCAGGCCTTGCCCTCGGCCTTGTCGATCTCCTTCTGCACCTCTTTTTGCACCGGAGGAATCTCGTTGGGCTTGCCGACGATCTCCATGCGCGCGGCCGCGTCGTCGACGAAAGTGTCCAGCGGATAGAGCGACAGCACCGCCTTGACCACATCGGCCGCCGGCGCATCGATGCGCAGCAGCTTGCCGAGCACGGTCTGGCGGGCCACAGAATCGGCGGGGAAATTGGTGTCGGCGATGATCAGGTCGTCGCCGTGGCCCATGGCCCTGAGCGCCTGGAGCACATCGGCGTTCAGCAACGGGTTGATCCCTTTGAGCATGGCAGTCCTCGTCAAAAAGGTTTGGTCAAAAGTCGGTTGGAAAATCAGAGCCGGTTGCCGGTCTCAGCGTCGAAGAGATGGACCTGGTCGAGGCGTGGCTTGAGATTGAGCGGGTCGCCCGGTTTGAAGTCGTGGCGTTCTCGAAACAGCGCCACCATCTCGCCTTCGCCGAAGCGCACGAAGACCAGCGTTTCGGAGCCGGTCGGCTCGACCACCGAGATCTTGGCCGGCACGCCGTCGGGATGGATTTCGAGATGTTCGGGCCGCACGCCGTAGATCACGGCCTGGCCCTCCTTGGCGGCGCTGCCGGCAGCAATCGGGAACAGCGTGCCCGCTATCTCGACCTTGTCGCCCTTCCGCACCACGCCCTTGAGCAGGTTCATCGACGGCGAGCCGATGAAGCCGGCGACAAACAGATTGGCCGGCCGGTCGAACAATTCCAGCGGCGCGCCGACCTGCTCGATACGGCCATCACGCATGACGACGATCTTGTCGGCCATGGTCATGGCCTCGATCTGGTCGTGGGTGACGTAGATGGTGGTGGTCTTCAGCCGCTGATGCAGTTCCTTGATCTCGGTGCGCATTTGTACGCGCAGCTTGGCGTCGAGGTTGGAGAGCGGCTCGTCGAACAGGAACACTTGCGGGTTGCGCACGATGGCGCGGCCCATGGCGACGCGCTGGCGCTGGCCGCCGGAGAGCTGGCGCGGATAGCGTTTCAGGTAAGGATTGAGGTCGAGAATGTCGGCGGCGCGCTTGACCCGCTCGGCGACCACGGCCGGGTCGGTGCCGCGCAGCTTCAGCGCGAAGGCCATGTTCTGCTCCACCGTCTTGTGCGGATAGAGCGCATAGTTCTGGAACACCATGGCGATGTCGCGCTTGGCCGGCGGCAGATTGTTGACGATGCGCTCACCGATGGCGATCGTGCCGCCCGAAACGGTTTCCAGCCCGGCCACCATTCTGAGCAGCGTGGACTTGCCGCAGCCCGACGGGCCGACCAGCACCACGAACTGGCCATCGGCGATATCGACGCTGACATCGTGCAGGACCTTGACGTTTCCGAACGCCTTGGCCACATTGCTGATCGCGACTTGAGCCATCGTCCCCCCTTTCCTCGCGGTGAAGCTAGCCATTGCCAACGGCAAGGGCAAGTCGGTATCTTATAGATAAAAAGTCATTCGTGTTGACAAGGTAATCGATTACGCGAATAGTGGCGAGTGCCAATCCGACAGTCGGATTTTTTCCCGAAAATCGGAGCTTCAGGCGACGCAGGGTGGGGTCCCACGTCCCCGTATGATAAAAGGAGAACCGCCGACGTTTCGGCGTCCGAGAGATTGGCATTTCAATTCACGACTGTGTTCTGGGAGGAATAGATGAGAGTCGGTCTGTACGAAAGATTCGTCCGCGCGGGTGCGACCCGGCGTGACATTCTCAAAGGCGCGGCCAGCATGGCCGCGCTCTCGGCGGCATCGGGTGCCGGTCTCGGCGCATTGACGCGTCCGGCTTTTGCCGCCGATGATCTGCGCGCGCAGTTGCTGCAGGTCCCCGGCGTCGGCAAGGGTCAACCGACCGACGCCGACTTTCAGAAGGTCGGTGAGATGTGTCTTGGCGCCACCAAGGCCAGTATCAAGCAAGGCGAGTTTGCCGGTGTCGAACTCACCTTCATGGGTCTCAACAACCTGAACCTGCACAATGTGCTGTATCGCGGCTTCCTGAAAGCGTGGGAAGATTATACCGGAGCCAAGTTCACCTGGATCGACCTAGCGCAGGCCGATTACAGCGCCCGCCTGCAACAGTCGATCGCCACCGGCACCGTCGACTTCGACGTCATCGAGATGGGTGCGCCCTTCGAAGGCGACGTTTGCGGTAAGGGGCTGGCCTCCGAGATGCCGGACTGGGTCAAGACCCAAATCGATATGGACGACCTGGTCAACTATCTCAAGCCGCCTGTCGGCACCTGGGATGGCAAGCAGTACCGCGTGACCGTCGACGGCGACGCGCACAATTTCAACTATCGCACCGATGTCTTCGCCGACAAGGGTCTCGCCGATGAGTGGAAAGCCGCTGGCAACACAACGCCCTGGGGCGTGCCGACCACCTGGCAGCAGGTGCAAGCCGTAACCAAGTTCCTCAAGGGCAAGAAATTCAACGGCCAGGACGTTTACGGTTACCTCGACGCGCCCAAAGGGTGGGGTGGCTTCGGCTTCTACTTCCTCGGCAGCCGCGCCACTGCCTATGCCAAGCATCCGGACGACAAGGCATGGCTGTTCGACGCCGACACGATGAAGCCGCGCGTCAACAATCCGGCCTGGGTGCGCGCCATCCAGGACGTCATCGACGCACTGCCTTCGGAGCCGGCCGACCAGATCAACGCCGATCCGAACACGACCGCCTTCCAGCAGTTCCTGGCCGGCACGGGTTCGATGGTGACCTGGTGGGGCGACGTCGGCTCGAACGTCAAGACCAACGATACTTCAGTAGTCGGCGACGTCACCGGATTTTCGATCCTGCCCGGCTCTGACGATGTCTACAATTCCAAGACAGGCAAGTGGGACAAGCTCGCCAGCGGCCCGAACTTTTCGCCGAACTGCGCCTATATCGGTTGGGGCGTCTATGTCATGGCCCGCGTCGACAGCGACGAAAAGAAGAAGAAGGCGGCCTGGTCGGCAGCTGCACATCTCGGCGGCAAGGACCTGTCGCTTTGGTGCGCGGCGTATCCGTCGGGCTTCCAGCCCTACCGCAAAAGCCATTTCAACATTCCGGAATGGGTGGCGGCCGGCTACGACGAGGCGTTCATCACCTCGTATCTCAAGTCGGAAGCCGACAGCTACAACCATCCGAACGCCGCCATCGAGCCGCGCATCCCCGGCATCTTCCAGTATTACAGCACCGCCGAGGATATCCTGGCCAACACGTTTGCCGGCAAGATGAAGGCGCAGGAAGGCGCCGACGCGATTGCCGCCGCCTGGGAGAAGCTGACCGACCAGATCGGCCGCGAAAACCAGGTCAAGCTCTACAAAGCCTCGCTTGGCATGTAGGCTTATCCTATCGTGATAACGGTCCGGCGGCGCAAGCTGCCGGATCTGACCGGCTCGGGCCGGTCGCAGGTTTAGTTTTTAGACGGACGGGGACGCGTGGCTGACCAGACCACCAATGCATGGCCGGCAAACGCCGGTCCAGCCGATCTGATCTCGCCAGGCCGTAAGCGGGCGGGGTTTGCCCTGATGGCCGCCGCCACGCTTGGCCTGCTGGCGGTGATCGCGCTGGAGATCCTCTACAAGAGTGAAGTCACCACGCTCGGTTTCGAGACTTGGCGCCCCGTCGTCTACGCCTATGTGTTGTGGGGCGTGGCGCTCGGCGCCGGCCAGGTGCTGACGCGCGGCGAAGACGGCCAGCGCGCGCTGTTCCTGCTGCCGGCGCTGCTGTTCACCATCGCCATGGTGATCTTCCCGACGCTGTTCGGCTTCTACATCGCCCTGACCGACTGGAACCTGTCGTCCTTTTCCGGCCGCAAGTTCAACGGGCTCGACAATTTCTGGCAGATGCTGGCCGACCCCTACTACCGCAACGCGCTGTTCAACATGGTGCTCTATGTGCTCGCCGTGCTGGTCGAATACGTCATCGCCTTTGGCCTGGCGCTGCTGCTCAACGCGCAGATCCGGGCGCGCAAATTCTTCCGTGTCGTCTTCCTGATGCCGCTGATGCTGTCGCCGGTCGCGGTGTCGTGGATGATCGGCAAATCGCTGATGGAGTACCGCTTTGGGCCGGCGGCGACGCTGGCGCGCCATCTCGGCTGGGAGAACCCCGCCTTCTTTTCCAACCCGATCACCGCCCGTATCTCGATCATGGTGCTCGATGCCTGGACCTTCATCCCGTTCATGATGATCATGCTGCTTGCCGGCCTGCAGGCGATGTCGCGCGACGTGTTGGAGGCGGCGCGCGTCGATGGCGCCACGACCTGGCAGACCTTCTGGCAGGTCACCTTCCCGCTGATGCTGCCGGTTTCGGTGACGGCGGTGATCCTGCGCATCATCTTCAAGCTGAAGCTTGCCGACATCATCATCACCGTCACCTCGGGCGGCCCCGGCGGCGCCACGGATTCGGTGTCGAGCTTCATCTACCGCGAATATCGCGACCGTTCGAACGTCGGCTACGGCACCATGCTGGCGATGGCCTATCTCGTCATCATCGTCGTGTTCGTGACCTGGCTGTTGAAATTCGCCAACCGCTTCGTGCGCAACGTGAACTGACGGGGGAGCATGAGCGTCCAGACCACCGACTATGTCGCTTCGGAAATCCGCTCGCCGGTGGGCTTCCTGGCCAACCGCGTCTTCATCTATGGCGCACTGGCGTTCTGGGCTTTCATTTGCCTGTTCCCGATCTACTGGACGATCTCGACCTCGTTCAAAACGGCCGTCGACGTCACCCAGGGCCATCTGATCCCGTTCGTCGACTTCCAGCCGGACTGGAAGGGTTGGCGCTCGCTCGGCCTGTCGCCGGATTCGATCTTCCAGACCTCGACGGTGCGCGAGGAATTTTTCAAGCGCTTCATGAATTCGGTCATCACCTCGGTCGGTGCTTCGAGCCTGGCGATCGTCATCGGCAGCCTCGCCGCCTATGGGCTGACCCGCTATCGCTATCAGTTCGCCTGGTTCAAGAACGAGGACATCTCCTTCTTCTTCCTGTCGCAGCTGATCCTGCCGCCGGTGGTGCTGGCCCTGCCCTTCCTGGTGCTCTACCGCGAAGTCGGCCTGCTCGACATGCGCATCGGGCTGATCCTGCTCTACACGCTGATGGTGCTGCCGATCGTCATCTGGATCATGCGCGACCAGTTCAACTCGATACCCGTCGAGCTCGAGGAAGCAGCCCTGGTCGATGGGCTGTCGATCTGGGGCGCCTTCCTGCGCATCGTCATGCCGATTGCGCTGCCCGGCATGGTCGCCGCCTTCATCCTGGCGATGGTGCTGTGCTGGAACGAGTACTTCTTCGCTGCCCTTCTAACCTCGACCGACGCCAAGACCATTCCGGTGATGGTGGCGAGCCAGACCGGCTCGCAAGGCATCAACTGGTGGTCGATGGCAGCGCTGGCCACCGCCGCGATCGCGCCACTGGCGGTGATTGGCATTGCGCTGGAACGCTATCTGATCATGGGTATGACGGCGGGCGCGGTGAAGTAGGGCGCCTCTTCCTTCTCCCCTTGTGGGAGAAGGTGGATCGGCGCGCAGCGCCGAGACGGATGAGGGGTGTTCCAGCGGAGTGAGGCGTTGGCGTTCCCTGGAACACCCCTCATCCGTCGCCTTCGGCGACACCTTCTCCCACAAGGGGAGAAGGGAAGAACCCCCGCTAGCGCCCCAATATCGCCCGCAGGTGATCCATGATCATCGCCACGCCCTTTTGCCCCAACTCCACCGACGCGTCCTTGGCACTCGCCGTATACCAACTGGTATTCTCGCCAAGACGACCGGCATCGACTGCTTCCGGGCACAGCGCCAGCATCAGGGAGGTCTCGCCGATGCCGGCATGGTCGAACGGGTACTTGCCGTTCATGGCGGCCGACATCAGCGGATGCACTTGCACCCAGTTGAAGAAATTTTCGCCGGCGGCGTGGCTGGCATAATAGTCAGCCATCTCGTTTGAGCCCCACCAGCCCTCGCCGCGCTGCTTCTCGAGGAAGCGGAAGATCGCCTGACGGCCAGCGGTCTTGAAGGCGAGATCGGTCGGCATCCCGGCGACGAAATTCTCGGTCTGGTGGTGGATGATGGCGTGTACGTTGCGAAAGCCGATGCGCAGCAGGCTGTAGAACAGTTCCTCGGCGAACGGCGCCAGTTGATTGCCGCCGACCTGCACCGAGCCGCTGCCTTCAGGTGCTGCCACCGCATAGCTTGCCGCGCCGTAATAGAAAGCCGGCAGGATGACGATGTCGGCCTCCTTTTCGTAGAGCTCCAGCGTCTTGATGACGGCCAGCGTGTCCATGCCGACAGCCATGTGCTCGCCGTGATATTCGAGCACGCCGAGGGGCAGCACGACCGGCCAGTTCTCGGCGATCGCCTTGCGGATCTGGTGCGGCAGCATCAATTCGTAGCGCATCGCGCCTACTCCATATTGGTGTGGCGGGCGCGCATGGCTTCGGACGACTGGCCGGTCCGTTGCTTGAGCTTGAGCACCATCACCTCGAACAGCAGGAACAACGCGCCTTCGAAGACCGAGCCCATCGGCAATACCGACGTCTTTTGCGGCCCCTGGTCACGCGCCATGGTCTGCGCCGGGATCAGCAAGGTGAGGTCGGCTAGCGCCGTTGCACTGCCCCCAGCCTCGGCTGTGAGCAGCAGCACCGTCGCGCCGGCCTTGCGGGCAACCTGCATCAAGGTGAGCACGGTCGTGGTCTCGCCCGGGCCGGAACTGACCAGGAAGACGTCACCGGGGCCAAGGGGTGGCGTGTTCATGTCGCCCACCACCGACACCTCGAGCCCGAGGTGATAGAGCCGCATGGCGAGGCCCTTGAGCTGCAAGGCCTCGCGGCCGCAGCCATAGACGACGATCTTCTGCGCGCGGGCCAGCGTTTCGCAAGTGGTGTCGATGCCGGCTTCGTCGACGCGCGCCAGCACGGCGCCCAGCTCTTGCAGGGCGGTCGCGAACATATCCGAGCCGGCATTCGTCATCAGGGTTCCACCAGGGTTGTGGCCGGGATTTCCGGTTGCGCATTTGCGGCGAAAGGCTTGTTTTTGTTCATGCTATCACCGTGAAAATGCGTGTCCAACCACTGCCGCGGCTTTTGCTGTGCCACCGGCGTGATAGTGTCATGTCAGACAAATCAATCCAGGAAATCTTAAGCGACATGAAGACACGGCATTTCGACCGCATCGGCAATGGCGGCATCGACTTCACCGAGCTTGGCTTCGGCAGCGCGCCGCTCGGCAACCTCTACCGCGCCGTCCCCGACGAGGATGCCAATGCGACGCTGGAGGCGGCCTGGGCGACCGGCTGCCGCTACTACGACACCGCTCCGCTCTATGGCTTGGGTCTGGCCGAAACGCGGCTTAATGCCTTCCTGCGCGGCAGGAAGCGCGATGACTATGTGCTGTCAAGCAAGGTCGGCCGGCTGCTACGCGCCTGCCCGCCGGAGGAACGCACCGGCATCGGCAAATTCTTCGACACGCCGACGCGCCGCGAGGTCTATGATTACAGCTATGACGGCGTCATGCGCTCGTTCGAGGCCTCGCTGGAGCGCCTAGGCGTCGACCGCATCGACATCCTTTTCGTCCATGACCTCGACATCTTCACCCATGGCAGCAAGGAAGCGTCCGACCGGCGCATCGAAGAGTTCATGGCCTCGGGCTATAACGGACTGCTGGCGCTGCGCGACCAGGGTGTGATCAAGGCGTTCGGCGGCGGCATCAACGAATGGGAGGTCTGCCAGACGCTGGCCGAGCGCGGCGATTTCGACCTGTTCCTGCTGGCCGGTCGCTACACGCTGCTTGAGCAGGAGGCGCTTCAATCCTTCCTGCCGCTCTGTGAGCAGCGCGGCATCGGCATCGTGCTCGGCGGGCCCTACAATTCCGGCATACTGGCGACCGGGCCGAAGCCAGGCGCCTATTACAATTACTCCGAGGCGCCACAGGACGTCATGGATCGCGTCGGGCGCATCGAGGCGGTCTGCAGGCGCCATGGCATCAGGCTGATCGAGGCGGCGCTGCAATTTCCGCTGCTGCACCCGTCCGTGGTGTCGGTCATCCCCGGTGGCCAGCGGCCGAGCGAAGTCGAAAGCAACCGCGCCCTGCTCGACGCCAAGCTGCCGGCAGCCCTTTGGGCCGATCTCAAGCAGGTAGGTCTTCTGCGCGCCGATGCGCCGGTGGGCTGACGGCCTGCCGCCTCCCCTTATCGTGAGGGCAAAAGAAAAGCCGGGCGGACCCGGCTTTTCAACATTCTCTGAAAAGAAAAAATGGTCTTAGTTGACCGCGTCCTTGAGGCCCTTGCCGGCCGAGAACTTCGGCACGGTACGCGCCGGAATCTTCACTTCCGCGCCAGTCTGCGGGTTGCGGCCGGTCGAGGCCGCGCGCTTGGAGACGGTGAAATTTCCGAAGCCGACGAGCCGTACATCGCCGCCCTTCTTCAGTTCGCCAGTGATGACGGAGAACACCGCATCGACCGCCGACTGTGCGTCACCCTTCGAAATGCTCGCGGATTCGGCGACAGCGGAAACCAGTTCGTTCTTGTTCATAAAAATTCCCTTCCATGAGAAAAACCGGAAATCTTCGACTCATCCGGCAGGAAACGGACTTTAGAAAGAAGCGCTCCCGCAACCAAGTCGAAAAGCGGGAAAAAAGTTGGAAAAAGCCCGGAAAAGGTGGGTTTTTCACATGAAAAAGCCGGGCTCAGGGCCCGGCTCTCTCTTTGTGCACTGCAACTTTAGCTAAAACTAACGCATGGCACCGAAAACCGCGGTCGGTTTTCGGAAAGGACCATGCGCCAGTCTAGAGTGCTAGAGCGTCCTTTGCGCGTCCAAGTGGACGCGCGGCGCTCTAGTGTGCAAGCGACTTTCCAGCATCGTCAACGGTATCGGTTGCGGCCGGCGGATTTACCGGCTCGACCCACTCGATCGGCTCCGGCATACGCACCAGCGCGTGCCTCAGAACCTCGCCGACGCGTGAGACCGGAATGATCTCCATGCCGTTCTTCACATTGTCCGGAATCTCCGCCAGATCCTTGGCGTTGTCTTCCGGGATCAGCACCTTCTTGATGCCGCCGCGCAGTGCGGCGAGCAGCTTCTCCTTGAGACCGCCGATCGGCAAGATGCGGCCGCGAAGCGTTATCTCGCCAGTCATCGCCACATCGGCCCGGACCGGAATACCTGTCATGACAGACACGATGGCTGTCGCCATGGCAGCACCGGCAGACGGGCCGTCCTTCGGCGTGGCGCCTTCCGGCAGGTGAACGTGGATGTCACGCTTGTCGAACAGCGGCGGCTCGATGCCGAAATCGATGGCTCGCGAGCGGACATAGGAAGCCGCCGCCGAGATCGATTCCTTCATCACGTCGCGCAGATTGCCGGTCACCGTCATGCGGCCCTTGCCGGGCATCATGACGCCTTCGACCGTCAGCAGCTCGCCGCCGACTTCCGTCCAGGCAAGACCGGTAACGACACCGACCTGATCGTCAGCCTCGACCTGACCGAAGCGGAAGCGCGGAACACCGAGGTAATCGGCGAGGTTCGCCGCCGTGATGCTCACCGTCTTCTTCTTCGTCTTCAGGATCTCGGTCACCGCCTTGCGCCCGAGCTTCATCAGCTCGCGCTCCAGGCTTCTGACGCCCGCTTCGCGGGTGTAGGTCTGGATGATGCCGCGGATCGCGTCCTCGCCGACGGAGAATTCCTTCGGCTGCAGCGCGTGGTCGCGGATCACCTTGGGCATCAGGTGACGCTTTGCGATCTCGATCTTCTCGTCCTCGGTGTAGCCGGCGATACGGATGATCTCCATGCGGTCCATCAGGGGCGCAGGGATGTTCAGCGTGTTCGCCGTCGTCACGAACATCACGCTCGACAGGTCGTATTCGACCTCGAGGTAATGGTCCATGAACGTCGAGTTCTGCTCGGGATCGAGCACCTCGAGCAAGGCCGACGACGGATCGCCGCGGAAGTCCTGGCCCATCTTGTCGATCTCGTCGAGCAGGAAAAGCGGGTTGGACTTCTTGGCCTTCTTCATCGACTGGATGACCTTGCCGGGCATCGAGCCGATATAGGTGCGGCGGTGGCCACGGATCTCGGCCTCGTCACGCACGCCGCCAAGCGCCATGCGGATGAACTCGCGGCCGGTCGCCTTGGCGATCGACTTGCCCAGCGAGGTCTTGCCGACGCCGGGAGGGCCGACGAGGCACAGGATCGGCCCCTTCAGCTTCTTCTGGCGGCTTTGCACGGCAAGATACTCGACGATGCGGTCCTTGACCTTGTCGAGGCCGAAATGATCGGTATCGAGCACGTTCTGCGCAAAGGCCAGGTCCTGCTTGACCTTGGAGTTCTTGCCCCACGGGATCGACAGGATCCAGTCGAGATAGTTGCGCACGACGGTCGATTCAGCCGACATCGGCGACATCGTCCGCAGCTTCTTCAGTTCGGCTTCCGCCTTTTCGCGGGCCTCCTTGGAGAGCTTCGTCTTCTTGATGCGCGCCTCGATCTCGGCGGCCTCGTCGCGGCCGTCCTCGCCTTCGCCGAGCTCCTTCTGGATCGCCTTCATCTGCTCGTTGAGGTAGTATTCGCGCTGCGTCTTCTCCATCTGGCGCTTGACGCGCGAGCGGATGCGCTTCTCCACCTGCAGAACGGAGATTTCGGCTTCCATGAAGCCCATCGCCTTTTCCAGCCGTTCCTTGACGGACAGCGTGGCCAACATCTCCTGCTTCTCGGGGATCTTGATGGCGAGGTGCGAAGCAACCGTATCGGCGAGCTTGGAATAGTCGTCGATCTGGCTGGCAGCGCCCACCACTTCGGGCGAGATCTTCTTGTTCAGCTTGACGTAGTTTTCGAAGTCGGTGACGACCGAACGGGCGAGCGCCTCGACCTCAACCTCTTCCTCTTCCGGCTCGACCAGCGCGGCAGCGCGGGCTTCGTGGAAGTCCGGACGGTCGGTGAACGAGACGATTTTGGCACGCGAAGCGCCTTCGACCAGCACCTTGACGGTGCCATCGGGCAGCTTCAGCAATTGCAGCACATTGGCGAGTGTGCCGATGTCGAAGATCGCATCGGGCTCGGGATCGTCATCGGCGGCATTCATCTGGGTGGCAAGCAGGATCTGCTTTTCCTGACCCATAACCTCTTCCAGCGCCTTGATCGACTTTTCACGCCCGACAAAGAGCGGAACGATCATGTGCGGGAACACCACGATGTCGCGCAGTGGGAGGACTGCGAAGACGCCGTCGCTGGGAGCCTTGGATATTTTGGCCATTGTCCAACCTTTCATGTCGCGGCCGCTAATTGAGCCAACCGCGAATCTCATATTAACGACCGTGGGTCGTTCCGCCTACCACCGTTTGTGACGGGAGTTTTACAGCACAGAATATGCCACCACGGCCTTCTGTTGTTAGTTGGATGCACGAGGGGCAAAGATCAAGGGTTAGCACGGTCCGTTCATCCACTCCGGCACAAGGCTTGGTACCTCACCACAGCAAAACGGCGCCCAAGGGGCGCCGTTCCATAAAAAGGTTGGGCCAGATGCCATATCAGGCGCTGACGTTGCCCTTCTTTTCCTTCTGCTCCGAATAGATGTAGAGCGGCCGGGCACTGCCGGTCACCACTTCTTCGGAAATCACCACTTCACGCACGCCTTCCAGCGCCGGCAGTTCGAACATGGTGTCGAGCAGGATCGCTTCCATGATSGARCGCAGGCCGCGGGCGCCGGTCTTGCGGTCGATGGCGCGCTTGGCGATCGCCGACAGTGCATTCTCGTGGAAGGTCAGGTCGACACTCTCCATCTCGAACAGCCGCTGATACTGCTTGACCAGCGCGTTCTTCGGCTCGGTCAGGATCTGGATCAGCGCCGGCTCGTCGAGGTCTTCCAGCGTCGCCAGGACCGGCAGACGGCCGACAAATTCGGGGATGAGGCCGAACTTCAAGAGATCCTCGGGCTCGACCAGGCGGAAGACATCGCCGGTGCGACGATCCTCGGGCGAAGCGACGATGGCACCGAAGCCGATCGAAGTCTTCCTGCCGCGATCCGAGATGATCTTGTCCAGCCCGGCGAAAGCGCCGCCGCAGATGAACAGGATGTTGGCGGTGTCGACCTGCAGGAATTCCTGCTGCGGATGCTTCCGGCCGCCTTGCGGCGGCACGGAGGCGACCGTGCCTTCCATGATCTTCAGAAGCGCCTGCTGGACGCCCTCGCCCGACACGTCGCGGGTGATCGAGGGGTTGTCCGACTTGCGCGAAATCTTGTCGATTTCGTCGATGTAGACGATGCCGCGCTGGGCGCGCTCGACATTATAGTCGGCCGACTGCAGGAGCTTCAGGATGATGTTTTCGACGTCCTCACCGACATAACCGGCTTCGGTCAGGGTCGTGGCGTCGGCCATGGTGAAGGGAACATCGATGATGCGGGCCAGCGTCTGGGCGAGCAGCGTCTTGCCGCAGCCGGTCGGGCCGATCAGCAGGATGTTGGACTTCGCCAGTTCGACATCGTTGTTCTTGCCGGCATGCGCCAGGCGCTTGTAGTGGTTGTGGACGGCCACCGACAGCACGCGCTTGGCGTAGGGCTGGCCGATGACATAGTCGTCGAGAACCTTCAGGATCTCCTGCGGGGTCGGCACGCCCTCGCGCGACTTCACCATCGAGGTCTTGTTCTCCTCGCGGATGATGTCCATGCAGAGCTCGACGCACTCGTCGCAGATGAACACCGTTGGGCCGGCGATCAGCTTGCGCACTTCGTGCTGGCTTTTGCCGCAAAACGAGCAATAAAGCGTGTTCTTGGAATCACCGCTGTTGTTGCCGACCTTGCTCATTTCCCTGTCCTTTCATCGCCGCCCGCCGATGGTCTGGCTGAAAGGGCGGATATTCTATCTATCGCGGGAATTCGCCGCCGCCAGTGCCCGGCTCCCGCAACGCATTCCGTACGAAACACAAATCAGAAAACGTGGCAATGATTCGCGGCAACCCCGCACAAAGCTAAGCCGTCGAAAATCAACATAGCATTAACGTAGGCAATCCCATCCGCCGAGGGAACAGCCAATTGTGGCCGAAATGCCGCAAATCCCAGCAAAAGCGCGTTATCCCGCCATCCAACTGCCATGCAGCCTTATGCGGCAGCGCCTTCCGCCGGCTCGCGCGACGAAATGACCTTGTCGATGAGGCCGAAATCCTTGGCTTCGTCGGCGGTCATGAAGTGGTCGCGGTCGAGGGTCCGTTCGATCTCCTCGTAGCTCTTGCCGGTGTGCTTGACATAGACCTCATTGAGGCGGCGCTTCAGCTTGACGATGTCCATGGCGTGGCGCTCGATGTCGGAAGCCTGGCCCTGGAAGCCACCGGAAGGCTGGTGAACCATGATACGGGCGTTCGGCGTGGCAAAACGCATGTCCTTGTGGCCGGCGGTCAAAAGCAGCGAGCCCATCGAGGCGGCTTGGCCAATGCACAGCGTCGACACCGCCGGCTTGATGAACTGCATGGTGTCGTAGATCGCCATGCCCGAGGTCACCACGCCGCCGGGCGAGTTGATGTAGAGGTTGATCTCTTTCTTCGGGTTCTCGGCCTCGAGGAACAAAAGCTGTGCACAAACCAGCGTCGCCATGCCGTCTTCGACCGGGCCGGTGATGAAAATGATGCGCTCCTTCAGGAGGCGCGAGAAAATGTCGTAAGCCCGCTCGCCGCGATTGGTCTGCTCGACCACCATCGGAACGAGGTTCATGTAGGTTTCGACGGGGTTCTTCATGGACTATCCCTTTTTGGAGATGGGGATTCCGGCGCCGGGAACATTAGCAATCGGGCAGAATCGGTTCTGGACGGTTAGGATGTAAATAGGATGCCGGCTCACCCTAGCGCAAGGCCGCCTTCTCCTAGCCATCTGGTTAAGTCGAATCAAGGTTTCCGCGCAAGGGGAAGCCCGAACGCGGCCGGCCGTGTTTTCGGGTGTAGCAATTCCTTAACCGCATCGCTTAACGAAATGCGGTGAAACCGCTTTCCCCAGGAGAACCATACCCTACAATTCAACGTTGAACCTGCGTTTTCGCGTTCAAACAGGGGGAGTGCCATGATCAGGAAAACAGCTTCCTTGGCGATTGCCAGCCTTGCCGGTCTCGGCATGGTGTCCGAGGCGGTTGCCGGCGGCAGGGCAGTCGAATGCTATGAGCCGGTGCACAGGCCGGCGCTCTACGACACTGTCTACGAAGACGTCATGGTCAGCCCCGGAGGACAGCTGGTCGACTACGACCCGCCGATCTACGGCACGCTCGAGCGCGTCGAGCAGATCGCGCCACCCCGCGTCACCTATGAGATCGTGCCGGCGAGAACCCGTACCGTTTACCGCACGGTCCAGGTCGACAATGGCGGCTATGCCTGGGAGTGGCGCGTCATCCACGGCCGCCGGGTGCTGTGCAAGGTCTGGCGCAAGGCCCGCTACGCGCGCGTCGCCGAAAGGGTGGTGGTTGAACCGGAGCGCACCCGCCGGGTTGTGCTGCCGGCCGAATACGAGAGCGTTGCCCATGAAGTGCTGGTGCGGCCGGAACGGCGGCACGTCACCGAGATCGCGCCGTCATACCAGAGGGTGGCGCGCCGGGTGGTGGTGCAGGAAGGCTCGACCAGCTGGCGCCGCGTGCATATTGCGAGGCACTGCCAGGATTAGAGTTCGACACTTCGTCGAGGGCCATCTCGGTTGGCTCAATCCATAGGCCCGTCGGTGGCCAACATACAGTCTGGCATCAGGCTGGGAAGGCGCGCTAATGGTCTGGCATGACCAAATCCTCGCCGCCCTACCTCACCTTTGACCCAGCCCCTCGCCGCCTGCGGCTGGATCCGCATGAGCCGGCGTTTTTCCAAAACCCTTACGAGGCCTATGCCCTCCTGCATGGCGTATCGAACGCTTTCTTCTGGGAAGAATTCGGCTTCTGGTGTTTTGGCAGCTTCGACGACGTCAACCGGCTGCTGCGTGACCGCCGCTTCGGACGCCAGAACCCGGCTGGCATCCCCGACAGCCGCGGCATCGACGGGGATCGCTCGCATCTCATCGCCTTCGACGGCATCGAGACCAATTCGATGCTCGAGCTGGAGCCGCCGGTGCACACCAGGCTGCGGACGCTGGTCAATCGCGCCTTCGTCTCGCGGCAGGTCGAGCGATTGCGGCCACGTGTGGAAGCGCTGGCCAATGAACTGATCGACCGCTTCGAACCGGCAGAAGTCGATCTGCTGCCTGCCTTCGCCGCGCCGTTGCCGATCACCATCATTGCCGAAATGCTCGGCGTGCCGGTCGAGATGGGGCCGCAACTGCTCGACTGGTCTCACCAGATGGTGGCCATGTACATGCATGGCCGCACCCGCGAAACCGAGGAGACGGCCAATCGCGCCGCGCGCGATTTTTCCGACTTTTTGCGCGGCTATGTCGCCAAGCGGCGCAAGCAGCCGGGCGACGATTTGTTGTCGCTGCTGATTGCGGCGCAGGAGGACGGCCAGAAGCTGTCCGAAGACGAATTGGTCTCGTCCGCCATCCTTTTGCTCAATGCCGGCCACGAGGCGACGGTGCACCAGACCGGCAACGCCGTGCGCACGCTGCTGGCGCAAGGCGGCGATCCCGCCCGCTTCTTCACGTCGCCGGAGGCTACCGCGGGCACGGTCGAGGAATGCCTGCGGTTCGACGCGCCATTGCATATGTTCACCCGCTACGCCTATCAGGAGGCCGAAATAGCGTCAGGGGTTATCATACAACCGGGCGAGACGATCGGCCTGTTGCTCGGCATGGCCAACCATGACCCGCTTGCCTTTGCCGAGCCTGGCACCTTCAAACCCGGCCGGCCGGACCAGAAGAACGTGTCGTTCGGCGCCGGCATTCATTTCTGCATCGGTGCGCCGCTGGCGCGGCTGGAATTGCAGGTGTCGCTGAAAACGCTGTTCGAGCGACAGCCGCAACTCCATCTTGCGGAGCAGCCGCGCTTCCGCGACACTTACCACTTCCATGGGCTGGAAAGGCTCGCCGTCGGTTTCTGACGCGAGGCTGGGGTGGCGCAATGAGGCTGTTTTCGACAAGGGCGATAGCGTTCGCCCTTGTGCTGTTTTGCGCAGGCATCGCCGGCGCATGGGCGCAACAACAAAACATCCCGCAGGAAAACAGCGACGCCATCGCCCGTGCCCTGGCAGGGCCCCTGCTCCAACGCCAGACAGGTGCTGCGGTGCCTGCGGACAAGTTCTGGGCCTATGAGGTCGATTTCAATCTCGACGGGTTCTCTGAAATCTACGCGTATGTCACGGATCCCGCCTGCGACGGAGTGAAGTGCGGACTGTTCCTGTTCGTGCTGGAAGGCGACAGCTATCGCGAGGTTCTTGGCGACATTCCGGGTGCCAGGCTGACGCCCCCGGACAGGGTCGGGCTCGGCGCTTTCAAACGCAACAGCTTCATCGACCTGCAGCTCGACCAGAAGCTGTTTGGCTGGACCGGCGATCGCTATGCCGATGTCTCGACGTTTCCTGCCACCTCGCTCGACGGTGCCGCCTTCATTGCTGCCTGCCAGAAAAGCAGATCAAACGAACAGCCCGAAGAAGGCGAGGCCGAAAGGGCCGCGGGAGAATGCCAATGCCAGTTCAACCGCTTTCAGGCGATCGGCTTCGCACAGACCGACCTCGATCAATATGCCGCCTCTCTGGGCGAGAAATTCGACTATCCGACGGGTGATAACGAGAAGGCCTGGCAGGCCATTGCCACCAACGCAAGCGACACCGCAACAGGCTGCGACATCATCGGCGGCAAGAGCCAATGGCAGCCGGCCTACTTCAACCATGGCGACCAGACGCAAGAGAAACTCGAATTCAATGCGTTCATCAGCGCCTGCCCTACGCAGGATTTCATCCTGACCAACCGCAAGATCGGCTCGCCGGACCGGGCACTTGGGCTCTGCGGCTGCCTGGCACGCGAAATGCCGACGCAAGGGGTGAAGCAGGAAGGGCTCGACCTGCTGACGCAATATTATCGCGATGAAATATCCGATAGTGATGTCGATGCCGGAAACGCCGACCTTTTGGCCGAGCACGACAAGGCCTCCGACGCATGCCTCGGCCAGTTTCCGGCGAAATAGGCGACCGCCAGCGACAAACCGTAGCGCCGGAATGATAGGGTCGAGCCGATGAGATTCGCCTTCCTGCAAGAACCTCCCTTCTGCTTCACCGACCCCTCCGGGGCACTGCACGGTTGCGACGCCAGGCTGGCGGAGAAAGCCTGCGGACTGCTGGCGGAGGCATTTTCACCGGTCGAGACTGAGTTTGCCGAACTGCTCCCCGGGCTGGTCGATGGTCGATGGGACATGACCACGGGCCTGTTCGTGTCGGAAGAGCGCAGGATGCTCGTCGACTTCACCCGACCGATCTGGATGCTGGCTGACGGGCTTCTGGTCGCCAAGGGCAACCCGCGTGCCTTCGACGGCTACCGGTCCGTTGCCGAGGATCAGGCAGCCTTGATCGGCATCATATCAGGCCAGATCCAACACCAGACAGCCCTGCAAAACGGTGTTCCTCCCGAGCGCATCAAGGTCTTTGCCACGCAGGCTGACGCGGCTGACGCCGTCGCTGCCGGTTTGGTGCATGCCTATGCCAGCGTCGCCATGGCGCATCGCGGCTATCTCGGCAGGCACCCCGATGCGCCGCTCACCGTCATCGACGTTCCCGCGGCGGAAAAAAAGCCGGCCGCCGGTGCCTTTGCGCTGGCCAAGGGCAATGCGGCGGTGCGCCGGCGCATCGATTCCTGCCTCGACGATGTGCTGGGCAGTTCCTGGCATCGCGAGATGATGAGCGAGTACGGATTTTCCGGCGCCGACATCGATCACCTTCTGTGAATCCGGGGCTAATTTAGAGCTTGATCACATACTCCTTGCGAGTCGTTTCGAGCACTTCCCAGCTGCCCCTAAAGCCCGGCCTGAGCACGAAACTGTCGCCGGCGCGCACCGTGCGCGCCTCGCCGCCGTCCTCGGCAACCACCGAGACGCCGGACAGGATGTGGCAGAACTCCCATTCGTCATAGACGATGCGCCATTTGCCGGGCGTCGCTTCCCAGATCCCGGCATAGAGGCCGCCGTCGCGCTCCTCGACATTCCACGTGCGGCTAGGCACCCCACCCCGGCGCTGCGCGCCGACCCTCCCCACAAGGGGGAGGGTAAAAGATCAAACCTTGGCCAGGGCCTGTTCGAGATCGGCGACGATGTCGTTGACATCCTCGATGCCGATGGAAAGCCGGACGGTGTCCGGCCCAGCACCGGCCTTGACCTTCTGCTCGTCGGAAAGCTGGCGGTGCGTGGTCGAGGCCGGGTGGATGACCAGCGACTTGGTGTCGCCGACATTGGCCAGATGCGAGAACAATTCGAGCGCCTCGACGAATTTGACGCCCGCCTCGTAGCCGCCCTTCAGGCCGAAGGTGAAGACAGCGCCGGCGCCGAGCGGCGAGTACTTCTTCTGCAGCGCGTTGTTCTTGTCGCTGGGCAGGCCGGGATAGTTCACCCAGGCGACCTTGGGATGGTTGGACAACCAGCCGGCTACGGTGACCGCGTTGTCGCAATGGCGCTGCATCCTGAGCGGCAAGGTTTCCAGGCCGGTCAGGATCAGGAAGGCATTGAAGGGCGAGATCGCCGGGCCGATGTCGCGCAGCCCAAGCACGCGCGCGCCGATGGCAAAGGCGAAGTTGCCGAAAGTTTCGTGCAGGACGATGCCGCCATATTCCGGGCGCGGCTCCGACAGCATCGGATATTTGCCCGATTTCGACCAGTCGAAGGTGCCACCGTCGACAATGGCGCCACCGATCGAATTGCCGTGGCCGCCGATGAACTTGGTCAGCGAATGGACGACGATGTCGGCGCCGTGCTCGATCGGCCGCACCAGATAGGGCGAGGCCAGTGTGTTGTCGACGACCAGCGGCAGGCCGTGCTTGCGGGCAATGTTGCCGATTTTCTCAATGTCGACAAATTCGCCACCCGGATTGGCCAGGCTCTCGATGAAGATCGCCTTTGTCTTGTCGTCGATCTGGCTCTCGAAGGTCGAGATGTCGTTGGTGTCGGCCCAGCGTACCTGCCAGTCGAAATTCTTGAAGGCGTGGCCGAACTGGTTGATCGAGCCGCCGTAAAGCCTTGTCGCGGCGACGAAATTGTCGCCGGGGCGCATGAGGTTGTGGAACACCAGAACCTGCGCGGCATGGCCCGAGGCAACGGCAAGCGCCGCGGTGCCGCCTTCGAGCGCTGCGATACGCTCCTCGAGTACCGCCTGGGTCGGGTTCATGATGCGGGTGTAGATGTTGCCGAATGCCTTCAGCCCGAACAGCGAGGCGGCATGGTCGGCATCGTCGAAGACGAAGGAGGTCGTCTGGTAGATCGGCGTGGCGCGCGCACCCGTCGCCGGGTCTGGCTTGGCGCCGGCATGGACGGCGAGCGTGTTGAAACCGGGCGTACGGGTCATCGAAACCTCCCTCTCCTGAAACCTTCTGAAAATCGCCGGGCATTGTTGGCGAAGCGCGGTCACGAATGCAAAGAAGAAAATACCTTTCGGCGGATCACCTGCGATGAACGCGCAGGAAAATCCACTTCTTCCCGGAATAATATTCTGCCTGAGCGGCAATGCGTCCGCCGGCGTTCCCGCACATCACTTCTGGCGCACGCCAAAACTCTGGAATCCCGAGCGCATCAGCGGCTTCTTTGACGACAAGACGCCGGAGTTGACACCGGTCCAGCCGATCTCACCCGACAGCTTGCCATATTCGATCTTCGGGCAGCGGTTCATCACCACCTTGATGCCCGCCGCCTCGGCGCGCGCGGCGGCCTCTTCATTGCGCACGCCAAGCTGCATCCAGACGACCTTCGGCAAGGGATCGAGCTTCAGCACCGCATCGACAATGCCAGGCACCGCCGCGGAGGCGCGAAAAATGTCGACCATGTCGACCGGCTCGGGCAGATCGGCAAGGCTGGCATACGTCATGCGACCGAGGATTTCCTTGCCGGCCTGCCCGGGATTGATCGGGAACACCAAAAAGCCCTTGGCCAGCAAATATTTCAGCACGAAAAAGCTCGGCCTGACGTCATTGGCCGACGCGCCGACCATGGCGATGGTCTTCACCGAATTGAGGATGCCGCCGATATAGGCATTGTCGTAGGTATCGTGGTTCATCCGGCAATCGCCTTCCTGCGATAGTGATATCGGTAGAGTTCTTGCGTAAACCCAAGCGAGGCATAGAGCGCGCGACCCGGCGCATTGTCGGCGACGACCTGCAGGCAGGCCGCCGAGGCCCCTGCCCCCCGCGCCCAGCCGATGAGACTGCCAACCGTCTTGCGGCCGAGGCCTTGCTGCCGAAATCGGCTGTCGGTTTCAACCGACTCCACCACAAGCAGCCCATCGCGGATGACGCCATAGGCCAAAGCGGCAATTTCGCTGTCGCGCTCGCACGACACGAACGCCTTGTCGCCGACGATCAGCCCAGGCATTTCGCGAAAAACGCGGCGATCGGTGTCGTCATAGGCGCCCATGCGGAATCGCGCCGCGAACCAGTCCTCATCAGGCGTCGGCGAAACGGTGACGTGGTCGTCACTGATATCAGCCAGCTCGTCGATCGCGCCATAGAGATGAATGGTTCCGCCCTCGAGGTCGTAGCCTTGGCGGTCGAGGAGCGCGTCCATTTCGGCGGCAATCCCGGGAACTCGAAACAGCGGCGTCTGGCCATGGCCGGCATAGAATGCCTCGGCCGCCTCAAGCACCTTGTCAGGCGCACCGCGTCTGCCGCGCAAGGGATTGACCGAGTTGCTGCGCCGGATCCGGCCACCGGAGCGCCTGAGCAGCCAGCCGTCGACGACCGTTTCAACCGCTGCCGGCCAGGCTTCGCGGCAAGCCTGTTCGCTCCGCCAATTGAGATCGTCGTCGCTCATCGTCACTCTTCGTCTTCCCGCAGCGCCTCTTCCATAAACGCCTGCGGGTCGGTGCAGAAGTCGCGCATCATGCGAAAATGATCGGTGTCGCTGAAATCGGTCGGATCGAGGCCGAAGCGGCTGATGCGAAACAGCCGCGCGCCGGGACAGGCCATCAGCAGCGGCGAATGCGTCGCCATGATCACTTGCGCGGTGCCTGACTGATCCATCCGCCGCAGCATTTTGAGCAGTTCGATCTGCCGTGTCGGCGACAGCGCACTTTCGGGCTCGTCGAGGATGTAAATGCCTTGCCGGCGGCAGCGCTCCTCGAAGAAACGGATAAAACCTTCGCCATGCGACCAGGACAGGAAATCCGGCGGTGGCGGCTTGAACGGATCTTCCAGCGCCGCCTGATCGAGATAGCGGGCGACCGAGTAAAAAGATTCGGCGCGAAAGAACCAGCCGGCGGTAACCTTTGGCAGCCAATGGCCGCGAAACGTGTTCGCCAGTGCGGCGCCGCTCTTGTCGATGGCGATGGAATGGTCGACCGGCCTGTAGCCCTTGCCGCCGCCGGCCTCATCGTAGCCGGCCAGCGCGCCGATCGCTTCCAGCAGCGTCGATTTGCCGGTGCCGTTTTCGCCAACGATGATGGTAATCGGCGTAGTGAATTCGAGTGAGAATTCATGGCCCCGAAACAGCGGCAGGTTCCACGGGTATTTTTCCCAGTCAGCCACCCGTTCGGGATCGAGCAGGATGCGCTTGAGATAAGGCGCCTTCAGCCGCGTCAGTTGCTTGCGATAGGCCATTCGGACCGATCAGTCCGGCAGCGAGATGGTGCCGTCTTCCGCGATCGGAAAGGCGGGATTGTGCGCGACTTCCCAGACATGGCCGTCGGCATCGGCGAAATAACCGTACCAGCCGCCCCAGAAGGCGCGCCCTGCCGGCTTGACGATCCTGCCGCCGGCTCTCTCCGCCACGGCGAGCACCTCGTCGACTTCGGCGTCGGAGCGTGTGTTGTAGCCGAGATAAACCGCAGACGGCGCCTTGGCGAAGGTGATGCCTGAATCTTCTTCGGCGCTTGGGCGCGGAAACAGGCCGAGAATGACGCCACCCATCTGGAAGAAAGCGACACCGTCGGTGATGCCGGCATGACGCTTGAGGCCCATGCCTTCATAAAAGCGCACGGCGCGCTCGAGATCGTCGGTGGCGATGGTGATGATGGAGATGCGTGGTTCCATGGTCGAAAAACCTATTCGTCCGACCATTGCGGCTTGCGCTTGCCGATGAAGGCGCCGATGCCTTCTTCCGCATCGCGCGCCAGCATGTTCTCGACCATGGTGCGGCCGGTATAGGCGTAGGCGTCGGCCAGCCCCATCTCGGCCTGCGCGTAAAAGGCTTCCTTGCCGGTCTTGATCACCAAAGATGATTTGGAAGCAATGGTTTGCACGTATTTGGTGACGATCTGATTCAAATATTCGCGCGGCACGACGCGGTTGACCAGGCCGAACTCCTTGGCCGTTGCCGCATCGATGGTCTCGCCGGTCAGAAGCATCTCCATGGCGTGCTTGCGCGACACGTTGCGCGACAGCGCCACCATCGGTGTCGAGCAGAACAGGCCGATGTTGACGCCCGGCGTGCAGAACGTGGCTTCATGCGAGGCAATGGCGAGGTCGCAACTGGCGACCAGCTGCAGCCCGGCGGCGGTGGCGAGACCATCCACTTCAGCGATTACCGGGAGTGGATGGCGAACGATTGCCTGCATCAGGGCCGCGCAGGCCGAAAATGTCTGCTCGAAGAACGCCTTGCCCTTGTCGGCGTCGGCGCGACGCGCGGTCAGTTCCTTGAGGTCATGGCCGGCACAGAAAACCTTTCCGGCCGCCGCCAGGACGATGACGCGGACGGATCTATTGGCCTTTGCATGGTCGAGTTCGGCACTCAGCGCCGCCATGACGGCAAGCGACAAGGCATTGGCGGGCGGGTTGGCGAGCGTCAGGCGCAGCACGCCCTTGTCCAGCCGGGCAATGACCGGCCCATCTATGGCAGCAGGTTTGATGGCAAGGATTTCGGCCATGATAAGGTCTCCGCGATTCCGCTGGGCGCCGCCAGACTATCTAATATCGGATCGGGTTTCATCAACACCCATCGCTTGCGCCAGAAAGGTGAAGGTGTTGCCAGAAACGCGCCATTGCGTTCATACAGGCCCGGCATAGAACGAGAAACCGACATGCCCGCCCAAGACAATCTCAAGCCGGTGTTGACGGCGGCCGAAGTCAATACGCTGATGGCCAGCGTCTACCCACAGCTCAACGACGAATTCACGTCGTACCAGGCGCTCGACGTATTCCCTGGCGGCTGCACGGTGCGGCTCAACGCCAACGAACGGCATTTGCGGCCCGGCGGCACCGTCTCAGGGCCGTCGCTGTTCACGTTGGCCGACATTGGCGGCTATGTCTGCGTGCTCAGTCATGCCGGGCCGGACGCGCTCTCGGTGACCACCAACCTCAACATCAATTTCATGCGCAAGGCAGAGGCCGGGCCGATCGATGGTCATTGCCGCATCCTGAAGCTGGGCAAGAGCCTGATGGTGTTCGACATCGACATCGTCGCCGGGGGACAGACTGTGGCGCATGCGACCGGCACTTATTCGATCCCGCCGAAGCGGACACCATCCTGACGATTGAATTTTTCATTTGATGTGTATATATGTGCGCATGGGTGACCTTTGCTGGAACGTGACAGCCGCAAGATCGTGAAGCGCCTCAAGGATGAGGGTTTCGAACTGATTTCCGTGCGAGGCTCGCATCACAAATTCCGCAAGGGTCCGATTGTGTTGATTGTTCCCCATCCTGAGAAGGATCTACCAACCGGCACCGCTCGTGCAATCGCCAAGCAGGCAGGCTGGACAAGAACGGACTGAGGCGCACCAGAGAGACGTCATGAAAAACTACTTCGCACTGGTCGACAAGGATCCCGACAGCGCATTTGGCATCCGCTTCCCTGATATCCCCGGCTGCTTTTCAGCTGCGGACGAAGCAGAAGATATCGTGCCGAATGCGGTTGAAGCCCTGCAATTGTGGGCGGAAGACATGCCGGTTCCCGAACCGTCGAGCCACGAGGCGATCCTTGCTCTCCCCGACATACGCAATGTGCTCGCTGAAGGCGGCTATTTGGTCTCGGTACCGCTCATCGACAATGACAGTGCCGTTGTGAGAGCGAACGTGACTTTTGAGCGCGGGGTTTTGCGAGCGATCGACGCTGCAGCCCGCGAGCGCGGCATCACGCGATCTGCGTTTCTGTCCAGCGCCGCCCGCAAGGAAATCGAGGCCAAGCACTAGAACTGCCGCGGTCCAGGCAGCCAAGCAGCGTGATTTCAATGTGGTAAAATAATACCTTTTTATCAAGCCTTTGTTTTCATTGATTTTTACACGCCAGCGTGCTTTTCCTTCGCCTTGACGCGCAAAGTCCCCTCGCCTATAAGCCCTCCCGAAGCAGCGGCCCGCAAAGGCCGCCGTTTTGTTATTGGCGGCGGGCAAGCGCTTTTCGCCAATCCAAGCAACAAGAAACGCCTTCTCCATCATTTGGGGTAGGTCCAAACCGAAAGCAGAAATCCATGGCAACCTTTTCGCAGAAGCCTGCGGATGTGGTGAAGAAGTGGGTGCTGATCGACGCCGAGGGTCTCGTCGTCGGCCGTCTCGCCACTGTCATCGCCAATCATCTTCGCGGCAAGCACAAGCCCACCTTCACCCCTCATGTCGACGACGGCGATAACGTCATCGTCATCAATGCCGACAAGGTGGTGTTCACCGGCAAGAAGTTCACCGACAAGGTCTATTACTGGCACACCGGTCACCCCGGCGGCATCAAGGAGCGCACCGCGCGCCAGCTGCTCGAGGGCCGTTTCCCCGAGCGTGTCGTCGAGAAGGCTGTCGAACGCATGATCCCGCGCGGGCCCCTCGGCCGTCGCCAGATGAAGAACCTCCGCGTCTATGCAGGCACGGAACATCCGCATGTCGCCCAGCAGCCCGTCACCCTCGACGTCGGCGCGCTGAACGCCAAGAACAAGAAGGTTGCATAAGATGGCTGAGCTTTCCTCGCTCGCAGAATTGGGCGCCGCCACCGGCAACACCAACACCCAGCCGGCAGCACCCGTCCATGTCCAGAAGCTCGACAAGTCGGGCCGCGCCTATGCCACCGGCAAGCGCAAGAACGCCATTGCGCGCGTCTGGGTCAAGCCGGGTTCCGGCAAGATCGTCGTCAACGACAAGGAATTCGCGACCTATTTCGCGCGCCCTGTCCTGCAGATGATCCTCAACCAGCCGATCATCGCTTCCAACCGCGCCGGCCAGTACGATATCGTCGCCACTGTCATCGGCGGCGGCCTGTCCGGCCAGGCCGGTGCCGTTCGTCACGGCATCTCCAAGGCGCTGACCTATTACGAGCCGGCACTGCGCGCCGTGCTCAAGAAGGGCGGCTTCCTGACCCGCGACAGCCGCGTCGTCGAGCGCAAAAAGTACGGCAAGGCGAAGGCCCGCCGCAGCTTCCAGTTTTCCAAGCGCTAAGAAGCGCTTGGGGCCAAGTTCTCGAAGCGCTAAGCGCTACGAAGTTCCAGACATCGAAAAGGCCGCCTCCGGGCGGCCTTTTTGTTTTTTGCGTTTCGGCAGTCACCCCMCCCGCGCCTTCGGCGCGACCTCCCCATCGAGGGGAGGTAGGAGGTCGCGGCAGTTTCGCCGCCCGAACAATCCACAATGATACCAAGCCAATCGCCCGACTGAAGGGCGCGACGCCCTACCTCCCCTCGATGGGGAGGTCGGCGCGCAGCGTCGGGTGGGGTGATGGCGCCAGCCTCGGTTCAAGTCTCAGGTCTTGCTGACCTTAATATAATCGATAAACGCCCGTAGCGGCGCTGGCACCAGACGCCGTCCCGGATAATAGAGGAACGGCCCGGGAAAGCTCTGCCACCAAGGTTCGAGCACCGGCTCAAGGGCGCCGCTCTCGAAGTGTGGTCGAAGCCAGCCCTCGAAGAGAGCGATGATGCCGCTGCCGGCAATCGCCGCATGGACGGCAAGATCGCTCGCGCCGCCGATCCGCACGATCAGCGGCCCCGTCGTGTCGATCCGCACCACCTCGCCATCGCGCTCAAACTCCCATGGCAGCATTGCACCGCTGGCAAAGCGGCCGCGCAGGCAGGAGTGGCCAAGCAGGTCGCTCGGATGTTGCGGCCGCCCATGAAGATCCAGATAGGCCGGGCTGGCGGCAGTGGCGAAATGCTGCACGCGCGGTCCGATCGGCACCGCGATCATGTCCTGTTCCAGCCGCTCGTCGTAGCGGATGCCGGCATCGCACCCAGCCGCCAGCACATCGACAAAATTCTCGTCGGCGATCACCTCCAGCCGGATACCGGGGTAGGCGGCAAGGAACCCCGGGACGATGTCGGGCAGGATCAGCCGCGCGGCGCTGACCGGCACGTTGAGGCGCAGCGAGCCTGCCGGCCTGTCGCGAAAGCCATTCACCACGTCGAGAGCCGCCTCCACCTCCGACAGCGCCGGGCCAAGCCGTCCGAGCAGGCTGAGGCCTGCTTCGGTCGGAACAACGCTGCGTGTCGTGCGGTTGAACAGCCTGACGCCGAGCTGCGTCTCCAGGCGGCGCACCGCCTCGCTCAAACCCGACGCGCTGCCACCGCTGGCGCGAGCCCCTTCGCGAAAACCGCCGGCACGCGCCACCGCCACGAAGGCGTTCAGATCGCCAAGATCCATCATTGTTCGCCATTCCGCACAAGCTGTGCGGATTGTAGCTGATTATCCTGAGATTGAGCAGCGTCTATCTTCGTCTTCCCAAAGGAGATCGACCATGTCCACTGTCCAAAAGTCCGGCACATTCAAACTCGGCAGCCACACTGTGAAGCGGCTCGGCTATGGCGCCATGCAACTTGCCGGCCCGCACGTTTTCGGTCCACCGAAGGATCGTGACGCGGCCATAGCGGTGTTGCGTGAGGCGGTGGCGTCCGGGGTCGATCACATCGACACCAGCGACTATTACGGCCCGCATGTCACCAACCAGCTGATCCGCGAAGCGCTGGCGCCGTATCCGCAAGACCTCGTCATCGTCACCAAGATCGGGGCGCGTCGCGGCAGCGATGGCTCCTGGCTGCCTGCCTATTCGGCCAAGGAGCTTGAGCAAGCCGTACACGACAATCTGAGGAATCTCGGACTTGAGGTTCTGGATGTCGTCAACCTGCGCATAATGTTCGGGATGGGCCCGACCGAGGGCTCGATCGAAGCGCAGCTGACGGCACTCGCCGAGCTGCAACGCAAGGGCTTGGTGCGCCATATCGGCCTGAGCAACGTCACAAGCGCGCAGGTCGAGGAAGGCCGCCGGATCGCCGAGATCGTCTGCGTGCAGAACCAGTACAATCTGGCGCACCGGGATGACGATGCGCTGATCGACGAGCTGGCGCGCGACGGTATCGCCTACACGCCGTTCTTCCCGCTCGGTGGTTTCAACCCGCTGCAGTCGTCGACCTTGTCGGACGTGGCGGCGCGGCTCGGCGCCACGCCGTTGCAGGTTGCGCTCGCCTGGCTGCTCAAGCGCTCGCCGAATATCCTGCTGATCCCGGGGACGTCGTCGGTCGGGCATCTGAGGGAGAACCTGGCGGCGGCGGAGCTGGAGCTGTCGGCGGACGTGCTCGATGAGCTGGATGGCATGGCGAAGGCGGCGTGAGATTAGCCAATCTCCCCCCAAGTGGGGGAGATGGCCGGCAGGCCAGAGGGGGGCGCGAAGGATCGCCCACTTCTCGTCAAACCCATGTTAGCAACTGGCTCCACGCAATTTTAAATTTGACCGAGATTGACTGACAGGCCGGCGGGACAGCGCCCCCCTCTGCCCTGCCGGGCATCTCCCCCACAAGGGGGGAGATCAGCAGCTTCCCCGCTCTAATTGATACTCGCCGTGCTCGCCGGCTCGGCCGGCCGCGCCTCATCGGCATAAGGCACGCGAAATCCGTTGGCGGCCAGCCAGCCAATCGCCGCCTTCGGCTCGTCGGTCTGGATGATGGTGGCGCCGCGTTCGGCCCAGAAGCCGTAGGTCTCGGCCGGCAGGCTGGCCTGCACGGCAAGCTCGTCGCCGCGGCCACCGGAAAGGAAGCCGCCCGGCTTGTTGACGATGGCGTAGGTGTCGGCCCAGATGTGCCAGCCGCCCCGCACCGACATCGCCCGCATGCGGGTGCTGAACAGTGGTCCACCGGTCTGCGTCAGCGTTTCAGCCCCTGCCCGCCAGTTGATCAGTTCGATGGCGCCGGGCGCAAAAGCCTTGCCGACCTGCTCGGCAAAGGCGGCGTCGTGCACCGCGTCGTCGGCGATGATCGGCATGAACTGGAAGCCGCCGCCGGTAACGTCAAGTGCCGCCTTGACGGTGTCGATCCGCTGCTGGTTCCAGAGGTTCTCCTTGACGATCACCTGATCGGCCATGCCGAGATCGCGCGCGATGACGATCATACCAGGCAGCGCCTGGACATCGAGCTTGTTGTCGAGATTAATCAGGATCCGGTCCCGGGTTGCCAGCAGCATTTCGCGCAGCGTGGAAACCGCCTCATTGGTGACGGCACCGGTGCCTTCGACCACCAGCCTGCAGCGCTTGAGTTCGGCCAGCGTGTAGTTGACCACCTCGCCCTTGCAGGTCGTCGTGCGGTCGAGCCAGCTGTCGTGCATCACGACGAATTCGCCATCCTTCGAGCGCCGGATGTCGACCTCGACGATCTCGGCGCCCATCGCAATCGCGCCCTCGACGGCGGCGAGCGAGTTTTCGGCATAGAGCGTTTTGCCGGCCTGCATGCTGCCGGCGCGGTGCGCGGCGACCATGACATGGTCGCGCCACTGGTTGGCATGTTCGAAGCGGTCGAGAATCTGCCTGGCGCGAGTCTCGCTCGCCGAGGCCTGGCCGGTGAAGACGCCAAGTGCTGCGCAAAGCAGAAGGCAGATGGTCCGCATCGAGAATCGCTCCTTGCCGGATCGAACCCGGGGATAGGCGACGTCAGTGACAGGCCGGTGAACGAAGCCGGCTAGTGGATTGTCGCGCCTCTGCAACAAGGTCGTGCTGAAACCATGCCGACAGCGCGCCGGAGCGGAATTGAGAAGGCAGCCTGTAGAACGCCACGGCGTTTCGCCAAGCTGTGACTGGCATCTTGCGTGCCGGTTCTGTAGTTGTGGCAGCCCGATGAACAAAGAGGACCCGTAATGGCGAACCAGACCATCGACAACGCCTTCACCGCCCGCTCCAAGACGGGGCCATCCTTCGAGCCGACCTATGCCGGCGCGCTGTCGTTCATGCGGCGCAAATACACCAAGGATGTAAAGGGCGCGGACGCCGTCGTGTGGGGCATTCCCTTTGACGCCGCCGTCACCAATCGGCCGGGCGCGCGCTTTGGGCCGCAGGCGATCCGCCGCGCTTCGGCGATCCTCGACAACGATCCGCAATATCCGTTCTCGCGCGACCTGTTCGAGCATCTGTCAGTCGTCGACTATGGCGATTGCCTGCTCGATTCGGGCAACCACCAGAAGACCCCCGGCACGATCGAGCGCGAGGCGGCAAAAATCCTGAAATCGGGCGCTTTCCTGTTGTCGCTCGGCGGCGACCATTTCGTTACCTGGCCACTGCTCAAGGCGCATGCCGCCATCCATGGGCCGCTGGCGCTGGTGCAGTTCGACGCCCACCAGGACACCTGGCCGGACGACGGCAAGCGCATCGACCACGGCTCCTTCGTCGGCCGCGCCGTCAATGAAGGCATTATCGATCCCGACCGCTCGATCCAGATCGGCATCCGCACCCATGCCCCTGATACGTTCGGCATCAAGATCCTCTACGGTCACGAGATCGAGGAGATGCGCGCATCCGATATTGCCTATGCCATTGTCGACCGCACCGGCGGCAGGAAGACCTACCTCACCTTCGACATCGATTGCCTCGACCCGGCCTTCGCACCCGGCACCGGCACGCCGGTCGCCGGCGGACCGTCCTCGGCCAAAATCCTGTCGACACTGCGCCAGCTCGGCCAGGTCGATATTGTCGGCGCCGACGTCGTCGAGGTTGCGCCGGCCTATGATCACGCCGATATAACGGCGATCGCCGGTTCGATGGTGGCCATGCATTATCTCGGACTGGTCGCCGAGCGAAAAGCACGGGCGGAAGACTTGAACAACGGCAACCATGGCGCGGCGAACCACGGCCAAGGCATTTAGGTTTGAGTTAGCAGGGAATTGACGGGCACATGAAACCGAAAATCTTCATCGACGGCGAACACGGCACCACCGGCCTGCAGATCAGGGCGCTGCTGGCCGAGCGCGGCGACCTCGAGATCATCTCGATCCCGACCGAGCGCCGCAAGGAAACGGCGGCGCGCGCCGAATTCCTCAATGCCGCCGATGTCGCCATCCTGTGCCTGCCGGATGCGGCCGCCAAGGAAAGCGTTTCGCTGATTGCCAACGACACCACCAAGGTGATCGACGCCTCGACGGCGCATCGCGTCGCCGAGGGCTGGGAGTATGGTTTTGCCGAACTGGACAAGGGGCAGGCGAAAACCATCGCCAACGCCAAGCGCGTCGCCAATCCCGGCTGCTGGCCGCAAGGACCGATCGCGACGCTGCGGCCGCTGGTGACGGCAGGCCTGCTGCCGCCGGATTTCCCGATCACGGTCAACGGCATTTCGGGCTATTCGGGCGGCGGCCGGCCGATGATCGAGGAGTATGTCGCCCAGGGCGAGGATGCCTCCGAATTCCTGCCCTATGGGCTGACCCTGCAGCACAAGCATGTGCCGGAACTCCGCACCTATGCGAAGCTGTCGCATGATCCGATCATGCAGCCGGCGGTCGGCAATTTCGCGCAAGGCATGATCACCGTGGTGCCGCTGCAGCTCGGCGGCCTCGATTATGTGCCGGCCGGTGCTGACCTGCACGCCGCGATCGCCGACCATTTTGCCGCAATAGAAGGCGGCGTGGTCGAGGTGGCGCCCTACGCGCATATGGAGCGGATGCCGGAGATCAATCCGGAGGTCTATAACGGCACCAACCGCATGAAGGTCTACGTCTTTGCCAATGACGACAGGGCGCAGGCGCTGCTGATTGCTGTCTATGACAATCTCGGCAAGGGCGCTTCGGGTGCGGCCGTGCAGAACATGGACCTGATGCTCGGCCTTTAATGCAGTTGGAGTGAGCATGATGTTGCCCGAAAACCGCTTAACACTTTTCGGCATCATGCTCTGAATGGACGCGCCGGCATTTCCAAAGCGCTGGAAGGTCAGCGCACCCGAACTCATTGACGAGACGTTTTCAAGCCGCATCTGGAAGGTGCGGCTCGAGGACGGCTCGCCGGCCATCGTCAAGGCGCTCAAACCTTTCGACGATGTCGAGGACGAGTTGCGTGGCGAGCACTATCTCGCCTGGCGGCGCGGCGAAGGCGCGGTGCGCCTGCTTGGCCGCGACGGCCACCGCATGCTGCTCGAATATGCCGGCGATACCTTGCTTTCCGAGGTTCTGGACAAAGCAGGCGATAACGCGGCCACGGCAATCGCGGCCGAATTGATGGCGCGGCTGTTTTCACCCTCAAAGCACCCTGCCCCACCGGATTTGCAGCCGTTGCGAACACGGTTCGCCAGCCTGTTCAAAAAGGCCAATACCGATCGCAACGCCGGAGAGCGGAGCCCCTACGTCGAGGCCGCCGAAATCGCGGACCGGCTGCTCGATGCCCCGCATGCGGTGAAGCCGCTGCATGGCGATTTGCATCACGACAACATTTTGCACAGTGCGCGCGGCTGGCTGGCGATCGACCCGAAGGGCGTGCTCGGCGATCCCGGCTTCGACGCCGCCAACCTGTTCTACAACCCGCTCGAACGCGACGACCTCTGCCTCGATCCGGAACGCATCGCGCATATGGCGGAAGTCTTCGCTGCAACACTTGGCCAGACGCCCGCCGCCATACTCGACCACGCCATCGCCTGGGGCTGCCTGTCGTCCGCGTGGCATCATGAAGACAGCAATACGGTCGACGAGAACCGTGAACTGTCGGTCGCCGAGGCGGTACTGAAGGTACGGCGCGGCTTTTGATCTGGTCAGGAACGCAGGTGGAGTAACCGCCTGTTCACCATGATGCGCTACCAGAGGACCAGCATCCGCGAAGGGACTCAAAGGCCATGGTCAGTGCTATTTCTGCTTCGTCCCAGACAGCACAGATCTCTTCGTCCATTGCCGCCGACAACGCCGCGCAGGAGGCAGCCCTCGAAAAGCAGATTTTGGCCAAGCAGGACGAGGCCAAGACCGTCGAGGATCAGGTCCAGGCTGCCAAGCTGCAACAGGAGATCGCCGCGCTGAAGGCCAAGCTCGATGCGCTCAAGGCCGCCGACAAGGCGACCGAGCAACAGTCGTCGGCTCCTTCCAGCGCCGCCGCCCGCCAAGCAGAGTTCGACGGTGGCCAGACCGAGCGCTCGACGCTCTTCTGGATGTAGCCCTCGCGGCCGGGATGACCGGCGTCAGCTTCTGACTGATATCTCGTGCGGCAACGGATAGGCGCCCTTGGTGCCGCGCCAGTGGGCGGCGGCAAACCCCAGCAGGACAAGCGCGAAGGCCTGATGGGTCAGCGCCATGTGCAGCGGCACCTGCATTAGCAGCGTGCCGATGCCGATCGAGGCCTGCACCAACACCAGCAGAAACAGCAGTGTCGCGCGCCTTGCATGCGTCGTTCCCGGCTGGCGCACCCGCGTCGCGATCATATGCCAGAGCGCGACGGCGAAGATCGTGTAGGCGCCAAGCCGGTGAACGAACTGCACCGTCTTCGGGTTCTCGAAGAAATTGCGCAAGGCCGGTTCGAGCAGCAGCAGGTCGCTGGGGATCACCTTGCCGTCCATCAGCGGCCATGTGTTGTAGCTCAGGCCGGCATCGAGCCCGGCGACCAGGCCGCCGAGATAGATCTGGACCAGCGCCAGGAGCACAATGAAGCCGGCGAGCCTTTGCGTCGACCGGTCGGCGGCAGGCTCGGAGTGCGGCGCCAGCCCGCGCGCGACCACCATGGTGGCGGTGAAGATCAATGCGGCAAGGGTCAGGTGTGTCGCCAGCCGGTACTGGCTGACGGAGACCCGGTCGACCAGGCCGGAGGCCACCATCCACCAGCCGATGGCGCCTTGCAGGCCGCCGAGCAGAAGAATGCCGAGCAGTTTTGGCCCAAGGCCGCGCTCGATGCGGCGCGCCGCCCAGAAGACCAGCAGCGGCAGGCCGAAGACCAGGCCGACACTGCGCGCGAGAATGCGGTGGGCCCATTCCCACCAGAAGATCGACTTGAAGGCGTCCAGGCTCATGCCCTTGTTGAGCTCGGCATATTGCGGGATTTTTTGGTAGAGTTGGAATTCCTCCTGCCACTCGGCGTCGTTGAGCGGCGGTATCACACCGTGGATCGGCTTCCATTCGGTGATCGACAGGCCGGAATTGGTGAGCCTGGTGGCGCCGCCGACCAGCACCAGCGCAAACAGCACCAGAAGCACGACATAGAGCCAGCCGCGCACCAGCGCCCGGTTGTGCAGGGTGCGGTCGCGATCAATGTAGGGCGCGGCAGCTGATATGGCAGCCATGGATCTGTCCCGGCAGGTTGATGTGGCGAAGTGGTGAACCATCGCAACCCGGCTGACAAGACCGGACGGCGCGGCACGCCGTCGCGCCGCAAGTCACAGGTTGCACAGGCGCCCGCTTGGGCCTAAGCGAAGGCGATCAACGAGAACGCCTCATGCCCATCCGCCTGAAAAAGCTGATCGGAACCTTCCTGCTGGTGGCGCTGGTCATCATTTATGCGCTGGTCGCGTCGATCATAGCGGTGGCGCAGCTGTCGGAATCCGGCCCGCTGGTGCATTTCCTGTTCTTCCTGTTCAGCGGCCTGTTCTGGGTGCTGCCGGCGATGGGCATCATCAAATGGCTGATCCTGGAGCCGCGGCCGAAAGGCTGAAAGCGGGCCATTTGCAGGCCGGCTGAATATCAACGCATCCTAAATCGTCACCACCATCTTGCCGGCATTGGCCAGCGGCGTCGTCACGCCCGACAACATGGTGCGGATGTGGGCGACGCTCTGGTAGCGGCCATTGACCGAAATGCGCGGCAGCGCGTGCAGGAAGCCGGCGTGCTCGGCATGCAGCACGCCGTGGCGGGTCGTCACCGCCGAGGCGTAGCCGGCATCGCGGGCAAAGCCCACTTCACGGCAGCCGACAGCGCTGGCGTAGCCATAGGGGTAAGCGAGATGGCGCGGCTCTTCGCCGAGCTGTGCCTGCAGCTGGCGCCTGACGTCGCCGATCTCAAGGCGCGCATCGGCTTCGTCAAGCCGCTTCAGATTGCGATGGTTGACCGTATGCGCGCCGATCGTCACCAGCCTGTGCCCGGCCATGGCGCGTATATCGTCCCAATTCATCAGCGTGCTTGAGCGCAAGCCATCGAGTTCGATGCCGTTCGAGCGCGCGAGATCGCGAAGCACGGCGCGCTGATCCTCCTCGCGCACCTCGAGCGTCAGGTAGGTGTGCAGGCGCGCATTGGCCTGGAGTTTCTTGCCGTGGCTCGAGCAATCGATCGACACCGGACCCTTCGGCGTCGCCAGCGTCAGCCGGTCGCGCGCGTTGACGATGTCCTCGACGACGTCCCACCACAGGTCGGCGCTGCCGTCGATCAGACCCGGCGCGACGTATATGGTGATCGGCGCGTCGTGCTTTTCCAGCACCGGCAGCGCCTCCGTCATGTTGTCGCGATAGGCGTCGTCGGCCGTGATGGTGGCGAACTGGCCATCCTTGCCGCCGGCCTTGATGCGTTCGATCGCCTCGTCGAACGTGACGAAAGCATAGCCCCTCGCCTTCATGTCGGCGACCAGGGCATCAAGGAATCGCGGGGCGATGTTGAGGTGACGGTTGACGCCGTCGGGCTTCTCCGGCGTGGCGGTGACCCGGTGCAACATGAGGATGGCGCCGATGCCGCCGACGAAGGGCTTGGCCAGCGGTGCAAGGCCGGTAAAGCGGGCGATGTTAAGCGCCAGTTTCCGAACTGCCTCCCCGCCGTCGATCATTCATTCACCTTTTGCGCCTAGGCTCAATCCAAGCACGGAACGCGCCGACGCGAACTCCCTGATCGCGACGAATACGCCTTAAGGATTGAGGTATGGTTGACGCCACCGCGTCATTTGACGGCAATCGACTCGCCGCAAGCAAGGCGTCTGCGCGCGCACCGGCTGCCGACCAGGTCAGCCTGTCGGTGTCGATCGCAGACGCTGCCGCACTCGCCTCTTATGGCGAATTCTGCCGTTCGGCGCTGTTTGCACCGCCGCAAAGCGCTGCATGGGTCCGTGCCTGGACGGCGCAGGCCAATCCCGATGCCGTCGTCGCCACGCTAAAAATCGAGGACAGGCCGGTCTTTGCACTGGCACTCGAAATCACGCGAACTGGTCCATTCCGCGTCGCTCGCTTCATGGGCGGACGTCATGCCAACGGCAATTTCGCCGCCGCCGATCCGACCTGGCTGGCAAAGACCGATACTGGGGCGATCCGCAGGCTGGTGACGGCGATCGGCAAGGCGCGTCCCGATGTCGACCTCGTTGCGCTGGAAAGGCTGCTGCCCGACCTCGATGGCCTTGCCAATCCGCTCGCGACATTCTCCAATTTTGCCAGCCCCAATCTGTCGCTTGCCGTCAACCTCGATGGCGGTTTCGATGCGCTGCTGTCGCGCGCGAGCGGCAAGCGCAAGCGCAAGAAGCACCGTTCGCAGACGCGCAAGTTCGAGGCTGTCGGCAGTCATCGCCGCATCGAAGCGCGGAACCCGGAAGATGTGAACAGGCTGCTCGACGCCTTCTTCGAGATGAAGGAGTTCCGCTTCCGTAAGATGGGCATCGCCAATGTCTTCGGCGAGCCGGAGGTGCGCGCCTTCTTCCGCACCCTGTTCACCGGCGCACTCACCGAGGAGAAACCGGCCTTCGTGCTGCATGGGCTCGAAGTCGCCGGCAAGCTGCGCGCCATCACCGGTTCGAGCCGCTCGGGCAAACGGCTGATCTGCGAATTCGGAGCCATCGCCGAGGACGATCTCGGCCACACCAGCCCCGGCGATTTCCTGTTCTTCGACAACATCCAAGAAGCCTGCGAGACAGGTTTTGACGTCTATGATTTCTCGGTCGGCGACGAGCCCTACAAGCGGCTCTGGTGCGATATCGAGAGCCAGCATTTCGAGGTCCTGGTGCCCCTGACGCTCAAGGGACGCGCCCTTGCGTCGGCGCTGCGGCAAGGCGCGCGGGCGAAAGCCTTCATCAAGAATAACCCGACGGTCTGGAAGCTGACCAAGATGCTGCGCCGCAAGGCTGCCGGATAGGCAGCGCCCGCGGCTACGGAAGACGAAAACTAGCCGTCAAAAATTCAGAGCCTCGCGGAGCGCTGGACCGGCCATGACTCGCAGATCGAGATCAGCCTCGATGTGGTCGATATGGTGCAGCATCAGCCGGCTTGCCAAGCCGGAGTCGCTCCTCTCCAGCGCGCCGACAATTTCCGTGTGCTCGCTGTGCCCGCAGGCCGACACGCCAGAGCGCCCGTAAAGGGCGATAACGAGTGAGGAGCGCGCAACCAGTTCCTCCATGAAGCGCTGCAGGATGGCATTGCCGGCGACGGAGGCGAGCAGCAGGTGGAAATCGCCTGATGCCTTGATTTCGGAGCGGCGCGCATTCGGTCCGCGCTCGGCGATGAAGCGGCCCTCCTCGTCGAGTTGCGCCCGGAACGCCGCGATATCGGTGGCTGTGACCCGCCCGCAGGCAGCGATCGCGATGCCCGGTTCGATCAGCCGGCGGGAGGCGAACACCTGGCGCGCTTCCTCGGGCGACGGGTTGGCAACGAAGGCGCCACGGTTTCGCTCAGTACGCACCAACCCCTCGAAGGACAGCATCTGCAGCGCCGCGCGCGCAACGGTGCGCGAGACGTCAAACAGCGTGCCGACCTCGCCTTCCGACAGCTTGGTGCCTGGCGCCAGCCGACGGTCGACGATGGCGTCGCGCAGGTTATCGCGGATCGCCTGGGCGCGGTCCTGATTGGCGCTATCGGCTGCGGAATAGATCTGATCGGCAATGTTCATGGCGATGATGTTCCCGCCCCCTTCTAGCGCGACTCGTCGTCGCCGCACGAGAGGCAAAGTGGACACGAAGGCAAAAAAGATTGCATACGATTCTTGTGCAGATCGCGCACAATCGCCCATAATTTGTGCAATGCACAAGGCAGCCAGCCAGATAGGCAGCAATCCGGAAACCTGATTTTTCAGACAATTCAATCGCTTGGCCGCTGACCCCGAAATTGGCACGCATGATGCTTCGGTTAATGCGACCAAACGGGGAAGCCTGAATGTCCAAAGCCGCCGAGATCGACATCGTGTCCGTTTCGAAAGTGTACGGAACGACGACTGCCGTCGAGGCCATCAGCCTGAAAATACCGGCAGGCACCTATTGCTGCCTGCTGGGTCCCTCCGGTTGCGGCAAGACCTCGACGCTGCGCATGATCGCCGGCCATGAAAGCATTTCGTCGGGCGATGTCCGGCTTGGCAACACTGTCGTCACCGATCTGCCGCCCGCCAAGCGGGGCACGGCGATGATGTTCCAATCCTATGCGCTGTTCCCGCATCTCGACCTCATCGACAATGTAGCCTTCAGCCTGAAGATGAAGGGGGTCGACAAGGAGCAGCGCCGCGCCAAGGCGCTCGACATGCTCAAGCTGATGCAGATGGAGGCCTATGCGACACGCCGGCCAGCGCAGCTTTCCGGCGGCCAGCAGCAGCGCGTGGCGTTGGCGCGGGCGCTGATCACCGATCCCGAGGCGCTGCTGCTCGACGAGCCGCTGTCGGCGCTCGACCCGTTCCTGAAGATACGCATGCGCGCCGAACTGAAGAAATTGCAGACCTCGCTCGGCATCACTTTCGTCCACGTCACCCACAGCCAGGAGGAGGCCATGGCCTTGGCGGATCTGATCGTGGTGATGAATGACGGTCGCATCGAACAGGCGGCACCTCCGCGCGATGTGTTCGAAAGGCCGGCCACCGCCTTTGTCGCGCGCTTCATGGGTGACCACAATGTCATCTCCGGCCGGGTCAGCGGCGCGCGCGACGGCATGGTCGTTTTCGACGTCAATGGCGGCGCCTCGCTAGCCGCCTGCGGTCAGGGCCAGGAAGTGGGGACGCCAATCGATATCGCCATCCGCACCGACCACGTGCGCATGGGTGAAGCCCCCTCTCCCGGCCTCGGCTTCACCGGCATCGTCTCCAACATCGAATATCGCGGCGCCACGGTGAAGCTGTCGGTGACCGGCGCCGGCATCGACGATTTCACGGTCATTGTCGACGATTCCGACTTCTTCGCCAAACCCGTCGCCATTGGCGACGCCGTACCGCTCGCCTGGGATTCCGAGGATGCCATCGTCCTCGGACGCCTTCATTCATGAATTCAACGAAGCAAAACAAAACAGGGGAATAAGCATGACAAACACTATAGAAACCAAGACTGGCATTTCGCGCCGCTCGCTGCTCAAGACGGGTGCCGCCGCCGTCGGCCTCGCCGCCGGCTCCGGCGTCATCACAGGCTTCCCGACCATCTGGGCGCAGTCCAACATCACACTGCGCCAGTTCGGCACCGGCGTCTCGAACCTCAACGCCATCGCCGACAAGTGCAAGGCCGACCTCGGCATCACGCTGGAGATGACGGCGACCGATTCCGATGCCGCCGCCCAGCGCGCCGTGACCCAACCCGACAGCTACGACATAGCCGACATCGAATACTGGATCTGCAAGAAGGTATTCCCGAGCGGCGTGCTTCAGCCGATGGATGTCAGCAAGCTGAAATATTACGACGAGCTTGTGCCGCTGTTCAAAACCGGCAAGCTAACCCCCGACAGCGTCATCGCCCAGGGCACCGCGCCGCACACCGTCGGCTATGTCGAGGCGCAGGACTCGAAGACCTTCGCCAAGGCGCCGACCAACTGGTTCACCATGGTGCCAACCATCTACAACGCCGATACGCTGGGCATCCGCCCCGACCTCGTCGGCCGTGACATCACCACCTGGGCCGACATCATGGACCCGGCCTTCAAGGGCAAGACAGCTATCCTCAACATTCCGTCCATCGGCATCATGGATGCGGCCATGATCATGGAGGCCACCGGCAACATCAAATATGCCGACAAGGGCAACATGACCAAGGAGGAGATCGACAAGACGATCGACTTCCTGATCAAGGCCAAGCAGGCCGGCCAGTTCCGCGCCTTCTGGAAGTCGTTCGACGAGAGTGTCAACTTGATGGCATCGGGCGAAGTGGTCATCCAGTCGATGTGGTCACCGGCCGTCGCCGCCGTGCGCTCCAAGGGCATCGCCTGCCGCTTCCAGCCGCTCAAGGAAGGCTACCGCTCATGGGGCGGCGGCCTTGGCCTTGCCGCCCATCTCAAGGGCGCCGAGCTCGACGCGGCCTACGAATACATCAACTGGTATACGTCGGGCTGGGTCGGCGGCTATCTCAATCGCCAGGGCTACTACTCGGCCAATATGGTCTCGGCCAAGAAGTTCATGTCCGAGGACGAATGGGGCTACTGGATCGAGGGCAAGCCCGCCAAGGGCGAGATCAAAGCACCGGATGGCACCGTCATGGAAAAGGCCGGCGCCGTGCGCGACGGCGGCTCGTTCGAAGAACGCATGGGCAAGGTCGCCTGCTGGAACTCGGTCATGGACGAGGACCGCTACATGGTGAAGCGCTGGAACGAGTTTATCGCGGCGTAAGGGAACAAGCAGCGTCCCTCCTCTACCCCTTCTCCCGCTTCTGGGAGAAGGGAACGCGGTTCAGGCCGCATCGCCAAACCCGAGAGCATTGATGACAGTCGCGCTCGAACGCCCCGCCATCGCCGCCGCTAATCCCAGCAAGCGCCGCCGCTTCTCGCTCGGCGCCGTCACGCCCTATTTGCAGTCCGCGCCGCTGGCGCTCATCCTCGGTGCGTTCCTGCTGCTGCCTATCATCATGATCGCCGTCGTGTCTTTTTGGGATTACGACTTCGCCGCCATGTATCCGGATTTCCTGACGACGAACTATTCCGACGTGCTTGGCTCCTGGGTGACGTGGAAGACCTATCTCAACACCCTCAAATTCGCTGCCATCGTCTGGGCGCTGACTTTGTTCATCGGCTTCTGGGTCGCCTATTTCCTGGCCTTCCACATCCGCACCACGGCCATGCAAATGGTACTGTTCCTGGTCTGCACCGTGCCGTTCCTGACCTCCAACATCATCCGCATGATCTCGTGGATCCCGGTTCTTGGCCGCAACGGGCTGATCAACTCGACGCTGGTGCAACTGGGGCTGGTGCCAAAACCCATCGAATGGCTGCTCTATTCCGAATTCGCCGTCGTGCTGGCCATGGTGCATCTCTACACGCTGTTCATGGTGACGCCGATCTTCAACACGTTGATGCGCATCGACCGCTCGCTGGTTGAGGCCGCGCGCGATGCCGGCGCGTCCGGCTGGCAGGTGCTATGGAACGTCATCATCCCGCTGGCCAAGCCCGGCATGGCGATCGGCACCATCTTCGTCGTCACGCTGGTGATGGCCGATTTCTCCACCGTGCAGGTGATGTCGGGCGGCCAGAGCGCGTCGGTCGCGCTGATGATGAAGAACCAGATGTCGCTGCTGCAATATCCTGCCGCCGCCGCCAACGCCGTGGTGCTGCTGGTGCTGGTGTTGCTGATGGTCGCCGGCATCCTGCGCATCGTCGACATCCGCAAGGAGCTTTGAGGTGAGCCACGAAAAACGCACCCTCGAATTCTATGTGCTTGCGGCCTTCTTCACTCTGTTCGTCCTGTTCCTCTATGGCCCGCTGTCGGCGATCCTGATCCTTTCTTTCCAAGGCGAGACCGGCGGCCTCACCTTCCCGCTCAATGGCGTGTCGCTGCACTGGTTCGCCAATCTGTTCGAGCGCCAGGCCGTCGGAGATTTCGGCGGCAGCTTCAAGCGCTCGCTCGTGCTCGGCCTGATGGTGATGATCGTCACCGTCGTCGTGTCGCTGCTGGCAGGGCTCGCTTTCCGGCAAAAATTTCGTGGCGCCACCGCGCTGTTCTACCTGGCGGTCGCCAGCCTCGTCGTACCTTCGATCATCATTTCGTTGGGCATCGGCGTCGTCTTCCAGCAGGTCGGCTTCCGCCCGGCCTGGTACACGTCGGCCTTCGGCGCGCACCTGACCTGGACCTTGCCCTTCGGCGTGCTCATCATGTTCGCCGTCTTCAACCGCTTCTCGCCCGCCTATGAGGAAGCCGCGCGTGACCTGGGCGCCAACTCCTGGCAGACCTTCGCCCATGTCGTGCTGCCGATGATCGCGCCGAGCCTGATTGGCGTCGGCCTGTTCGGCTTCACGCTGTCCTACGACGAGTTCGCCCGCACGCTGATGACGTCGGGCACCTTCAACACGCTGCCGCTCGAGATCTACGGCATGACCACCAATGTCACGACGCCGGTGCTCTACGCACTGGGCACGGTGACCACCGTGTTCTCTTTCCTGGTGATCCTGGCCACACTGGGCGCCATCCTCTATGTCGGCCGCAGGCGGGCCAGGGTTTGATTGTGCAGATACTGGTGGTGAACCCCAACACGACGGCGAGCATGACCGAGACGATCGCGGCGGCGGCGCGCGGCATTGCCGGCGCCGGGACCGAGGTGATAGCGGTCACCTCCTCGATGGGCCCGGCCTCGATCGAGGGCTATTATGACGAGGCATTGGCCGTGCCCGGCCTTTTGATGGAGATCGCCGCCGGCGAACGTGCCGGGGCGCAGGCCGCCATCATCGCCTGCTTCGACGATACCGGCCTGGATGCGGCACGCGCCATGGCCTCCATTCCGGTCATCGGCATCTGTGAGGCCGCACTCAGTGTCGCCTCGTACATTGCCCAGCGCTTCACAGTCGTAACGACCACCGAACGCTCGCGTGTCCCTGTCGAGGGGCTGGTGCAGCGCTACGGCATGGCCGGGCGCGCCCGCGTACGTGCCGCCGACATTGCGGTCCTTGCACTTGAAGATCCGGCGTCGGGCGCCGTCGAGAAACTGCGCGGCGAGATTGCCCGTGCCATTGAGGAGGACCGCGCGGAGGCCATCGTGCTCGGCTGCGCCGGCATGGCTGACCTCGCCCACCAATTGCAGGAGGAGTTCGACCTGCCGGTCATCGACGGCGTCGGCGCCGCTGTCAAGCAGGCCGAGGCGCTGATCGCCTTGGGGCTGTCGACCTCGAAGCGCGGTGCCTATGCCAGCCCGCTGGCCAAGTCCTATCGCGGCGTGCTGAAATCCTTCTCGCCCGGGACTATCGCCGCGGAGTGAGCCATGAAGCCGACCATCCGTGCGCTGTCACTGCAAGAACTGGCCGTTCTAATCGACTGGGCGGCCGCCGAAGGCTGGAACCCTGGCCTTGACGATGCCGCCGCGTTTCAGCCAACCGACCCTGAAGGCTTCATCGGCGCCTTTGTCGGCAACGAGTTGGTCGCAGCCATATCGGCCGTCGCCTATGGCGGCAATTTCGGTTTCATCGGTCTCTACATCTGCCGACCAGATATGCGCGGCCAAGGCCATGGCAAAGCGGTCTGGAGCGTCGGCATGGCCAGGCTGGCCGGCCGAACGGTCGGCCTCGACGGCGTCGCGGCGCAATTGGCTAACTACCGGCGTAAGGGATTCAGGCCAGCTTACGAAACCATCCGCTTCAGTGGCCGTGCCGCGACCCCGCCCGTCCGAAGCGAAAGGGTGCGCATGATAACCACGCAACTCGTGCCCGACATCATCGCCTATGACGCCCGCTGTTTCCCCGCACCCCGGCGAGCCTTCCTGCACCGTTGGGCGCAGCCACCGCATTGCGGGTTCGCCGCGATCAGTTCACTCGGTACCATAGGTTACGCCGTGGCTCGTCCCTGCCGTTCGGGTTACAAAATCGGCCCGCTGTTTGCCGACGACACCGAGACCGCGATGCAACTCTTGGGCGGTCTGGCTGGTGCATGCGAAGGCGGCGACCTGCATATCGACGTTCCAGCCGACAATATCGATTTCACTACGGCGCTTGCAGCGATTGGTTTCAGGCCGACCTTCACCACCACCCGCATGTACAAAGGCCCGCCTCCGAAGGTCGACTCGCGCCGAATATTTGGCGTGACGACCCTGGAGTTAGGGTAGATCCCGGCGCAGCCTGACGGGCTTGGCCAGGCGCTTGCGCTTCTTCACACCGCGCAGCTGACAGCTTTGGTTTTTGGGAGCCCGCGCGCAATGGACGATCGACTCTGCAAGAAACTGGTGGGCGCCGCCTAAGTAGAATTGTCTGATGTCTCAGGCGGCGCTACGTCGTCCCGGCACGGGGTTTCCCGGCGTCTCATGGCCTACCGGCGTCACCAGAGTGAGGTCCGGATAGCCGCTTTCGATCAACTTGACGGCGGCCTGCGCCACCTCATCGTCCGCTTGCAGCATGGAGAGGAAGACCTCGGTGCTGTCGCCGACCAGTCGGCTGATGCCGTTCGCGTCGGCCGGTCCGCATTCGACAATGACCAGATCATAGGCGGTGGTCAGCGACTGCATGATGATCGGCAGCCGGTCGGCGGCGCGCATGGCGCGAACCGGGTCGGCGGTGCCGACGGGAACGACATGGCAGTCGGAATAGAGGTCGGCGTGGATGACGTCGCTGAACTGCGCTTCCGAAGCCAGCAGATTGGTGATGCCGGGGAAAAGCCCGCTGTCCAGCATCGGCCGCGAGGCCGCACCCGATGCAGTCAGGTCGAGCAGCAGCACGCGCAGGCCGGCGTCGGAGACTTCGCGCGCCACCAGCACCGCCGAGGCCGCGGCCTCATCGCCTTCAGGCGACACGAAGATGGCACGCGCAGCACCACTGGCGATCAGCTTTTCGGCGGCCTTCTCGACATCGATCTCACCAAGGCTGGAGCGTACCGGTTCGGGTTCGGTGACCTCGACGGCTGCTTCTTCCACTGCTGCAGGAACCGCCTCCGGCTCCAGTTCGGACTCCATGTCCGCCGGCCGGTCTTCCGCCGCCTCGGTCGCTGCCGCCGGTTCCGGCTCAACGGCCGGCCCCGACATGGCCGGCATAGACATGGCCGGCATCGCAACCTGTTCGATGCGCTCCAAGCGGGCGCCGGGAGCCGGGCGCATGGCGCGGCCCGAAAACAGCTCCTGCAAGAGCGTGATGACCGACATCAGCAACAGCGAGCCGACGAAGGCAGCGCCGACGATCGGGACAAGTTTGGGGAAATAGGGCTCCGAAGGCACGCGCGCCTCGGAAAACACACTGGCATCGACCGGCAGATAGTTCTTGCGCGAGGACACTTCGCGAAAACTTGTCATATAGGATTCAAGCTGCTGGCGCCGGACGTTCGCCTCACGCTGCAGCGCATCCAGCTGGACCTGCTCCTCGCCGGCGCGCGACGACGCCGCCTTCAGCTTGTTGACGTCCGAGATGAGCTGGTTTTCGCGCGCCTGGGCGGTCTGCGCCTGCGTCAGCAACCCGCGCATGACCTTTTGCGCCTCGATGCGGATCTGACCGTCGAGATCGGCTAGCTGCGACCTCAGCGCCCGCAGACGCGGGTGATTGTCGAGCAAGGTTGTGGAAAGATCGGCGATGTTGGTCTTGAGCTCGATCTGACGCTCACGCAGCCGCTGGATCAGGTCGGAAGACAGCACTTCGGGTACAGCGTCCAGCGAGCCGCCATTCTGCAAGGCTTGGCGCACCCTTTCGGCCGTCGCCTCGGCCGAAGCGCGGTTGGCGCGCACACGCGACAGTTCGGTCGACAGTTCGGACAATTGCTGTGTCGCCAGTACCGAATTGTTGCCGCCCATCAACAGGTCCGACTGGGCGGAGCGGAAGGCCGCGACCTTGGCCTCTGCATCCCTGACTTGTTTCTGCAGCTCATCAATCTGCGGCCCCAGGAAGGCGGTCGCGGCGGCGTTCGACTTGGTCTTGGCATCCGCCTGATAGGCCATGTAGGCCTTGGCGATGGCATTCGGAATGTCGGCGGCAAGCCCGCGATCTTCCGAGGAAAATTCGACGGCGATGGCGCGCGTCTTTTCCACGCCATAGACATTGAGCTTGTCGCGCATCTTCGTCAGCACGCGCTCTTCGAGCGGAATCTCGTCCGGGTCACTCTTTAGCCCGGCAATGACCAGAAGCCGGCTTACCGGCGACATGCCGAGCGCATCGTTGAACTCGGGCTTGTTGTCCAGATTCAGATCGCCAGCCACCTTGTTGAGAATGTCGGATGAGGAAATGACCTGGACTTCGGTTGCAACGCCTTCCGGGTCGAGCACAGGTTTGTCGTCTTCATTGGTGCCGGCAGGCCGCGTATAGGCCGATTCGTTCAGCTGGATTTTCAGTTGCGTCGTCGCCTTGTAGTGCGGCGTGGCAAGCCATGCGAAGGCGAAGGCGAGACCGGTGACGATGAGCGTGACCACAAGGATGCGCAGCCAGTTCCTCGCCAGACTGGCGAAGAGCTGTCTCAGGTCGACGTCGACATCTGCGGCCGCGGACTGAACGGACATGCATTCCTGCTCCGGAACATGAGTCTAGTAAGTACCGTAAACAACTATGGTAACTCAGGTGTTAAGATGGCGGTAAGCAGCCGTTAGGGTTTGCTGATGGGCGGTAAACAAAGCCAGCAAAACTATACGGCTTTTTGTCGATTGCCGCCAAATCGGCCGCATCCCTTTACCGGCCATTAACCCTAACAGGATGATAACAAACCCAGATCCTTAAGGTTTGCCGCCGCGCCATGGCGGCCACAGCGACGAAGGTGTGTGTCCGATCATGAAAAGCGCTGCTGGTCTGTTTCGCGCTCTGCTGGCCGTGTCGATGCTCGCCGGCTGCTCCAGCTACCGGCCGACGCCGGCGGCCTTCCACGAAGTCCTCGACCAGCCCTATCGGCTCGGCGCCGGCGACCGTGTCCGCGTCACCGTGTTCGAGCAGGACGGACTAACCAACACCTACAGCGTCGACCAGTCCGGCTACATGTCCTTCCCGCTGGTCGGTGCTGTGCCGGCACGCGGCCATACGGCCCAGCAGCTGGAAAAAGAGATCGCCGACAAACTGCGCCAGGGCTATCTGCGCGACCCCGATGTGTCCGTCGAGATCGACCGCTACCGGCCGATCTTCGTCATGGGCGAAGTGGGGGCGGCCGGCCAGTATTCCTACGTGCCGGGCCTGACCGTGCAGAAGGCGATTGCGATTGCCGGCGGCTTCTCGCCGCGCGCCAACCAGGAAAGCGTCGACATCACCCGTGACATCAACGGCAAGGTGATGACCGGGCGGGTGGTCACTTCGGATCCGCTGCTGCCCGGCGATACCGTCTACGTTCGCGAACGCCTGTTCTGACATCAACGTGGCGGACCAGCTCAGGATCGTCCACTGCTTTCGCTCACCCGTCGGCGGGATCTTCCGGCATGTGCGCGATCTGACGGAGGCGCAGCTCGCCGCCGGGCACGTCGTCGGCATCGTCTGTGATTCGACCACAGGCGGCGAATACGAGGAACGCCTGTTCGATCAGATGAAGGACAGCCTGGCGCTGGGTATCCATCGCACACCGATGCAGCGCCATGTTGGACCGGGCGACCTCGCCTCGGCCTGGCGTACCTATCGAATCATCAAGGAATTGCGGCCGGACGTGTTGCACGGACATGGCGCCAAAGGTGGCGCCTATGCCCGTCTGTTCGGCTCATTGTTGCGGGTATCAAGGTCTCGCGTAGCCCGCCTTTATTCGCCGCATGGTGGCTCCCTCCACTATGACGAAACGACGACCACCGGAAAGCTGTTCTTCGCGCTGGAGCGCTTCATGGCGCGCTTCACCGACTGCCTGCTGTTCGTCTCCGACTATGAGCGGCGCACCTATCGGCGGAAGGTCGGCGAGCCGCCGATCCCGAACACGCTGGTCTATAACGGACTGCGCGCCGCTGAGTTCGAGCCGGTGGTAACCGTGCCCGACGCAGCCGACCTGCTCTACATCGGCATGATGCGCGACCTCAAAGGGCCCGACATTTTCATCGAGGCACTGGCGCTGGCCGGCACGCAGCTCGAGCGTCGCTTGACCGCAGTCATGGTCGGCGACGGCGACGACCTGCCTCGCTACCACGCGCAGGTGAAACGGCTGGGGCTTGAAAAACAGGTTCGCTTCCTGCCGCCAATGCCAGCCAGGGACGCCTTTGCACTGGCCGACCTCGTGGTCGTGCCGTCGCGCGCGGAAGCCATGCCCTATATCGTGCTGGAGACGCTGGCCGCCGGCAGGCCGATGATCGCCACCGCGGTGGGCGGCATACCCGAAATTTTCGGCGAGGGATCCCCTGCCCTGATCCGTCCCGACCCGCGCCAACTCGGCGACAAGATGGGCGAGGCGCTGCGCGATCTCGACGCCTATCGGCGCGCAATGCCCGATACCGCCAGCCTCAAGGCGCGATTCGGCGCCGATGTGATGGCGGCCGAAATCGAAAAGGCTTATTTCGCCGCGCTCAGCAAATAGACGACCTACCAAAACCATAGGTTGTCTCAAGGTTTTTTTAGCTCTCTTCTGCTATGGTCGGGGCGGAAGCTTGTGGGAAACCCGATGAACGAGACCGACCCCACGCGCCGCTTCTCGGCCGACGCGGTGCGCAAATTCGACGGTCCTGCCGAGAGCCCCACGCACGGCGGCATGAACAGTGTTGCCCGCCAGGTCGCCTCGCAATACCGCCGCGATACGATGTCGCCGGTCATGGTCAGCGGCGTGCTGCGCATCGTCGAATTCGGTTTGCTGCTCCTGTCGGGGCTGGTGCTCTACTTCCATTTTGTCGGCTTCTTCACCTACCTCGCCTGGCAATATCCGCTGACCATCGCCGCAGCCTCTTTCCTGGCCGTGGTGCTGCTCGACGTCAGCGATTGCTACCAGATCTCCGCCTTGATGCGGCCAATCTCCAACCTCGGCCGCGTGCTGATGGTCTGGGCCGGCACGTTCGCGCTGATGGCGCTGACAGCCTTCGTCATGAAGATGTCTGAGGATTATTCGCGCCTGCTGTTCGGCACATGGTTCGTCGTCGGCCTGCTTCTGCTGTTCGGCCTCAGGCTGGTGATGTCGAAGCTGATCCGGCGCTGGGCGCGCGACGGCCGCATGGAACGCCGCGCCGTTATCGTCGGCGGCGGCAAGGCGGCCGAGATGCTGATCCGCTCGGTCGAGAAGCAGCCCTACAACGACATCCGCATCTGCGGCATCTTCGATGACCGGGGCGACAAGCGCTCGCCGCCGATCGTGGCCGGCTATCCCAAGCTCGGCACCATTTCGGAACTGATGGAATTCGCCCGCATCGCGCGCATCGACATGCTGATCGTGTCGTTGCCACTGACCGCCGAAACGCGCGTGCTGCAGCTGTTGAAGAAGCTCTGGGTGCTGCCGGTCGACATCCGGCTCTCGGCGCATTCGAACGCGCTCCAGTTTCGCCCGCGTGCCTATTCCTACATCGGCTCGGTGCCGATGCTCGACATCTTCGACAGGCCGATCAACGACTGGGATTCGGTCGCCAAGCGCGCCTTCGATATCGTCTTCTCGCTGATCGGCATCATCCTGTTTTCACCGGTGATGCTGGTGACGGCCCTCGCCATCAAGCTCGACAGCAAGGGGCCGGTGCTGTTCAAGCAGAAGCGGCATGGCTTCAACAACGAGATTGTCGAAGTCTATAAATTTCGCTCCATGTACACCGACCGCTCGGACCCAAGCGCCAAGCAGACGGTGACCAAGAACGATCCGCGCGTTACCCGCGTCGGCCGCTTCATCCGCAAGAGTTCGATCGACGAACTGCCGCAGTTCTTCAACTCGCTGTTCGGCTCGCTGTCGCTTGTCGGTCCGCGCCCGCATGCGATCGCCGCGCAGTCGCACAACCTTCTCTACAACGAGGTGGTCGACGGCTATTTCGCCCGCCACAAGGTCAAGCCCGGCGTCACTGGCTGGGCGCAGATCAATGGCTGGCGCGGCGAGATGGACACCAACGAAAAGATCCGCATGCGCACGGAGTACGACCTCTATTACATCGAGAACTGGTCGATGCTGTTCGACTTGCGCATCCTGTTCCTGACGCCGCTGCGGCTGCTCAACACGGAAAACGCCTATTGAGCGCGATTTCCCATGAGGTGCCGCAGGCCGCGGTCAACACGTTGCCGCCTTCGGCGGTCAACGCCAAGCTGATCGCACTGATATCCTCGGGCGCGGTGTTTTTTGGCGTCTTCCTTTCGGGTTTCGTCATCGACGAGCCTGCGCCTTACGATCTCTTCATGGTTGGGCTGATCGGGGTGTGGGGACTGTTTGGCCTGCGCATATCGCGCGCGGCGGTGCCGCTTCTGGTGTTGCTGATCACGATGAACATCGGCGGCATGATTGCGATGACGCAGATGGCCGATCTCGCCAACACGCCACTCTATCTCGCCGTCTCGCTGTTCCTCGCCTTCACCGCTGTGTTCTTCGCCTCGGTGACGGCCGTGCAGCCGAACCTCTACCGGCTGATCTTCATCGCCTATGTCTTCGCGGCTGTGGCGACGTCGCTACTTGGCATTGCCGGCTATTTCCACGCTTTCCCCGGCGCCGACATCTTCACCAGATACGACCGCGCCCAGGGCGCCTTCCAGGATCCGAACGTGTTCGGGCCGTTTCTGGTGCTGCCCGGCATCTATCTGCTCTATCTGCTCCTAACCGGATCGATCGCGCGCATGCCGCTTCTGGCGGTGCCGCTGCTGATCATCACCGCCGGCATCTTCTTCTCATTCTCGCGCGGCGCCTGGGGCATGTTCGCCGTCTCGGCCATCCTGCTCACCGGCGCCCTGTTCCTGCAGAGCAACAGCGGCAAGTTCCGGCTGCGCGTCGTCATCATGACCATCGCCGCTGTCGCACTGCTGGTGGTGGCCATGATCGTCATCCTGCAACTGCCGGGTGTCAGCGAGATGTTCTCCAGCCGCGCCCAGCTGGAACAGAGCTACGACACGGCGCGGCTTGGGCGTTTCGCCCGCTACACGATCGGCTTCCAGATGGCGCTTGAGCATCCGCTCGGCATCGGCCCGCTGGTCTTCGGCACCATCTTCGGCGAAGACACGCACGACATCTGGCTGAAGACACTGATGGACTATGGCTGGCTCGGCTTCGTCTCATTCCTGTCGCTGACGCTGTGGACGATCGCGGCGGGTTTCCGCATCCTTTTGCGCGACCGGCCGTGGCAACCCTATCTGCTCTGCGCCTACGTCGCCTTCATCGGCAATATCGGGCTCGGCACCTTCATCGACATCGACCACTGGCGCCACCTCTACCTGCTGCTCGGCCTGATCTGGGGCGCGATCGCACTGGAATACAGGCATCAGCGCGGGTTGAGGGCGGGAGCCAGCGGCGGCGATCGGCTTTCCGATTGGTCGCCAGAAGTTTGAAGCACCTCTGGAACCGGCCAAGGCTTTGGGGAAGAGCAGCCAGGAGGAAGATGGTAGGGAATGCCCTAAAAGTCCTTGGCCACTCTGCCTGCAGCTCCGCCTAGATAGGTGTCCCAAACATAGTCGCGGAGCAGTTTCCTGTGTTCCACCGTTCGGTGGTGGTACCCCGGTCGGTCTGGATATGACACGCCAGCCGCGTGGAAGAAGGCTTCCTCGATAATCTCGTGATGTCCAACAGCGCCGGCCATTGTCATTGGGCTCTCGCGCACCGTTGCAACCGCTACATCTTTCTTCTCATCCAGCTGAGAGTAGAGAGTATCCCAATTGGCACCGCCAGTGTCGAGGCCAAGGTTAAGACGAGGTTCGAAGTTCAACTTTCGGTCAGCCACAGCGGAAAAGCGATAGAAACAGAAGCCTGCCCACAAATTCCAATACCTATCACCTGACTTTGCCTTATAGACGTGGTTTTCGCCGGCAGAAAACCTTCGGCCGTAGACCTTCTTCCCTTCAAGTTTGGCTGCGAGGTCAAAGGGCGCGACGGGAAAGCAATCATGGTCGATAAAGCCAAATAACTCAGGCCTCATATGCCTGACAACGTTATGGAACGCCCACATTATCGCCGTCCCGTGAGACCTTGAAAGATGTTTCTCGACGCGCTCGGGAAGCGCCACGTACGGGACGCCTCTTGCCTTACATATCTGAGCGATAACTTCTCTCGCGAGAGGGTCCGTCGAGTTATCGAGCACCACAAGTGTCATGCCAGGCGGATGTAGCTCCCAAGCCTTGGCAAGCGCATCTATTACCCATGGTGTATTGAACGCTATCGTAATGCAGATACGCGAAACCCATGCCTCTTGCAGTTGTTCTGCAAACGAGCGCCCCGCATTCTGTCCGCGATACTCAAAAATCTTATAGATGACGCGATTCCTGATCTGCTTTGCTGCGACAACAGCCGGCGATCTGGTTATGACATCTACAATCTTGAGCCCCATGGCGGGGTACATAGCTTATCGACGCGATCAATGGAAGACTTGGGCTTACATCTTCAAAGCTCAATATCGCGTGCCAAACGCGCGGGGATGAGGTCAGACAAAAATTCAACAAACACTGGGATGGCCCCATATACCGGTGGCCCATTGGAGCTCTCAGCCGAAGCCACCCAGGACTTCTGGAAAATGCACAGCCATCGCACCGGCATTAGCCTGCTCGGCATACATCATATGTGTCTTGCAGCCATCATAGTGAGCGCGCCGTTTTTTCCGCTCATCGTTTAGCAGAAGCCCTCGCGCAGCGTCGATGCGGCGTCCAAACCTCTTTAACACGCCTCGCTCGAATGGAATGCGTTGCCGAAAGCGCTTAAGCCAAGGCGTGTCCTTCGCAAGGTCGCGGTAGACCGCCAGCGCGTCGAGTTCCACGCCGACCTGGCCTCCCCATGGCTTGCTACCGGAAAAATGCCGAGCGTATGCCTGAGAGAATCGGTAGTCCCTCGTGTAGTTGGACATCAAATTCCAGTTTGGATGCATCGTCTGCCACTTTCCCTCGAAAGCGATGTTCAGCGCGTTCTGGTCGTTCAGCTTTTTTTCGATGGCGAGTTGACGGGTGCGTTCCAAAAGGCCCTGGGCACGCACAGCCGTCATGTCAAACAGCAGCACACCCGAATTGAAGTACGGTGCTCCCGGCTGCATCGAGAGCTTTTGTCGATAGGTCGGCAGGAAGTACATATAGTCGTCGTGCGCTGCCAGCAGTGGGGCTTGAAGCTGTTGGCTCGTCAGATTCCCGATGTCCCGGTTGAACAGCACGTCGCAGTCGGTATAGGCGATGCGGTCGTAAGCCGCGAATTCAGGCACCTGATCGGCGAAAAGTCGAATGAACGCCGCGATGCTGCTGTTACGAAAGCCGGACCTTACCTCCTCCATGAATGAGGAAACGTCGACCAGTTCGACCTGGTCCTTGAGGAGACGCCGGCCCGCCTGCATATCATCGTCGTTTACGCCGACGTGAAGAATGAAGCCTGGGGTGGCCGCGGCGGAAACGTCTATTATTCTCCGCGCCGTTAGGCAGGCATACGGGAAATAACCGCCATCCGCCGCGAGAAAAAAGCAGGAACCTGACAAACTCGGCCTTCCCTGATCGAAGTTGGCGAGCCATACCGCCTTCGTGTTGCGCCGACAAGGCCGGCTGGCTGTCGGACTTTGCATCGGGCGAGGTCTGTCCAATGGATTCTGGCGTCCATCTCCCGGCTATCCAGAAAACAGCCGGTGAAGCTCCGCCGGACTTTTTTGCCTGGTCACGCAATATTAGCCCAGCTCGTTCACATGCGCCGTTTTAGCGCTTGCACCATAACCCTTGAAAATATATGGCTTTGCGCGGTCCGGAGTGTAGCGCAGCCCGGTAGCGCACTTGACTGGGGGTCAAGGGGTCGTCGGTTCGAATCCGGCCACTCCGACCAAACAAAACAGATGGTTAGCCGCTTCCCCCAAAGTGGCTACAGATTTTTCAGCCATATTGCAGCCACCATACGGCCTGCCGAAGCATCGCAGCAGCGTCACTCGCCAAGGAAGCGTGCGGCGGGCGCCTTCCGTATAGAGCAGTTGGCGTCCTTCACGTTTTCGACTTAGCGCTTCCCGTGAGCAAGAAGCGTTTTTTACGACGTCATGCTGCCGTGCCGCTCGATGAAAGGCTCGATGGGGCCCGTGAGAAAAGCAGCCTCCTGCTTGATCTTCTCGTCGCTCCATTCCCACCACCGGATCGCCAGCAATTTCGCAATGACGTCCTGTGAAAAGCGATAGCGGATAAGCTCGGCCGGGACCCCGCCGACGATCGCGTATGGCGGCACATCCTTGGTGACAACGGCGCCGGCCGCAACAATAGCGCCATCGGCGATGTGGACGCCTGGCATGATCATCGCATGGCGGCCGATCCAGACATCGTTGGCGATGGTAATGCCGACGGGTTTGCCGCCATGCGCATTGGGGTCGGTCGAGTCCATCATGCGGCTGTGGATCGGAAAAGTGGTTGCAGCCCAAGGCATGTGGCTTCCCCCGGAACATTCAAAGCTGACGTTGCCGGCGACCGAACAGAACGCCCCGATGGTCAACGGAGTGGCGTCAGACGCTCCAAGCACCTTCTTCCGGCTCACGCCATAGGTGTGACGTCCGAGGGTCACGCTTGAGGGCAGCTTGGATCGAAACGGGTTTTTCAGCCGTAGCCAACGGGTCACAGTGACCACCTCTGCCTCTGCTGCCGAAGACCTGCTGGGGTTCGCCACAGACGGTATCGAGCAGTCCTTACAACCGGTATCGCGCCGCGATGGTAAAGCTCGTTCTCACCATAGGCGATGTGGCCAAAACCGTCGTTCATTGCAGCACGTATAGTGGGTCGCTCAATCTTCTTCTAGCTACTCTCGCAGTCGTATTGCCTCAAACCCTCCTACCCAATCACTTGAACGATCTCTACTGGCACACATCGACCCATTCGGCGCCGACGATCTCGGCCATGCGCTGCGGGCTGAGCCGTATGGCGGCGTTGGTGGCGCCGGCCGCGGGGACAACTTCGTCAAAGGCGCGCAACGAGACGTCGCAATAGACCGGCAACGGCGCCGGCAGGCCGAACGGACAGACGCCGCCGACTGGGTGGCTTGTGGCGGCGACAACCTCATTGGCGTCAAGCATGCGCGGCTTGCCGCCGAAGCGGTCCTTGAATTTGCGGTTGTCCAGCCTCGACATGCCTCCGGCCACGATCAGCATGGTCTGCTCGCCGACGCGCAGGCAGATGGTCTTGGCGATCTGCGCCGGTTCCACGCCATGCGCCGCCGCTGCCAGCGCCACGGTCGCCGAACTGGCTTCGGTGACTAAAACTTCGACATCGGGCGCATGGGCAGCCAGAAAAGCACGCACGGTCTCAAGACTCATTCCTCTCCTCCATTCGATCCGGCGCGCAACAGACACGTGTTTTTCGCAATTCCCAAGAGAAGCGCTACGCGCTTTTCCTGGGAAAAACCGCTCAAACTTTTCCTGGAACTGCTCTGGCCATTCGAACATGAAAAAGCTCGCCAGGGCAAACCATGGCGAGCTTGTTGAGAGACGCCTTGGCGTCGTTGTTATGAAACGGACCGATTTTCCACAGGCGCTGCTGGCGCCGGGGTATCGATCAGGGCCGTTTCCGGCAATTGCAATGCTGCGGCGATCCGGCGAAGTTTCGACGGATCGGTGTCCTTGCCGCTCTCTATGTCGGCAATCTCGCTGGTCGACAGACCGCAGGTCAGGGAAAGCTCTTCAATACTGTATCCCTTTGTCTCCCGGATGGCTTTCAGGCCGGGGTGCTCAAGCGCAACATCGGCCGCCAGCCTGGAGAAGGGTTCGTGTTTTGCATTTTGGGGCATTGGCAACTCCATGGGGCTAAAGAGTTTTGGATCAAATGATAGGGTGTTGCCTGAGAGCCGGGACAATGCCCGCTCAAAAGTGATTTGCCAAGACCCAAACCGACCGTCACGGCATCGTGAACCGGCGTCAAAAACCACCTGGCATCGGGTACGTCGCGATCAAGTTCTTTTGAAGGACCGCACGCCGAAATGATCAGCGGTTTCTGCCCTCTCGCGCGTTAGCCTGATGTTGCTGGCAGCCGCATCGGGCCAGCTTTCCCCAAGAGGATCAGACCCATGACATTGAAGACATCAGCCATCGTGCTCGCCACGATCTCAGGCCTCGCCGGCGCCAGCCTGGTCGAGGCGCAAGCCGCCGACGCCGTGCGCATTCGCGGCACTGTTACCACCTTTGCCGGATCGACGCTGACGGTGAAGACCCGCGAAGGCGCCACCGACGCCATCGCGCTGGCACAAGGCTGGAAGATTTCCGGCGTCGCCAAGGCGGCCGCCGGGGATATCAAGCAAGGCGATTTCCTCGGCATTGCCTCGGTTTCAAAGGCCGATGGCGGCAGCGGCGCGCTGGAGGTGGTGATCTTCCCGGCTGCGCTTAAAGGCACCGGCGAAGGCGACCGCCCGTGGGATCTCGAGCCCAACAGCCGGATGACCAACGGCACGGTTGCCGATGTCACCGAGATTGCGGGTCGGACGGTGACGCTCACCTACGACAATGGCCAGAAAAAGCAGATCGCGATCCCGCAGACGACACCGGTGGTGACCTTCGCACCTGCGACGCCGGCCAACCTTCAGCCTGGTGCTGTGGTGTTCGTCAACGCCGAGCGTGGCAGCGATGGCACGTTGACCGCCGGCCGGGTCGTGGTCGGAAACAACGGGGTCATTCCGCCGATGTGAAAGCGGTTGCTGCGTCTGCGAAGGTGCCAGACACAATCCAGAAACAAAATTCTACAGTCCGGAAAAACTGTCGAAAAGTTCGGAGGCGATAGTCATGGCTGCGGGGTTCACGTCACCGATCTTGCTCGGTGGCGGTCAAATTCAGCCCGCGCAGAAAAGGAAAACGAAGTCATGAAGAAGTCCCTCCTGTCGGCTCTCGGGCTGGCTTTCGCCCTTGCTGTCTCGCTGCCGATCATCGGCGCCAGCAGCGCGGACGCAGCTCCGATGGCGAAGAAGCATCACCATCATCATCATCACCACAAGCACCACAAGAAGCATCACCGCCATCATCACCACCATCACCACAAGAAGGTGGAAGCCAAGAAGGCCTGAGCCGGCTGACTTGCCCGACGGGAAGGCTGGCCTTGGAGTCCTCGCCAAGGCTGCCTTCCCGTTGGTTTTTTGCCAGGCGAGACGTGGTGAGATGAAGACAGGATTCGATGGCGGCCATGCGCCAGAAGGCGAGCAACTAACGAACGTATCAGGCGCAAGACCGAGGCAGCACAGCGGTTGCGAGGCATGCTGCAGGACACCGCGAGTGTCTCAGTGTGTTGCCGAAAACCCGCTAGGATGGCGCCGCGAACGCGAGCACTATCGCGATCAGAATCAACAGCGGTCCCATCCATTTGAAATGCTTCGCGACCTGCAGCAACCACGGCTGCTGACCTGACCGAGCCTGAAAAGGACTTTGGAGTAGTCCAAAGCCAACGCCTGTCACCCACAGCCCAACGCAGAACATGATGAACTCGTCGATGTAATTTGCGACCACGCCCCGCCTCCTCCGCCGGTATCTTTGGATTGGCGTTATAGCCGCAGCTAGGAGCCTGACTCTGTAATGGGACCCGCCGAGGCGATCTGGGTCGGCAGGGATTCTGGCGTGGATGACAGAGTGCGTCCGATCGAGCCGCGGTTGTGTCACAATGATCAGGCCGGTGTCATCGATCTTTGTGCTCCTGCCAGCTT
>NZ_JBFUEY010000034.1:0-39732 GCF_056403715.1 Mesorhizobium sp. P2_F5 | reverse complement strand
GCTGCCTACAACTTCGCCCGCAGGCTCAAGACCCTCAAAGGCCTCACGCCCTACGAGTTCATTTGCAAGGCATGGGCTGCACAGCCAGAACGCTTCAAGCTTGATCCGCTCCAGCAAATGCCGGGACTAAACAACTAGCTAGCCCTTTCGCACAGCCGCCAGATGGCGTGAAAACTCAGGCGTCTCCATCAGCGCCTTGCAGCGGGCGAAACGGCCGTCGGCATAGGCACGGAAATCCTCGACCGGGTTGTTGTTGGCAAGCTGGATCAGCCCCCAAAGCGTCCACAACAGATCGCACATCGCCTTGTAGATGACGATGCGGCCGCGTTCGGCCGGCTTTGCCTCGCCGCCGAAATAGGCGCGCATCATCTCTTCCTCTTGTGCTGTGTCGAATTTGCCTTCGACGCTGAGATCGCCGAGATCCCAGAGCGGGTCGTTCATGCCCGAATATTCCCAGTCGACGATCCACATCCGTTCGCCCGTATCGAGAAAATTCTCGCACAGCGGGTCGCAATGGCAGGCGGCAAGCGGCAGCTCATGGGCGGCAAGGGCAGCCCGCACGGCTTCGGATTCGCGCACCACATCGTGGTAGCTGGGTGGCAAGGCGACGTCCTTGGTCGACAAAACCTTGAGATAGTCGTCGATCATCGCAAACAGTTCGAAGCGGAACGGGAACACCGCGCCAGACGAATGCAGCTTGCGGAAGGCCTCGCCGGCGCGGGCCGGACTGCCGGCGCGCAGCTTGAATTTTTCGGGCGACATCGTCTCGGCGCCGGCAACGAAGCGGCTCACCAGCACGCCGGTCGCAGCGTCGACATGCAGCACTTCCGGACTGACGCCGGCCTTGGCCGCCTCACTTGCGGCGACGGCTTCATTGGCGCGGTTGATATACTCCTCGGTGCCTTTGCCGGGAATGCGCAGGCAGATATCGCCGGCCCGGAAAACGAGATTGGTCATGCCGCCCAGCCGCTCGATCTTGCCGTCGAAATCCTTCAGCGACGGGATATCGGCCATGGCCTTTCGGGCAAGCGCGAGGTCGTCACTCATGCGCGCAACCTTTCCATTTTCGGATCATAGAGCGTACGCGGCCCGCGTGTCGCTCTGTAGGTCTTGCCAAAAGCCTCGATCTCGAAGGTCGTCTCACCGGCCAGTGCTACCGGGAGATAACCGAAGGCGATGGTCTTGCCGAGCGTATAGCCATAGCCGGTCGACGAGGTCGAGCCGACGACCTTGCCGCCGAACAGGATCGCCTCGCCGCCGTGGAACGGCGCGAAGCCATCGACGGTGAAGGAACAGAGCTTGCGCGTCACGCCCTCTGCCTTGATCCGCGTCAGCGCTTCGCGGCCGATGAAATCGCCCTTGTCGAGCGCTACCGCAAAACCGAGCCCGGCTTCGTAAGGATTGTAGTCGGGCGTGATGTCACCGGACCAGTAGAGATAGCCCTTCTCCATGCGGCAGGCGTCGATGGCGCGGTAGCCGGCATCGGCAATGCCATGCGGCTCGCCCGCCTCGCGCAATGTCTCATAGACATGCACGGCGTATTCCTGCGGTACGTAGAGCTCGTAGCCGAGTTCGCCGACATAGCCGACGCGGACAGCCAGAGCGGTGGCGTTGCCGACCTCGATGGTATGCGCCGCAAGGAAAGGCAGGGCGGCGTTGGAAATGTCGTCATCGCTGACCGATTGCAGAATGTCGCGGGCGCGGGGGCCGCACAGATTGATCACGGCGTACTGGTTGGTGACATCGCGCAGTGAGACATCGGACGGCAGATGCCCCGACAGCCAATGCCGGTCATGCACGCCGAAGCTGGAGCCGGTAACCAGCAGGAAGCGGTCGTCGCCGACATGAACGATGGTGACATCGGCTTCGATGCCGCCCTTTTCGTTGCAAAGCTGGGTGTAGACCGCGCGGCCGGGTGCGCCGGACAGGTCATTGGCGGCGATGCGCTGCAAGGCCGCCTGCGCGCCCTTGCCGGCGATCTCGAATTTCGAGAACGAGGTCTGGTCGATGAGGGCGGCGCGTTCGCGGATGGCCCGCACCTCATGACCGACTGCATCGAACCAGCCTGGCTTGTCCTCGAAACTGCCGAGCTCGACCGACTTTCCGTCATCGACCGAGAACCAGTTCGGCCGCTCCCAGCCGAATTTGGAGCCGAAAACGGCGCCATTGTCGCGCAGGATCTCGTGCAGCGGCGAAAGCCGCAGGCCTCGCCCTGCATGCGATTCCTCGGTCGGCCAATGGATCTTGTAATAGGCGCCATAGGCCTCGATGGCGCGCGCTTCCAGGTAGCGGCCTTGTGCCTGCACCGCGCCGAAACGGCGCACGTCGAAGGGCCACAGATCCATCCCGGCATCGCCATGCAGGATCATGTTGGACAGCGCCAGCCCGGCGCCACCGGACGCCGCGATGCCGGCTGTGAAGCCGCAGGCGACGAAGAAATTGTCGAGTTCCGGCGCCAGCCCCATGATCGGTTCGCCATCGAAGGAGACCGGGATCGGCCCGTTGATGACGGTCTGGATGCCGATCTCGTTGAGCACCGGCAGCCGCTCGGCGGCCGGCAAAGCGAACAGCTCCAGGCGATCCATGTTGGGCGGGAAGAGTTCGCGGCCAAAATCGAGCGGCGGCATGCCGCGCCAGCAACCCTTGCTGCCGTCTTCCCAGCCGCCAATGGCAAAGCTGCCGGTGTCCGGCTTGAGATAGAAATTATGGTCGGGATCGCGCAGTGTGGTCAGGTTCGGGTCGAGCTTCAGCGTCTTTTCGGTGAGGAAATACTGGTGCTCGACCACGCCCGCCGCCAGCGGCACGCCGGCCATCTTGCCGACGCGCCTGGCCCACAGGCCAGCGCAATTGACGAGGATGTCACAGGAAATCGAGCCGCCATTGGTGACGACGCCAACCGCGCGCCGCCCCTCGATGACGATCTCTTCGACGGTGACGCCCTCTTCGATGCGGGCGCCGTTCTGCCGTGCGCCCTTGGCATAGGCCATGGTCAGCGAATAGGGGTCGATATAGCCGTCGCCTGGAATGTAGGCGGCGCCCTCGATGCCGTCCTTGACGATATAGGGGAAATGCTGGGCGGCTTCATCGGCCGACAGCGAATGGCACTCGACACCAAAGCTCTTGGCCTGCGTCATCGACCGGCGGATTTCGCTCCAACGCGCAGCGCTGCTGGCAAGCCGTAGCGAGCCGACCTTCTTCCAGGAGATCGCTTGTCCGGTCTCGGCCTCCAGCCGGTCGAAGACGGCGACCGAATTCTGCATCAGCCGCGTCAGGTTGCGTTTGCCCCTGAGCTGTCCGACCAGCCCGGCCGCGTGCCATGTGCAGCCATGGGTGAGCAGCGATTTCTCGACCAGCAGCACATCCTTGGCGCCATCACGAGCGAGGTGATAGGCAACCGAAGTGCCGACGGCGCCGCCGCCGATGATCAGGATGTGGACGTGGCGATCCGCACGGAAACTCATCGCTGCACCCACTACGCCTTGATCTTGCTCATCGAAGGATCATACATCGGCTCGAGATGGATTTTCGCCGGCGTCCGCTCCATCGCCACCACCAGCTCATAGTCGCCGGAGCTGAGAAAGTCGTCGCTGACGCCATCGGCATTGCGCACATAGCCATAGCCGATGTTCTTGCCCAGCGTGTAGCCATAGCCGCCGCTGGTGAGGTAGCCGACCGGCTCGCCATTGCGCAAAATCGTCTCGCGTCCGACAAGCACGATATCGGGATCGTCGACCGTGAAGCCTGCAAAGCGTTTCTTCAGTTCGGCGCCGCTGATCTTTTCGAGTGCCCGGCGGCCGACGAAATCCGTGTTTTTCCTCAGCTTTACCGCCCAGCCAAGCCCGGCCTCCTGCGGCGTGTCGTTGGGCGTGATGTCGGAACCCCAGGCGCGGTAGCCCTTCTCCAGCCGAAGCGATTCCAGCGCCCGGTAGCCGATCGGGCGAATGCCATGCGGCTTGCCCGCCGCCACCAGCGCGTCGAAGATTTCCCCGGTGGCGGCGATCGGCACATGCAGCTCCCAACCGAGCTCGCCGACATAGGTGACGCGCAGCGCCCGCACCATGTGACCGGCGATCGCGATCTCTCTGATTTCGCCGAACGGGAAGCCGGCATTCGAGACATCCGCGTCGGTGACCGCCGCAAGAACGTCGCGGGCGCGGGGCCCCATCAGCGACAGCGTTCCAAAATCCTCGGTGACGTCCTTTAGCGTCACGTCAAGCTCCTTGCCGACATGGTCGCCAATCCAGGAGAGATCATGCGTGCGGAAGCCCGTGCCGGTGACGATGTAGAATTTGTCGTCGGCAAGCCGCGCCACAGTCAGATCGGCCTCGATGCCGCCGCGCGTGTTGAGAAGCTGCGTGTAGGTCAGCCGTCCCACCGGCTTGGCGACATCGTTGGCGCAGATCCAGTCCAGCGCCTTCGCCGCGTCAGCGCCCGTCATCTCGTATTTGGCAAACGAGGACTGGTCGAAGATGCCGACCTTTTCGCGCACATGCCGGTGCTCGTCGCCGACCGACGCGAACCAGTTCTGCCGGCCCATCGAATAGATGTCTTCGGGCTTGGTGCCCTCCGGCGCAAACCAGTTCGGCCGCTCCCAGCCAAGCTTGGAGCCGAACACGGCGCGGTGCTCTTTCAGCCGGTCATAGAGCGGCGAGACGATGCGCGGCCGTCCCGAGACGTACTCCTCATGCGGAAAGCCGATCGTGTAGTGCTTGCCATAGGCTTCCAGCGTGCGGTCGCTGACCCATTGCCGGTCGCGGTGCAGGCCGGAAAAGCGCCTGATGTCGACCACCCACAAATCGAGCGGCGCTTCGCCATCGACCACCCATTGCGCCAGCACCCAGCCTGCGCCACCGCCCGAGGCAATGCCGAAGGCGTTGAAGCCGGCGCCGACGAACATGTTAGCGCATTCCGGTGCGACACCGAGGATGAAATTGCCGTCCGGCGTGAAACTTTCCGGTCCGTTGATCATCTGCTTGACGCCGGCCCGCTCCAGCGCCGGCACGCGCGCGATCGCCTGGCTCATATGCTGCTCGAAATGATCGTAGTCGTCGTCGAACAGGCGGAATTCCCACTCGTCAGGCACATCGCCGCCGGGCAGGCCGGTCGCCCAGGCCTGCGGGTTCGGCTCATAGCCGCCCATCACCAGCCCGCCGACTTCTTCCTTGAAATAGGTGCGTCGGTCGGGGTCGCGGATGGTTGGCGCGTCGGTCGCCAGGCCGTCAATCTTTTCGGTGATGATGTACTGATGCTTGACCGGCTGCAGCGGCACGCTGATGCCGGCCATGGCACCGACCTGGCGCGCCCATTGCCCGGCGCAGTTCACCACCTTTTCGCAGGCGATGTCGCCCTTGTTGGTCTTCACCGCGGTGATGCGTCCGTCCTTCATGTCGAAGCCGGTAACGCGCACTTCCTCGAACAGCTTGGCGCCATGCATGCGCGCGCCCTTGGCAAGCGACTGCGTGATGTCGGAGGGGCTGGCCTGGCCATCAGTCGGCAGCCAACTCGCGCCGACGAGGTCGCTGGTCTCCAGCAGCGGCCACATCTTTTTGACCTCCTCCGGCGACACCAACTGCATGTCCATGCCGAAGCTCCTGGCCGTCGTCGCCAGTCTTTTGTATTCGGTCCAGCGGTCGGTATTGGTGGCAAGCCTGAGACAGCCTGTCATCTTCCAGCCGGTGGCGAGCCCGGTTTCGGCCTCCAGCCCCTTGTAGAGCTCGACCGAATATTTGAGCACGCGGGTGATCGAGGCCGATGAGCGCAACTGGCCGACCAGCCCGGCTGCATGCCAGGTCGAGCCGGAGGTCAGCTTGCCCTGCTCGAGCAGGACGACATCGGCCTTGTGGTCGCGCGCCAGATGGTAGGCCGTCGAACAGCCGATAATGCCACCGCCGATGACGACGATGCCGGCATGGGTGGGCAAGGTCATGGCTGTGTTCCGTATTTCGTGCGGTAATTGTCCAGCGCCGCGTCGAGCCGCGTCAGGTTTTCTGCGGTGTAGGCGATGTAATCGATGCCGGGTGCATCGAGGTAGAGTTCGGAAACCATGCTCCACATCGCCTCGCGCAGCAGCGACGCGCATTGCATGGCGGCGTGCGAACGGCGGATCGCCTCATCGGGCTCGCGCATGAAGTAGGCGGTCAGGAAGGCGAAGGAGTCGGCGTCGCTCATCTCGGCATTGGAGGCAACGCCGGCAAGGTCGAACATCGCCGTGTTGAAGCCGGCATATTCGAAGTCGATCAGCCATAGCCTATTACCATCGTCGAGAATATTTGCCGGCAAAAGATCATTGTGGCCGAAGACGATCGGCAGCAGTTTCTGCGCACGCTCCAATTCGTCGGCCAGCGCCAGAAGCCGTGGCAGCTCGTCGCGCTTGCGGCTGCCGCCTTCGTTCAACGTGCGCGCATAGTCGCGGATGACATGGAAGACCCAGAACATGAAACCGGCGCCGGAGATGTGATTGGGCATCTCGCGATGGAACCCGCGCATAAGTGCTGCGACGCGGCCGATATTGGCGCGCACGTCTTCGGCGGCATAGGTCTTCGCACCGAGAAATTCCGTGACCATGATTCCGGGTTCGGAATAACGAACCGCCGGCGCGAAGCCCGCTTCATGCGCCGCCCGCGACGTCATCACCTCGCGATCGCGAAAGACGTGGTGGAACGGATAGTCTTGGCCGAAGCGCACGACGTGCCGCCCGGCGGCGTCCTTGACCAGATAGTTCGCGTTGCTGAGGCCGCCCGGCAGCGGTGCAATGTCGACGCTGCCGTTCCAGCAGGGCAGGGCCCGGATGCGATCTTCAGCAGTCACGGGGCCACCCCTGATTTGTCGGAGCTTCGACAAGGCGCCATGCGCCGCGCAAAGAGGGTTGGGGAGCGCAAAAAATCTCGTCGGTGCGGGATGCCGGGACTCTCCTGTCCCGCGCCGCACCGACGAGCCCCTTGGCTAGGTTTTGATACCCGGTCTCCGCCCCCGCGGATTTGAAAAGTCCTTGCGCCAGATCAATCCCAGACGGTCTGGCCAGACGGTCCGGTCCGTGAAATTGCGGCTCTGCCATCACCCTCCCGTGGCAGTTCCGAAGCCTGTCACACGATCAATGTCATGCCAGAGCCGCCCGACTGTCAATCAAATGTTGTGACTTTTTTTGGGTGTTTTGCCCGAAACGACCTGCAATTCCTTTAAAAACGTCTGTATTGCCCTAAAACCGGGCAGGTCGTAGAATTCGGGAGGCCACATTGATCCATTCGAAACGGCACGGCGAAATCCTCCGTCTCCTGAAGGAAGAGGGCACCGTCACCATCGCCAGCCTGGCGGACCGGTTGGGGGTCTCGCTTGAAACCGTGCGCCGTGATGTCAAGCCGCTGACCGGCAACGGCTCGGTGCTGAAGATGCATGGCGCCATCGGTCTGCCGTCGATGACCGGCGAGGCGCCGTTCGAGCGGCGCATGCGCGACAATGCCGAGGCCAAGCGGCTGATTGCCCGCATGGTCGCCGCCACCATTCGCGACGGCGAGTCGGTGATGCTGGACACCGGCACCACGACCTCGTTCCTCGCCCGTGAGCTGCTCGGCCACCGGCGGCTGACGGTTGTCACCAACTCGTCCGACATCGCCCGCACGTTGGCCACCGTTAACGGCAACAAGGTCTACATGGCGGGCGGCGAGCTGCGCAGCGATTCCGGTGCTGCCTTTGGCGCCTCGGCGATCGACTTCGTCAGTCGTTTCTCGGTCAGCCACGCGGTGATCTCCATCGGCGCCGTCGATGCCGCCGCGGGTCTTTCCGACTATGATCTGGAAGAGGCGGAGTTCGCCCGCATGGTGCTGTCGCGCGGCCAGCGCTCGCTGGTCATCACCGACCACACAAAATTCGGTCGCCAGGGACTGGTCCAGGTCTGCGGCTTCGACGGTTTTTCCGAGCTGGCCACCGACCAGCCGCCGCCGCGCGACATCGCTTCAGCACTCGCCGAGGCGGGAGCGCGCCTCAGCATCGCGGTGGCCTAGCGCAATTCCAGTGGACCAGTTCTAGCTAAACACCAGAGACTGATGCGCCGATGTCAAACGGCCGCCTCAGAAAATCAATTTGGGTTTCTTTCGCGAAGTCCAATCTTCGCGATGTCCATGCAATCTGGTCGCCGCAAACAGCGCCTCGTCGAATGTCGGACGAGCGAGTCGCCCGCCTCAGCAAGGAGGGTCATCATGCCTGCGAACGATGCTTTGTCTTTCCTCATGGCGTGGACGCTGGCGCCGCTCCGGATCGGCTCGGTCACGCCCTCCAGTTCCAGTCTTGGGGCTCTGATCACGCGCGAGATCGGACCCGAGACCGGTCCGGTGCTGACCCCCCGGTGGTGGGGCAGCCATCAGCGGATTGCCGTTTCGGCTGATGTCACCGCGCAAGGCTTTCGCTATACTGGAAGGCGTGTTCGACGCTCTGCGGCCGGGCGCGGCCCTTTACCAATACACATTGGGCAGCCGTTGCCCTTTCGACCAGACATTGCTCGACAGGCTCGACCTGGAAGCGATCCGGCTTGGCCGCACCTTTCGCAACTTTCCGCCGGCGACGGTGTATAAGGTATCCCGGATCAAAAACCTCAAAACCTATGACTGGCGCTTCGCATGACTGATCCGTTATCGGCGATCCTGGGCTTCGGCCTGCTCGGCGTCGCCTGCCTCGCCTTCACCGAAAAGATTTTGCCGCTGCCGCCCTCGCATGTGCTGCTGTTGTTTCTCGGCATGACGGCAGCCCCGGATCTCCCGACGCTGGCGATCCTGCTCCTGGTGACGACGCTGTCCGCCATCACAGGCTGCCTTGTCTGGTATAGTGTGGGTCGTCGGATTGGATTGGATCGTGCTGACAGGCTGGTCGAGCGTTTCGGCAAATATGTCTGCCTGCGCTATGCGACCTACAGCAGACTTGGCGAGGCCTATCGCCGCCATCATGTCCGGGTATCCTTGCTGGCGCAGTTCATCCCGACGGTGCGCAACTACCTGCCGATCGCGGCCGGCGCGCTCCGCCTGCCACTCTTGCCCTTCGCTGCGGCGACGCTTCTCGGTGCCACTTTGTGGAATACCGGCTTTCTCATCACCGGCTATCTCATGCGCGGCAGCGGCCGGGATTCCTATGCCGTCGGCTTTCGTATCATCGTCATCGTCCTGGCGCTGGAGACGGCGTTCATGCTCGCGATGCGCTACGGTCCTGCCTGGCGGCGGCGCCTCGGGTTCGGCTGACAGGAGGCGCGGCAAGCCGCCACGGAATAAGCTCTGCCTTCGGCTTTCCTTCACTGCCGCGTCGGTGTTTAGTCCGGCCATGGCCTTCACCATCCGCCAGCTGCAGTTCTTCATTGCCGTCGCCGAGCAAGGCACGGTGTCGGGCGCCGCACAAAACCTATCCATCTCGCAATCCTCGGTCACCGAGGCGATCAAGGAGCTGGAAAGCGATCTCGGCGTCGAATTGTTCGAACGCCATCCGCGCGGCCTCAACATCACCCACAAAGGTCACCAGTTCCTGCGCCATGCGACCAAGATCCTGGCCGACGTCTCCGATGCGCGCCGTGCTTTCTCTGACGAGCAGGTGGTGGCGGGCGGGCGCCTGCAGCTCGGCGTCACCTCGCTGGTCGCCGGCTATGTGCTGTCCGATCTTCTGGCGCGCTACCGCCGCGCCTATCCCGGTGTCGATGTCTCGGCCATCGAAGACAATGGCGACTATCTCGAGCACCTGCTGATCGGCGGCAAGCTCGACATCGCCGTCATGGTCACCTCGAATCTGCGCGACCGCACCGCGCTGCAGTCGGAAATCCTCGAAGTCTCGGCCTACCGGCTGTGGGTGCCGCTTAGCCACAAACTGGCCAGCGCCGACATTATCGGCATCGGCGACATTGCCGGCGAACCGCTGATCATGCTGACCGTCGACGAGATCGAGGAAAGCACCGGCAAGCTTCTGGCGGCAATCGGCGCCAAGCCCTATGTCGCCTTCCGCACCCGCTCGGTCGAAGCGGTGCGCAGCCTGGTCGCCACCGGCGCCGGCGTGGCGCTGTTGCCCGACCTCGTCTACCGGCCTTGGTCGCTGGAAGGCGACCGTATCGAATCGCGCGATATCTCAGGCACTTTGCCGGTCGTCCAGGTCGGCATGGTCTGGCGCCGCGGCTCCGGCCTGCCGCAGGCGGCACGCGACTTCATCGGCCTTGCCCAGTCGCAGCGTACGGTACGCCAGCAGCGCTGATAGTCTTTGTTTTGACGCATGTCGTTCTCTCAAAACCGGGGCCACTTTTGAGCGACATGCATTAGGTATCTATCTATCGGAAAAACCGATATCGTGTTTCTGATAAATGAATTTGCGAAACCGGAATTTTCCAAGCACTTTTCGTTTCAGGGACAAAGCCGCCGTCAGAGCGGCAATGTGTCCATCGGACGAACTGACGCTTTTCAGCCTGCGGCTGACCGCAGCGAAGACCGGCTTCGCAGTCAGGCGCCAAAATGGGAGATTGACGATGAATTCATTTCTGAAGACGTGTACGGCTTTGACGGTCGCGCTGACCTTTTCCGGTCAGGCCGTCGCCCAGGTCAAGGAACTTGGCAAGGGCGAAGGCGAGGTCAGCATCGTTGCCTGGCCGGGCTATATCGAGCGCGGCGAAACCGACAAGGGCTATGACTGGGTGAGCTCCTTCGAGAAGGAGAGCGGCTGCAAGGTCAACGTCAAGACCGCCAACACCTCCGACGAGATGGTCTCGCTGATGAATGAGGGCGGCTTCGATCTGGTCACCGCTTCGGGTGACGCATCGCTGCGCCTCGTCGCCGGCAAGCGCGTGCAGCCGATCAACACCGATCTCATCCCGAGCTGGAAGAGCGTCGACGACCGGCTGAAGGATGCGCCCTGGTTCACCGTCGACAAGGTGCATTACGGCATTCCCTATCAGTGGGGCCCGAACGTCCTGATGTACAACACCGATGTCTTCAAGGAAGCGCCCAAGAGCTGGAACATCGTCTTCGAGGCGATGGACCTGCCGGACGGCAAGTCGAACAAGGGCCGTGTCCAGGCCTATGACGGCCCGATCCACATTGCCGATGCCGCCAACTATCTGATGTTCCACAAGCCGGAACTCGGCATCAAGGACCCCTACGAACTCAACGAAGACCAGTACAAGGCAGCACTCGACTTGCTGCGCGTCCAGCGCACGCTGGTCGGCCGCTACTGGCATGACGCCGCCATCCAGGTCGACGACTTCCAGAACGAAGGCGTCGTCGCCTCGGGTTCGTGGCCCTACCAGGTCAACACGCTGGTCGCCGCCAAGAAGCCGGTCGCCTCGACGGTGCCGGAAGAAGGCGTCACCGGCTGGGCCGACACCACCATGATGGAGGCCGACGCCGCGCATCCGAACTGCGCCTATATGTGGCTCGAGCATTCGCTGTCGCCCAAGGTCCAGGGCGACGTCTCGGCCTGGTTCGGTTCGCTTCCCGTGGTGCCAGCCGCCTGCAAGGGCAATGAACTGCTCGGTGAGGAAGGCTGCAAGACCAACGGCTACGACAACTTCGACAAGATCAAGTTCTGGAAGACCCCGGTCTCGAAGTGCGCAACCCAGAACGACCAGTGCGTGCCCTACTACCGCTGGGTGTCCGACTATATCGGCGTCATCGGCGGACGGTAATTTCGCCTTCTTTACCCTCCCCCTTGTGGGGAGGGTCGACGCGCAGCGTCGGGGTGGGGGCGCGGCGGTGCGTGCCAGCACCCCCACCCGCGGCTTTGCCGCGACCTCCCCCATCGAGGGGGAGGTGAGGCGCCGCACGAGTTCGCGACCCGCTCACAGTCCTGAGCGGTGCTGGCGACATCAAAAGATCAAGCAGGCAACAGACTGGCAGCCCATGACCTCGGCCGTTTCCTTCCAGAAAGTCTCCCGCCATTTCGGCAGCGTGCGCGCCGTCGATGCGGTCGATCTCGATATCGTGCCGGGCGAGTTCTTCGCCATGCTCGGTCCCTCGGGGTCCGGCAAGACGACGTGCCTGCGGCTGATCGCCGGCTTCGAGCAGCCGACCTCGGGCTCGATCTCGATCTTCGGCGAGCGCGCCGAGGGCGTGCCGCCCTATCGCCGCAACGTCAACACGGTCTTCCAGGACTACGCGTTGTTCCCGCATTTGAACGTACTGGACAATGTCGCCTACGGGCTGATGGTCAAGGGCGTCGCCAAGTCGCAGCGGCAGAAGGCGGCGGAAGAGGCGCTGTCATTGGTGCGGCTTCCCGGCTACGGCGCCCGCCGTCCCGGCCAGCTCTCCGGCGGCCAGCGCCAGCGCGTCGCGCTTGCCCGTGCGCTGGTCAACCAGCCCAAGGTGCTGCTGCTCGACGAGCCGCTCGGCGCCCTCGACCTGAAGCTGCGCGAGAACATGCAGGAAGAGCTGAAGTCGCTGCAGAAGGCGCTCGGCATCACCTTCGTCTTCGTCACCCACGACCAGGGCGAGGCGCTGTCGATGGCCGACCGCGTCGCCGTTTTCAATGACGGCAAGATCATGCAGATCGGCACGCCGGAAGACATCTACCAGCGGCCGAAGACACGCTTCGTCGCCGATTTTGTCGGCTCCTCCAATGTGTTGCCGCCGGATTTCGTCCAGCGCTATTCCGGCCAGCACCGCTGGGGCAGCTTGCGTCCTGAATCCATTCGCATCGGCCGCGCCGCGAAAGGCGAAGGCGTTGCCGCCCGCCTGGTCGGCACCAACTATCTCGGCGCCACCACAAAACTGGCGCTCGATGCCAATGGGCTGCGGCTGCACGCCATCGTGCCCGCCGGCACAAAGCTGCCGGCGGAAGGCGAAGCGGTGGTGCTCACCTTCAACCGCGAGCACCTGCATCTGATGGACGAGCCGGCATGATGATCGCGCGCGGAATTTGGGCAAGCGTTGCGCTCTACGGCGCCCCCCTCTGTCCTGCCGGACATCTCCCTCACGAGGGGGGAGATCAGATGGCGCGACCGCTTTCGCCAGTCACCAACGTTTCAGGAAGGGAGCCGGCGGCGGAGCTGCTGATCTCCCCCCAAGTGGGGGAGATGTCCGGCAGGACAGAGGGGGGCGCGAAGGATCGCAGCCTCTCACTCCACTTCCTGCAGCACAGGACGGCGCCATGACAATCGCCGCGCTCAACTCAACCTCTGCCTCCGCCATTCTGCCCGGCAGCGGTGGCATACGCGGTGCGCTCTCCGACCTGTTCTGGCGCCGGCCGCAACTCCTGCTGTTTCTCATGCTGCTGCCGCCGGTTCTGTGGCTGGGCGTCGTCTATATCGGCTCGCTGTTCGCGCTGCTGGCGCAGAGCTTTTTCTCGATCGATGAGTTCTCCGGCCTCATCAACCATGAGTTCACGCTGAAGACCTATGGCGACCTGTTCCAGGCCGCCAATCTCGACATCATACTGCGCACGGTGACGATGGCGGTGCTGGTCACGCTGGCTTCTGCCGTCATCGCCTTCCCCATTGCCTACTATGCGGCGCGCTATGCCCGCGGCCGCTGGAAGGCGCTGTTTTATCTCGGCGTCATGCTGCCGCTGTGGTCGAGCTACCTGGTCAAGATCTACGCCTGGAAACTGATCCTCGCCAAGGAAGGCATTTTGACCTGGCTGCTGGCCAAGCTGCATCTGCTCTGGGTGCTCGATGGCTGGCTGTCGTTGCCGGTCGTCGGCGGTAACTCACTGTCGGTCTCCGCCACCGGTACCTTCATCGCCTTCGTCTATGTCTGGCTGCCCTTCATGATCCTGCCAGTACAGGCCGCATTGGAACGCGTGCCCGGCAATCTGGTCGAGGCTTCCTCCGATCTCGGGGCGTCGCCGGGCCAGACCTTCCGCAACGTGCTGTTTCCGCTGGCGCTGCCCGGCATCGTCGCCGGCTCGATCTTCACCTTCTCGCTGACGCTGGGCGACTACATCATCCCGCAGATCATCGGCACGTCGCGCCTGTTCATCGGCCAGGCCGTCTATTCGCAGCAAGGCACCGCCGGAAACATTCCGCTCGCCGCCGCCTTCACCGTTGTGCCCATCGTCATCATGGGTTTCTATCTCTGGGGCGCCAAGCGCATGGGGGCCTTCGATGCGCTCTGACGGTTCGCAATCCGCCCCGCTCGGCCTCAAGATCGCAGCCGCCTGCGGCCTGCTCTTCCTGCATCTGCCGATCCTCTTGATCTTCGTCTACGCCTTCACGACGGAAGAAAAGAGCTTCGTCTGGCCGCCGCCGGGGCTGACCACGCAATGGTTCGCCGTCACCTGGAATAGGCCCGATGTCTGGCAGGCGCTGTCGCTCTCGGTCCGCGTCGCCGCCATCTCGACAGCGATTGCCTTGATACTGGGCACACTGTGCGCCGCCGCCGTGTCGCGGACAAAATTCTTCGGCCGCGAGACCATCTCGCTGCTCGTCATCCTGCCGATCGCGCTGCCCGGCATCATCACTGGCATCGCCCTGCGATCGGCCTTCTCGCTCGCCGATATCCCGTTCTCGTTCTGGACGATCGTGCTCGGCCACGCCACCTTCTGCGTCGTCGTCGTCTACAACAACGCCGTTGCCCGTTTCCGCCGCTCCTCGGGCTCGATGATCGAGGCCTCGATGGATCTCGGCGCCGACGGCTTCCAGACCTTCCGGCATGTCGTGCTGCCCAACATCGCCACCGCCCTGCTTGCCGGCGGCATGCTGGCCTTCGCGCTGTCCTTCGACGAGGTCATCGTCACCACCTTCACCGCCGGCCAGCAGCAGACCGTGCCGATCTGGATGCTGGAGGAACTGATCCGTCCGCGCCAGCGACCTGTCACCAATGTCGTGGCCATGGTCGTGGTGCTGGTGACGCTGCTGCCCATCCTGTTTGCCTATTACCTGACCCGCGACGGCGACCAGATCGCCGGCAGTGGAAAATGAAACAAGCGAATAGGGAGTAGCGAGTAGCGAATAGGGAAAGATCGACGACCAACCCTACTCGCTATTCGCTACTCGCTACTCGCTCCTGACAAGGGAGAAATCCATGGACACCCAGATGCTGATCGGCTCGATCTTCGACAAGGGCACCGAAACCGAGGAGCCGATCCTCAATCCAAAGACCGGGGCGACCATTCTCAACCTGCCGGAGGCAAGCCCGGCGCAGATCGAGGCTGCTGTCGCAGCGGCGGAAAAGGCGTTCGTCTTGTGGTCGCGCACCACGCCGGCGCAACGCTCCGGCTATCTCCTCAAGATTGCCGACCGCATCGAGGCAGAGGCCAAGGAGTTCGCCGCGCTCGAGGCGCTGAACTGCGGCAAGCCGATCAACGCGGTGCTCAATGACGAAATCCCGGCAATCGTCGACTGCTATCGCTTCTTTGCCGGCGCGGTCCGTTCGATGCCCGGCGTGGTCGCCGGCGAATACCTGCCCGGCCACACCTCGATGGTGCGTCGCGACCCGATCGGCATCGTCGCCTCGATCGCGCCCTGGAACTATCCGCTGATGATGATGGCTTGGAAGCTGGCGCCGGCGATTGCCGGCGGCAACACCGTCGTCTTCAAGCCTTCGGAGCAGACGCCGCTGACGGCGCTGAAGCTGGCCAGGATCCTGGCCGACGTGCTGCCCGAGGGGGTCGTCAATGTCGTGCTCGGGCGTGGTGACAGCGTCGGCAACACGCTGATCAACCACGCCAAGGTCAACATGATCTCGATCACCGGCGACGTCGCCACCGGCAAGAAGGTGCTGCAGGCCGCCGCCAAGTCGGTCAAGCGCACGCATCTGGAACTCGGCGGCAAGGCGCCGGTCATCGTCTTCGACGACGCCGACCTCGGCGCCGTGGTCAACGGGCTGCGCGCCTTCGGTTATTACAATGCCGGCCAGGACTGCACCGCCGCCTGCCGCATCTATGCCGGCAAGAAGATCTACGACAAGCTCGTTGCCGATCTCTCCTCGGCCGTCTCGACCATCAAATACAACCAGCCGGACGACACCGAAAACGAGATCGGTCCACTGATCTCGCGCCGCCAGCGCGACCGCGTCTCGAGCTTCGTCGAGCGCGCTTCGGAACTGAAGCACATCGAGATCACCACCGGCGGCAAGCCGGGCGAAGGCTCCGGCTTCTACTACCAGCCGACCGTCGTTGCCGGCGCGTTGCAGGAGGACGAGATCGTGCGCCGCGAAGTGTTCGGCCCGGTCGTGTCGATCACCCGCTTCTCCGAGGTCGACGAAGCCGTGACCTGGGCCAATGACAGCGATTATGGTTTGGCGTCCTCGGTGTGGACCAAGGACGTCTCGCGCGCCATGGCGACAGCCGCCCGCCTGCAATATGGCTGCACCTGGATCAACACCCATTTCATGCTGACCAACGAGATGCCGCATGGCGGGCTGAAACAGTCCGGCTACGGCAAGGACATGTCGCTCTACGCGCTGGAGGACTATACCGCCGTTCGCCACGTCATGGTGGCTCACGGCTAAAGCAGGACGAGCAGCCATTCAACCAAGGGAGGAAGACAATGCATCGCCGTCAGTTTCTAACGTCCGCAACCATCGCCGCCACGCTTCTCGTCGTGGCGCCATCCTTCGCCGCCGATACCGCGCAATCGGTGGTCGAAGCCTATGTCGCCGCCTGGAACGCCCATGATTCGGCCAAGGCCGCCGGCTATTTCGCTGACGACGTCACCTACTACGACGCCTCGGTCGGCACGCCGGTCAAGGGCAAGGAAGCCGCCAAGACCGGTGTTATCGACAATTTCCTGAAGGCTGTTCCCGACGCCGTCTGGACGATGAAGGGCGCACCGGTGGTCGAGGGCGACCGAGTCTCGTTCGAATGGGAGTTTTCCGGCACCAACACCGGCGCCTGGGCCGACGGCACGGCTGCCACCGGCAAGAAGTTTTCCTTCACCGGTGCCTCGATGTTCTCGATCAAGGACGGCAAGATCACCACCCAGAGCGACTACTACGATGCGCTTGGCTTCTACAAACAGCTGGGCCTGATGTAGTCAGCCCTCGCCGAGTCTTGAACAAAGGCATGGCGGCGATCCGCCATGCCTAAAGTATTCATCGTCCAGGTCGGCATCTGTTAAGCCTGTTGAACTTTCGCGGCCCGGCGACAGTTCACAATTTACTGAATATTCAACCTGAACGAGCAGCCTCCTTGCCGGAAAACCGCGCGGCGAGGGGGTTTGCGCATGAACACGACCAAGATCAAGCTGGTACTCATTGGCGGCTTCTGTCTGCTGATCGCTGTGTTCGGCGGCAAGGACATTATCAAGAAAAGCGGCTGGCCCGAGGCGCCAGCCGAGATCCTTGCGGTCGCTGTCGAATGCGACATGGAATCGACCGCCCACAAGATCGTCTACAAGACCGTCAGCACCGCCACGATCCCCTGCGAGCTGGTTGACGCGTTCAAGACGGTGCACGCCGACAAAGAGTGGAAGGTGACCCAGAAATTCACCGGCACCTTGCGCGTCGGCACCGGCGCCGATGCCGTCGAGGCCACGATGGAGCTGAACAAGAACGGCGACCGCGAACCGCAGGTCGGCGACAAACTCACCGTCGTCCAGAACCCCGCCAAACCGACCCAGATCGAACGCACGGGCATGACCGGCACGCGCCTGGCCATCGTCATTGGCGCCGGACTGCTCGGCGCGCTGCTCCTCTATTTTGCCTTCCGGCCGCGCAGGCAGGCATCGGCCTCCGCGACGGCTGGGACCACTGGCGGCGATGCCGGCGCGGACCAGCGCGCCCGCCAGGCCGACGCCCTGATAGCGGCGGCTCTGGCCAAATAGGCCACGCTGCCCAATCAGCCGGCGCGTACCGCGCCGGCCGGATTGGCCAGGGAAGGCCGCTTCGCCGGGCAGCGATCGAATTTCGGCCGCCGCAACTGACGGCCGAAAGTCGCGGCGTCCTCTCTGTTTTTACGCAATTCCGGACGGAAAAACCGCTCACACTTTTCCTGGAATTGCTCTACTCCACGATGCGGTAGATGTTCCAAAGGCTGGTGCCTGACACGACGTAGGGCTCCATCTCCTTGCCCCATTTGGCGTGCGCATCGATCTTGCCGATCTTGGCGAAGAACGCCTCCAACTGGGCCAGGCTCTCGACCTGGTGATGCGATTCGACCGTCGCCTCCCGGGCGCCGATCGAACCGGTCATGATCTGGAACTCGAGATCGGCAATGCCGACCTGAGAGCCGATCTCGCGCTCCCATTTCTTGAGCAGGTCGAGCACGGTCTGCTTGTGCCCGAACTTGGCGTCGATCTGCCATCTGGCGCTGAACATTTTTGTGTCCTCCAGTTTTGCGGCCCAAACCGCGGTTGATTTTTTCGCGGTTGACCTACTCGTCCCAGGCCTGCACGACGGTCTGTCGCGCAATCCGTCCGTTCTTCAGCTCCAGCATCGCCGCGCAGAACACTTTCGTGCCGTCCGGATAGGCGCAGGCCTGGGTGAAGGCGAGATTGTCGCCATCGGCGATGGTGGTGTCGACCTTGTGGGTCATTGCCCGGCTGCAGATGTCGTCCCAGAACGTGCTGATCGCCGCCCGACCGCGGATCTCGCGCGGCTTGCTCGGCGGGTTGTTGCGATCGATCACCCGCACCAGCGCATCGTCGGCATAGAAGCTCGCCAGCATCCTGCCATCCCGTCCTTCGATCGCTTTCTTGATCGCGGCGCCGTCCACGCTTTGCGTCTTGGTCAGCATTTCTTCCTCCATGGCCCGTCGATCGGGCGGTTGATGATCACAAGCACTTGCCCGGCGGCCATCGCCGGGCAGGGTCTTTCATTGCGACTTGGCTTTGATGGCCGCGAACACGCCGTCGGTCTGCTGTTTGAAGGTGGCAAAATCGACCTGGCTGCCGTTGAGCATCGTCGACCAATGGCGCACGATCGCCGCCATAGCGATCGTCTCCTTGATCTCCTCATCGGTCGCGCCATTGAGCTTGGCGGCCTCGGTGTGGAAATAGATGCAGTACTGGCAGGGAATCTGCGAGGCGACGGCCAGCCCCATCAGTTCCTTGGTCTTGCCGTCGAGCGCGGTCTTGGGGTTGAGCTGCACGCCCTTGATCTCGGCCCAGGCGCCGGCAACCGCAACGTCGGGCAGCGTCTTGAACATGTCCGGCACCGAGCCGAGCGTCGCCTCGATGTCCTTGTAGGCGGCGGCCGCCGTGGCGTCCTCGGCCTTGGCAGGGGCGATCGTGAACAGTGCGCCAACGCCTGCCGCTATCACCAGCGATTTGATCGACCTGTTTGACTTCAGCATTGCATCCTCCGCTCGCAGCGCCTTCCCGGCGACATCCGCCTGGGCTGCATGGAGAGAATTGGTAGCGCCTGCGCGCCCTTGGCCGCTTCGCCCAAAAGCGCCATGGCTCCTATGGCCCGTCCGGGCCAGTGTGCCTGGCGGAAAATGCCGCTGCCGCCGCCCGCGACGGCAGGTCGAGCTTCAGCAATATGTTGGCGACATGACGCTTGACCGTATGCTCGCTGAGCCTCAACTCGGCAGCGATTGCGGCATTGCTCTTGCCGTCGGCGATCAGGCTCACCACCTCGCTTTCGCGCGCCGTTAGTTGAGCCGCCTCGGTTGGCTTGGCCTTGGGACGGCAGGCCGGTTCGAGATGCTGTTCCGACGTCGCCTGGACCAGCGCCAGCGGCTCGTCCAGCTCATCCACCGTGACGCGCCCGGCATCGATGAAATGCAGGCCGGAACCCGCCGCCAGATCGGCGACCAGCCGCGACGCCAGAATATCGCCACGCCCGGCATGGGCGGCGATCTGCATCGTCACCCGTGCCATCAGCCCCACCGGCGGCCCGCGCATTTCGACCTCGCCGACATGCGCGCCCTGGGCGCTTGCAATGCCCATATGCTGCGCCGCGTCGCGCAGCGCCGCCGCGCAGCGTATGGCCCGCGCCGGCCCGTCGAAGCGCGAGATCATCAATTCGCCATGGATGCCGGCGATGCGTCCGCCATGACGGCCGACCAGCTGCCGCCAGCTCTCCTGGAAGCGCTCGCTGCGTTCGCTCCACATGCGGTCGCCCACCCGCGCCGTGTCGTAGATGCGTGTCGCCAGAAGAGCGGCAAGCGCGCGCTCCGCTTCGGCCACGGCACGCTCGCCGGTCAGGAATTCCTCGAGCAGGTCCGCCACCCGGTCGACGTCGCCGGTCCAGATCGGGTGATCGCGGCCGGGGATTTCGACCAGTCGCGCATTCGCGATCTTTTTCGCCAGGAAGCGGCTGGCGTCGGGATCCACGCGCACATCGTTGCGGCGATGGATGAGCAGGGTCGGTGCGCCGATCGCCGAAAGCACGCCGCGCACGTCGATACCGGCATTCATCCGGGCAAGGGCGGCCGCTGCCGTCGGGCTCGCCGACAGCCGTTCGAAGCGCGCCCACCACTGGGTGAAATGCGCGTCATCGACGCGGCCCGGCGCGAAGTTGGGCAGAGTGGCGCCGGTGCCCCAGGCCGTGCCGGCGGTCGCGATGAAGGTCTCGAGGCGTTCGGGCGGCATGACCCATTTGTGGAAATGCGCATAGCCGCCATAAAGCACCAACGCCCGTGTCCGCTCCGGATAGGTGGCGGCGAACAGCATTGCCAGCGGCGCGCCTTCCGAGGCGCCGAGCAGCGCCGCACGGCCACTGCCGGTGGCATCCATCACCGCGCGCACGTCGTCCATGCGGGTTTCGAGGCTGGGCAGATGGCGTGGGTCGACGCGGTCGGACAGGCCGGTGCCGCGCTTGTCGAACAGGATCAGCCGCGAGAACGCCGACAGCCGTTTCAACAGCCTGGTATAACCCTCGTCTTCCCAATGCAGATCGAGGTTGGAAATAAAGCCGGGCACGAAAACCAGGTCGAACGATCCCTGGCCGACCACCTGATAGGCGATCCGCACGTCGCCGCTGAGGGCATATCGCGTCTCGATCGGCCTCACGACTGCATCCCGCCCGGCCAGACGACTTCTGATCGTCGACCATAGCAGACACCTGCCGGGTGCGGCAGTCAAACTTTAGAAGACAGGAATATAGCCCCCGACGCGAACCGCGTTCGACCGACTATTTCTGGCGATCGGCTATTTCTGGGGAGCGGCGCTCTCTGCACCCGTGGGTTCGACGTAGCCGATGCTTATATCGGCCTGCTCCTCGGTCTTCGGCCGCTTGATCCTGGCCGAGGCCACAACGACAAGCTCATCAAAGTCTTCGCTGCCGCTATCCAGCATCTCGAAGAACTGCCGCCGCATCCTGGGCTCCCAGAACTTGTTGATGTGTTCGGCTACACCCGCCACGCCTTCCTCGCGCGGCCTGGAATGGAAGAAAGCGGCGATCTGATTGGCCATGCGCACCAGCTTTTCCCTGGTGCTCGTGATGTGCTCTTCGTCATGCGACATGCTGGGCAACTCCCAAGACCACCCGTTCCGGGTGGGTGAAAACATCGAAATCGTCGCCGCGCACCAGCGCCACCAGCGTCATTCCTGCCTCTTCCGCTGTGCGGATGGCAAGCGCGGTCGGCGCCGACACGGCCATGATGAAAGCCGAGCCGATGGCCGCCGTCTTCTGCACCATCTCAACCGAGACGCGTGAGGTAACGACCACGGCGCCCGAGGCACCGTTAATGCCGGCCTTCGCCAGCGCGCCGGCCAGCTTGTCCAGCGCATTGTGGCGGCCGACATCCTCGCGCGCCATGACGATGCCCTTGCCCGGGATGTAGAAGCCCGCGGCATGCACGGCGCCGGTTTCTGAATGCAGCGGCTGCACCTTCGACAACAGCCTGACCGAGCGAACAATGTCGTCGGCCTCAAGCGTAAGTTTGGACGCACCAACCTTGTCGACCGAGCGCATAGCTTCCTCGATGGATTCGATGCCGCACAGCCCGCAGCCAACCGGCCCGGCCAAGCGCCTGCGTCGCGCCTCGAAGCGCGTATTGGCCTGATCCTTCAGCCGGATCTGGATGTCGATCCCGGCGCCATGGTCCTCGACCTCGATCGCCTCGATCTCGTCAGGCAACGCGATGATGCCTTCCGTCAGCGAGAAGCCGAGCGCGAAATCCTCGAAATCGGCCGGGCTTGCCATCATCACCGCATGGGTGGTGCCGGCAAAGGAGAACGCCACCGGCGTCTCTTCCGGCACCATGCGGTTAGCCGCCGCAGTGCCGCTGGCACGGTGCGCCAGCCGCGATATCTGCGTCGTTGCTTTGCGGCGCGCGGCCAAGACTACTCCGCCGCCTGTAGCGGAGCGATGCGGCGGCTGTTGCGCGCCTGCTCGTCATAGTCGCGCTGCCAGTCCGAAGGCCCGTTCGACGCGCCGACCTGCACCGCCGTCACCTTGTACTCCGGACAATTGGTCGCCCAGTCCGAGAAGTCGGTGGTGATGACGTTGGCCTGCGTGTCCGGATGATGGAAGGTGGTGTAGACCACACCCGGCGACACCCGGTCGGTAATCAGCGCACGCAGCGTCGTCTCACCCGAACGGCTGGTCAGCCGCACCCAGTCGCCATCGCGCAGGCCGCGGTTCTCGGCATCGTGCGGATGGATCTCCAGCCGGTCTTCCGAGTGCCACATGACGTTTTCGGTACGCCTTGTCTGTGCACCGACATTGTACTGGCTGAGGATGCGGCCGGTTGTCAGCAGCAACGGGAAACGCGGCCCGGTCCGCTCGTCGGTCGCCACATATTCGGTGCGGATGAACTTGCCCTTGCCGCGCACGAAGGCGTCGATATGCATGATCGGCGTGCCGAGCGGGGCCTTCTCGTTGCACGGCCATTGCACCGATCCGACACGGTCCAGCAGATCGAAGGAGACGCCGGCGAAGCTTGGCGTCGTCTTGGCGATCTCGTCCATGATTTCCGAGGGATGCTGGTAGTTCCAGTCAAGCCCGATCGCACGGGCAAGCTCCTGCGTCGCTTCCCAGTCGGCGTACCGCGCCTTCGGCTCCAGCACCTTGCGCACCATGTTGATGCGGCGCTCGGCATTGGTGAAGGTGCCGTCCTTCTCCAGGAAGGTCGAGCCCGGCAGGAAGACATGCGCGTAGTTCGCTGTCTCGTTGAGGAACAGGTCGTGCACGACCACGCATTCCATCGCCGCCAGGCCGGCCGCGACATGCTTGGTATCAGGGTCGGACTGCAGGATGTCCTCGCCCTGGATGTAGATGCCTTTGAAAGAGCCGTCGACAGCGGCATCCAGCATGTTGGGGATGCGCAGGCCCGGTTCATCGTCGAGCTTCACGCCCCACAGGCTCTCATAGATGTCGCGCACCGCCTCGCCCGAGATGTGGCGATAGCCCGGCAGTTCATGCGGGAACGAGCCCATGTCGCATGAGCCCTGCACATTGTTCTGGCCGCGCAGCGGGTTCACGCCGACGCCCGGGCGGCCGATATTGCCGGTCGCCATGGCAAGGTTGGCGATAGCCATAACCGTGGTCGAACCCTGGCTGTGTTCGGTGACGCCGAGGCCGTAATAAATCGCGCCGTTGCCGCCCTTGGCATAGAGCCGCGCAGCACCCCGGATCAGCTCCGGGTCGACGCCGGAAAGCTTGCCGACGGTCTCGGGGCTGTTCTCCGGCAAAGCGACGAAGGAGGCCCAGTCCTGGAACTCCGTCCAGTCGCAGCGTTCGCGGATGAAGGCTTCGTCGAAAAGCCCTTCGGTGACGATGACATGCGCGAGCGACGTCAGCACCGCCACGTTGGTGCCGGGCTTCAGCGGCAGGTGGTAGTCGGCCTCGACATGCGCCGACTTGACCATTTCGGTGCGGCGCGGATCGAGCACGATCAGCTTGGCGCCCTGGCGCAGCCGCTTCTTCAGCCGCGAAGCAAACACCGGATGGGCGGAAACCGGGTTGGCGCCGATGATGACGGCGACATCGGTGAACTCGACGGAATCGAAATCCTGGGTGCCGGCCGAGGTGCCATAGGTCTGGCCGAGGCCGTAGCCGGTCGGCGAGTGGCAGACGCGGGCGCAGGTGTCGACATTGTTGTTGCGGAAGCCTTGGCGCACCAGCTTCTGCACCAGATAGGTCTCCTCATTCGTGCAGCGCGAGGACGTGATACCGCCGATCGAGGTGCGGCCGTATTGATACTGGATACGGCGGAATTCCTTGGCCGTATGGGCGATCGCCTCTTCCCAGCTCACCTCGCGCCAGGGATCGCTGACCTTTTCCCGGATCATCGGCGACAGGATGCGGTCCTTGTGGGTCGCGTAGCCATAGGCGAAACGGCCCTTCACGCAGGAGTGGCCGTGGTTCGCCTTGCCGTCCTTGTAGGGCATCATGCGAATGACTTCGTCGCCCTTCACTTCGGCCTTGAAAGAGCAGCCGACGCCGCAATAGGCACAGGTGGTGACGGCGGAGCGCTCGGGCATGCCTTTCTCAAGCACGGTCTTTTCACGCAGCGCATCGGTCGGACAGGCCTGCACGCAGGCGCCGCAGGACACGCATTCGGAGGTGACAAAATCCTCATGCATGCCGGCGACCATGCGCGATTCGAAACCGCGGCCCTCGATCGTCAGCGCGAAGGTGCCTTGCACCTCCTCGCAGGCCCGCACGCAGCGCGAGCAGACGATACATTGCGCCGGATCATAGGTGAAATAAGGGTTGGACTCATCGCGGGCGATGTAGTCGACCGCCAGCGAGCCATGGCCGGGCGCGACGCCGTTTTCCTGCTTGACGTGGTTGCGGCCCTCGATGCCGAAGCGGTTCTCGGTCAGGCCGACCGACTTCGCCACAACGTCGAACTCGCTGGCGCCGGTGCCGGCCTTCTCGTTCCAGCCAGTCGGATGGTCGGAGACGTAAAGCTCCATGACACCGCGGCGGATGGCGTCGAGCCGCTCGGATTGCGTGCGCACCACCATGCCTTCGCCGACCGGCGTCGTGCAGGATGCCGGCGTGCCGCCGCGCCCCTCGATCTCGACCAGGCAGACGCGGCAGGAACCGAACGAGTCCAACATGTCCGTGGCGCAGAGTTTTGGAATCTCGACCCCGCCTTCGATCGCCGCGCGCATGATCGACGTACCCTCCGGCACGCTGATACTGCGGCCGTCGACGATCAGCGTGACCTGCTTTTGCGCCTTCGATTCCGGGGTTCCGTAGTCGAGTTCTTCGATGAGTATCGGGAAGTCGGCCTTGATATTCATCTGCCAGCTCCTATTCAGCAGCCACGCGCGCCGGCGCGGGCTTGAAATCTTCGGGGAAATGGGTGATCGAGCTCATCACCGGGTAGGGCGTGAAGCCGCCCAGCGCGCAGAGCGATCCGAACTTCATCGTGTTGCAGAGATCGGCGACCAGAGCCAGGTTCTTTTCCGGCTCGATGCCGGCGGCAAGCCTGTCGATGGTCTCCACCCCGCGTGTCGAGCCGATGCGGCAGGGCGTGCACTTGCCGCAGCTCTCAATGGCACAGAACTCCATGGCGAAGCGCGCCTGCTTCAGCATGTCGGCCGTGTCGTCGAACACGGTGATGCCGGCATGACCGATCAGTCCGTCCTTGGCGGCAAAGGCTTCATAGTCGAATGCAGTATCGAACAGCGCGCGCGGGAAATAGGCGCCGAGCGGGCCGCCGACCTGCACCGCCTTCACCGGGCGACCGGTGGCCGTACCGCCGCCGATATCGTCGACGATTTCGCCCAGCGTCATGCCGAAGGCAGCCTCGAACAGGCCGCCGAACTTGACATTGCCGGCGATCTGAATCGGGATCGTGCCGCGCGAGCGGCCCATGCCGAAATCCTTGTAGAAGGCCGCACCCTTGTCCATGATGATCGGCACGGAAGCCAGCGAGATGACATTGTTGATCACCGTCGGCTTGCCGAACAGACCCTGGATCGCCGGCAGCGGTGGCTTGGCGCGCACCACGCCGCGCTTGCCTTCAAGGCTGTTCAGCAGCGAAGTTTCCTCACCGCAGACATAGGCGCCGGCGCCGACCCGGATTTCCATGTCGAAAGCGTTGGGCGAACCGAGCACATTGACGCCGAGCACGCCTGCCTTGCGGGCGACCTCGACAGCCTTGTTCATGACAGCCACCGCATGCGGATATTCCGAGCGGATATAGACGAAGCCCTTGGTCGCGCCGGTGGCGATGCCGGCAATCGTCATGCCTTCGATGAGCACGAAGGGGTCGCCCTCCATGATCATGCGGTCGGCGAAGGTAGCGCTGTCGCCTTCGTCGGCGTTGCAGACGATGTACTTGCGCTCGCCGGCGGTATCAAGCACCGTCTTCCACTTGATGCCGGTCGGGAAACCAGCCCCGCCACGACCGCGCAAGCCCGATTCTGTGACCTGCTTGACGATATCGAGCGGCGCCATAGCCACCGCGTTCTGCAAGCCCTTCAGTCCGCCCAGTGACTTGTAGGCGTCGAGCGACAGCGGGTCGTTGATACCGCAACGCGCGAAGGTCAGGCGCGTCTGCTTAGCCAGGAAGGGGATCTTGTCCGGCGCGCCCAGCCAGCGCTTGTGATGGCCACCGGTGAGAAAGCCGCTGTCGAAGAGGCTCTTGACGTCTGAGGGCTTGACCGGCCCGTAAGCGACGCGGCCCTTTTCGGTCGCGACCTCGACCATCGGTTCGAGGAAATAGGCGCCGCGCGAGCCGTTGCGCACGATCTTGGCCTCGATGCCGCGTTCGGCGAGCTCCGCGCGAACCGCCTTGGCGACCTTTTCGGCGCCGAGCGCCAGCGCGCCGGAGTCACCTGGAATGTAGATGCGCGGGATCATGAGCGTACCTCCGCGACGATCTCTTCGATCTTCTCGTCATCGAGCCGCCCGATCACCTCACCGTCCAGCATCGCCGACGGCGAACAGGCGCAAAGCCCGAGGCAATAGACCGGCTCCAGTGTAACCGATCCGTCGCGGGTGGTCTCGTGAAAACCGATGCCGAGCAATTGCTTGATCTTGGCGGCGACGGCGTCCGAACCCATCGACTGGCAGGCTTCCGCCTGGCAGAGCTTGAGCACGTGCCGGCCGGCCGGCTTGGCGCGGAAATCATGGTAGAAGGTGACGACGCCGTGCACTTCGGCCCGCGACAGGTTCAGCCCATCGGCAATGACCGGCAGCACGTCGTGCGGCACATGGCCGAACTCTTCCTGGATGCCGTGGAGGATCGGCAGCAATGGACCTTCGAGGTCCTTCAACTCCTGGACGATCGCCGCTATGCGCGATGCGATCTCGGTACTTGCAGGCTGCATCGTCATGCAGCGCCCTCCCTGGTCGATAGCTTCTATCGCTAAGTCTTTACAAAATCAGAGGAAACCTCTGGAATCAATAAAGCTGATCCGTTGTTTGATAGAAATTTTCTATCAAGCTCGCCCAACCCGCACTGTCTAGCTCAACGACGGGTGTGAAAATCGTCTGCCAGCGCCATCGCCTCGTCCAGCAGCGCCTGGACCAGCGGCGTATGCGGCTCGCGCGGCGTCGCCACCAGCCCGACGGTGTGGCTGGCGTCCGGCTCGACGATCGGAATGGCCCGGATCGGCTCGGAAAAACCGAATGTTTCCGCGAGGTTGAGCGGCATGATCGACGACCACTTGCCAGTACGGATATGCGAGAACAGCACAATCATCGAGTTGGATTCGAGGGTCGGTCGCACCTGCACGCCGGCCTCCGCCAGGTGCTGGTCGATGATGCGGCGGTTTTGCATGTCCGGCGTCAAAAGGCAGAGCGGCAATTGGCTGATTTCCGCCCATGTCACTTTGTCGCGGTCGGAATAGGGGTTTCCGACCGCCGTGATCAGCTGGTAGCGCTCGTCATAAAGCGGCACGCTGGTCACCCGCCCCAACGGCTCGTTGTCGAGATAGGTAATGCCGGCATCGATGTCGAAATTGCCGAGCAGCGACAGCACCTCGATCGAGGTCCGCGACAGCACCGAGAAGGTGACGCCCGGATGCTTTTCGCGAAACGGCGTCGTCAGCCGCGCCACCATGGCCAAAGCAGTGGGGATGGCGGCGATACGGATGCGCCCGGATAGGCCGTGGCGCGCCGCCCGCATCTCCTCGCGCATGGTGCGGCTGTCGCCGACGATGCGGCGCGCCCACGCCAGCACCTGTTCGCCTTCCGGCGTCAGCCCCTGGAAGCGTGAGCCGCGCAGCACCAGCATCACGCCGAGCTGGCCTTCCAACTGCTTGATGCCGGCCGACAAGGTCGGCTGCGTGACGCCACACGCTTCCGCCGCCCGGCCGAAATGCTCCTCCTTGGCCAGTGCGATGAAGAATTCGAGCTTGTCGATCATTGGCGCAAGCTATCCGGCGCCGGGCGCCTGCGCCAGACGAGTCGGGCAACTCAGGTGTCCGTCGTTTGCAGGCAAATCTGGCCGGCCGTTGCTCCACGGCTTGGTTCTGTCTGGAAACTGCACTATCTCAGGCGCAAGCTTGCATAAGGAAGACCTGATGTCCGTTACCAAGGAAATCGTCACCGAGCGTCTGAAGACGGTCAATGGGCCGGACTTCACCAGCAATATCGTCGACCTCGGCATGGTTTCGGAGATTTTCATCGCCGATTCAAAAGTGTTTTTCTCGATCACCGTTCCCGCCGCCCGTGCGCAGGAGATGGAACCGCTGCGCGCCGCCGCCGAGCGCGTCGTCAAGGCGATCCCCGGTGTCGCCGGCGCCGTCGTCGCGCTGACGGCGGAAAAGAAGGGCGGTGGCATGGAGGCGCCGGTTCCGGCGCGTCCCGTACCCAGACGGGCACCGCCGGCTCCGCCAGCCGCGCCGCGTCCCGCACCGCATGCTCCGGCCTCGCAAAGCTCGGGCAAGCGTGGCGTGCCGGGCATCGAAGCGATTATTGCGGTGGCCTCCGGCAAGGGCGGCGTCGGCAAGTCGACCACCGCCGTCAACATCGCCCTCGGCCTCGCCGCCAATGGCCTGCGCGTCGGCGTGCTCGATGCCGACATTTACGGCCCGTCCATGCCCAGGCTGCTCAACATCCATGGCCGGCCGCAGACGGTCGACGGCAAGATCCTGAAACCGATGGAGAATTACGGCCTCAAGGTGATGTCGATGGGTTTCCTCGTCGACGAGGAAACGCCGATGATCTGGCGCGGCCCGATGGTGATGTCGGCGCTGACGCAGATGCTGCGCGAGGTCGAATGGGGCCGGCTCGACGTGCTCGTCGTCGACATGCCGCCCGGCACCGGCGACGCCCAATTGACCATGGCCCAGCAGGTGCCGCTGGCTGGCGCCGTCATCGTCTCGACGCCGCAGGATCTGGCTCTGATCGACGCCCGCAAGGGGTTGAATATGTTCAAGAAGGTTGACGTGCCGTTGCTCGGAATCGTCGAGAATATGAGCTATTTCGTCGCTCCCGATACCGGCAAGCGCTACGACATTTTCGGCCATGGCGGAGCGCGGCGCGAGGCCGAGCGCCTCGGCGTGACCTTCCTCGGCGAAGTGCCGCTGGAAATGGGCATTCGCGAAAGCTCCGACGAAGGCTCACCCGTGGTGGCGTCGAAGCCCGATAGCCCCGAGGCGAAGATCTATCGCGACATTGCTTCGAAGGTCTGGGACCGGGTCAACGAAGAGCGCGGCGCGGCCGAAGCGGCTGTGCCCAGCATCGTGTTCGAATAGCGCGGATATCCCTCCCCCTTGAGGGAAGGGTGGCCCGAAGGGCCGGGTGGGGTCCGCCGTGACGCGCTCGGCGCTATTTCTTCACCGATTGAAGCAGCTCAACTCAGGTTGAGGCAGCTGAGGCGACCCCACCCGTCGCGCTTCGCGCGGCACCCTCCCCTCAAGGGGGAGGGGAACGCTCAGCCGCCCACCTTCTCGCCAAACGTCGAAAAAAATTGCCCGGCCAGTTTCTTCGAGGTCGATTCGATCAGCCTGCTGCCGAGCTGGGCGATCTTGCCGCCGACATCGGCCTTGGCCGCGTATTTGAGCACCGTCGCATGCGGCCCGTCCGCCGTCAGCGTGACATCGGCGCCACCCTTGGCGAAGCCGGCAATGCCGCCCTTGCCTTCGCCCTGAATGGTGTAGGCGTGCGGCGGCTTGAGGTTCTTCAGCGTCACTTCGCCGTTGAACGTCGCCTTGATCGGCCCGATCTTCAGCACCACGGTCGCGGCCATTTCGGTCGGCGATTTCATCTCCAGGCTTTGGCAACCGGGAATGCTTTCCCTCAGAATGCCCGGATCGTTCAGCGCTTCCCACACTTTCTGCAGGGATGCGGCAATGCGTTCCTCGCCTTCGATCACCAAAGCCATCAAAACCTCCCGCGCCAGACTGTTTAAAGGCCTAACGCACGGTCTGGTCTCTGTCTATCGCACCAAAGTCCGGTTGCGACGGTGCGCCCTCTTGCCTGCTTCCGCGCGTTGCCATATCGATTTGTCTTACAAATACGGAGACCACGATGGCAGGCGCCCCCACCAGGAAGAAGAAATTTCGCTCGCAGGAGTGGTTCGACAATCCCGACAATCCGGGCATGACCGCGCTCTATCTCGAGCGCTACCTGAACTACGGCCTGACGCGGGCCGAGCTGATGTCGGGCAAGCCGCTGATCGGCATCGCCCAGACTGGCTCCGACCTGTCGCCCTGCAACCGCCACCATATCGAGCTCGCCAAGCGCGTGCGCGAAGGCATTGTCTCGATGGGCGGCATTCCCTTCGAATTTCCCTGCCATCCGATCCAGGAGACCGGCAAGCGCCCGACCGCAGCGCTTGACCGCAACCTCGCTTATCTGAGCCTCGTAGAAGTGCTCTACGGCTATCCGCTCGACGGCGTCGTGCTCACCATCGGTTGCGACAAGACCACGCCCGCGCTTTTGATGGCGGCGGCGACCGTCAACATTCCGGCCATCGCCCTGTCGGTCGGCCCGATGCTGAATGGCTGGCACAAGGGCAAGCGCACGGGATCCGGCACCATTGTCTGGGAATCGCGCCAGCGCCTGTCGGCCGGCGAGATCGACTATGACGAGTTCATGGACATCGTCGCCTCCTCGGCGCCGTCCACCGGCTACTGCAACACCATGGGCACCGCCACCACGATGAATTCGCTGGCCGAGGCGCTCGGCATGCAATTGCCGGGTTCGGCGGCCATTCCGGCGCCCTACCGCGAGCGCGGCCAGATAGCCTATGAGACGGGCAAGCGCATCGTCGACATGGTGCATGAGGATTTGAAGCCGTCCGACATCATGACCCGCAAGGCCTTCGAGAACGCCATTGTCGTCAACTCGGCCATTGGCGGCTCGACCAATGCGCCGATCCATCTCAACGCCATCGCCCGCCACCTCGGCGTACCGCTCACCAATGACGACTGGCAGACGATTGGCCTCCATGTACCGCTCATCGTCAATCTGCAGCCGTCGGGCGAATATCTCGGCGAGGACTATCACCATGCCGGGGGCGTCCCGGCCGTGGTGGCCGAACTGATGAAGGCCAAGCTGCTGCCCTATCCCGAAGCGATGACCGTCAACGGCAAGACGATCGGCGACAACTGCGAGGGTGTTGTCAACGAGAACACCGACGTCATCCGCACCGTCGCCGAGCCGCTGAAGACCAACGCCGGTTTCATCAACCTCAGCGGCAATCTATTCGATTCCGCCATCATGAAGATGAGCGGCATCTCGCCGGAATTCCGCGAGCGCTATCTGTCCAACCCGAAGGACCCGGAAGCCTTCGAAGGCAACGCCATGGTCTTCGACGGTCCCGAGGACTACCACGCCCGCATTGACGATCCGGCGCAAGGCATTGACGAGCACACCATCCTGTTCATGCGCGGCGCCGGTCCGATCGGCTATCCCGGCGGCGCCGAGGTCGTCAACATGCAGCCGCCGGCCTATCTCATCAAGAAGGGCATCCACGCTCTTGCCTGCATCGGCGATGGCCGCCAGTCGGGCACGTCGGGCTCGCCGTCGATCCTCAACGCTTCGCCGGAAGCCGCCATTGGCGGCGGCCTGGCGCTGATCAAGACCGGCGACCGCGTGCGCATCGACTTACGCAAAGGCACCGCGAACATCCTCGTCACCGATGACGAGATCACGCGCCGCCGCGCCGAACTGCAGAACGATGGCGGCTATCACTACCCCAAGCACCAGACACCATGGCAGGAGATCCAGCGCTCCATGGTCGACCAGTTCTCGGAAGGCATGGTGCTGAAGCCGGCAGTGAAGTACCAGGACGTCGCGCACACCAGCGGCGTGCCAAGGGACAATCACTGAGTCTCAGGCTTGGTCAAATCAAAGGCGGCTTGCCATCTGGTAGGCCGCCTTTTCTCTTGGTGCTCTTGTATCTGTTGGGTCAGACCTACAGATACGTCATCTCGCGGCGTCCTGCACAGATGAGACCATCATGACGAAACGGCGTTCTTCCCTCGGTTTCCTCGGCATGTTCGGCCGCTCGGGCGACCTCAGGGAGCTCGACAATGCGCTGCGCGGTGCTGACCTTCATCCGGCGCTTGTTCCCGAGGGCGTAAAACTCACCATCGTCAATCTGATGAAGGATCATTGGCCGGACGAGCCGCCGCCGGACGCCTACCGGTCCGTTGCACAGCTCTTCAGCTATTGCATTGCGGGCCCACAAACGTTCGAGCAGGCCAATGGCCCGGAGCGTCGGCTGGACGCGGAGCGCCGCATCGAGGCAGCGCTTGAGACCGGCGACAGCCTCGATGCGCAGATCGTGCTGATGGCGCTGCATGGCAAGCTGATCAGCACCGAGATCGTCGAGCGTTTTGGGCTAAGCGCGGACTGATTTCATAAGTATAAACTTACCCACCCATGCCGCTGCGCGGCAGCTTGATCATCTCGCCGAAGCGGGCGCGCAATTTGTCGTCCAGCAGCTTCGGCACATGGCGGGGGAAGCGCTCGGCCAGGACACGTTTCTTCTCGATGATCGCCCGCTGCAAGATGTCGGGCCTGCCCTTCTCGTTCCATTCCTTGGGCGAAAAGCGGTCGCCGACGGCCGGATAGAAATATTCGGTCTGCATCAGCCGCAGCGTCTGCTCATTGCCGAGATAGTGGCCCGGTCCGTTCATGCAGACCTCGGTGATGGTGTCGATCGATAGCGCTTCGTCGGTCACCTCGATGCCGCGTACACACCGCAGGCAGTGGCCCAGCATGTCGTTGTCGATGATCAGGCTTTCCAGGCAGAAGCCGAGCAGCGAGGCATGCATGCCGGCCGATTCATAGACCAGGTTGAGGCCGGCAAGACCGGCCATCACATCGGTGATGCCCTTTTCATAGCCGGACTGGATGTCGGGCAGTTTCGAATCCGTCATGCCGGCGGCCGAACCGCCCGGCAGGTCGTAGAATTGCGCCATCTGCGCGCAGGCCGAAGTCAGCACCGCCTGCTCGGCCGAACCGCCCGACATGGCGCCAGTCCGGAGGTCGGAGACGAATGGCCAGGTACCGAAGATCGCCGGGTGTCCCGGCTTGATGGCGTTGACATAGATGAGACCGACGAGCACTTCGGCCACTGCCTGGACCACGGCGCCGGCAATTGCGGCGGGCGCGGTGGCGCCGGCCTGGCCAGCAGATAGCAGAAGAATCGGAATGCCACCTTCGACACAGGCTTCGAGCACGCCACAAGCGTCCTCGGCGAACTTCATCGGCGGCACGACGAAGCAGTTGGAGTTCGACACGAACGGCCGTGCGCGAAAGTTCTCCTCGCCGCCGGCGATCGCATAAAGCATTTCCAGCGCCGGCTGCACGTTCTCACGCACCGTGAACGAAGTGCCGACATGCTTGGACGTTCCCATCACGCAGGCGTAGAGCGTGTTGAAGTCCATTTCGAGCGGATCGGGAATGTCGCGCGGTACCATCGGCCGCTGGAAGAAATGGATGTTGTCGAGCCCCTCGACGAGGCGGGCGGCGTCGTAAATGTCCTGCACCAGCGACTCGCGGTATTCGCGCTTTTCGACATCGACCAGATGCACCGCGGCACCCGCGGTGCCGTAATGCACGCGTTTGCCCTGGATCAGCATGTCATGCCTCGGGTCCTGGCCGTGCAGCGTAAAATTCCGCGCTGCCTTCTTGATCGTGTCCATTACCAGGCCGCGCGGGAAGCGGATGCGGCCGTCATCGCTATAGGTAGCGCCGGCTTTCGTCAGCGCCTCGATGCAGGAGGGAATGGCATTGGCGAAGCCGACGGTTTCCAGCAGCGTCAGCACCGCTTCATGGATGCGCTCCTGGTCGTTCTGACTGAGCGGGCCGTAGCTGCCGCCTTCGAGGCCGGCGCGCACCGGCCGGATGTCGTCGGCCAGCGGTGCCGCCCGCATGGCGCGTCGCGCTTCGCGCCCGCCGGATCGCCGCGAACGCTGGTCGGCTGATCCATCCTTAAGAGCCGCATCCTGCTTCTCAAGAGCCACTGACATGGGAGGCACTCCACCTTTAGCTTGCGAAACCGGACGCGGTGATTGGTCCACCGTCGGCCTGCTTCGTCCCCTTTGTCAGCCGACTATGCCGCCGGCATTGGCACAGCCTATGGGCCAGCGGGCCCCGTCGCATATGCCAGGGTGCTAAAGAGCGATATTAGGGAAGATGCCGGTGGCCGGGGCTGTTCAACGCCCCGGCACTGGGAGATCAGGCAGCTGCCGGCCTGCGTCCGGCCGCGGTCGCGAGTTCACGAATGCCCGGCTCGATGTGCTGCAGGGCGATAGAGGAAATGCCCAAGCGCATGAAACGCGACGGCTTTTCGGTGCGGTCGAAGAAGCGGTCGCCGGGCTCGATGATGACGCTGCGCGACGCAGCGGCCTCGGCCAAACCCCGCGCATCGGTGCCGCGCGGCCCTTCCAGCCAGAGCGATGTGCCGCCGGCCGAATCGGTCGAGCGCCATTCCGGCAGGAATGCGGAAATCGCATGGACCAGACGCTTACGGCGTTCGTCGAAGGCCGACGACAGCCGCCGAACCAGCGCCTCGTGGTGGCCGAGCGACAGGAACAGCGCGACCGCGCGCTGGTTGTTGGCCGGTGGATGCCGCAGCATGAAGCGGCGCAGAGCCCTTAGCTCAGAGATTAGTCCAGCCGAAGCCACAATGTAGCCAAGCCGCAGGCCCGGAGCCAGCGTCTTCGACATCGAGCCGACATAGATGACGCGGCCCGAACGGTCGAGGCTCTTCAGCGCCTGTTGCGGCGCCTCGTCGAGGAGCTGGCTGTCATAGCCGTCCTCGATGATGATCTGGTTGTGGCGGTTGGCGCGCGCCAGAAGGTCCTGCCGGCGCTCCGCCGACAGCGGCACCATGGTCGGGCAATGGTGGCTGGGCGTCACGAAGACAAAGCCGGAATCGTTGGGAATGGAAGAGGTTACGATGCCGGACTGGTCGACCGGAACCGGCTGGATGTCAGCGCCCGCGAGGCGGAAGATCGAGCGGGCATCGGGATAGCCCGGGTCTTCCATAGCCACCTTCGAACCCTTGGTCATCAGGAGCGTCGCCAACATATAGAGCGCGTTCTGCGCGCCCAGCGTGACAATGATCTCGTCGGGATTGGCGAAGATGCCGCGCCGCGGCAACAGCCGCGCCTGGATCTGCTCGATCAGCAACGGATCATCGCGATCGACCATGTCCGAAGCCCAGTTTCGGATCTCCAGCACCGCCAGCGCCATGCGGTTGCACTCGCGCCATTCGGCAGTCGGAAACAGCGCCGGGTCGAACTGGCCGTAGACGAATGGGTAGGACGACTTGATCCAGTTGTCGTGCTTGGCCGGCGGCGGCATGTCGCTGGCGGCGATCTGCCGGCGTGCCTTCCAGTCGATCTCATTTTGCTGGTCCGGCGCCTTCTGGTGCGGTTTGGCGGGGGTGGCCAGCACATCCGGGTTGACGAAATGGCCGCGCCGTTCGCGCGCTACCAGGAAACCTTGGTCGACCAGTTGCTGGAACGCCAGCACCACGGTGCCGCGCGCAACGCCGAGTTTTTCGGCCAGGATGCGGCAGGACGGAAGGGGCATCGAAGCGGCGATCTGCCGGTCGAGGATGGCGGCGACGATCGCCTGGCGGATCTGCGCCTGCAGGGTTTGGCCCGATTCCGCCGAAATCCGGAATAGGCCGGACCATATGGCCGTGTCGTTACGCTGTGGCATGGAAGAAGTTCCTCGATGGCCAAACTTTTTTGCTTGGCTGGACCAGCGGAAGGTAACCGTGGCACAAGGGGTTGCGCCAATCAATTTTTCTGATCGCTGGGATTTATGCCAGTGATCTATCCCCGGGTGATGCGGAGCACCATCCCCGCGCGACGCGCAGCGTCCTCGCGCCGCGTTTCACCAGCGTGACGCGCAGCGTCATCGCTTCCCGGCGCGCCCGCGACAACACTTTGTCGTGCCACCGGTTTGCCGCACTGCGTCATCCCCACGCATTGAAACAGACGAGATTCGGCTCAATAACATCGGCGCGACGACACGCGCCGGAAACATCCGGTCTGATAAGATGTCGTGAAAAAGTATCAGGAGCCGGCATTGGATCATTCGTCCTTCGACAAACAGCTTGTCGCCTTGCGTGCTGCGCGCGCGGCTGCATCGGGCACGATGCGCGAGGCTTTTGCCGCCGACCCCAAGCGCTTCGAGACATTCTCGGCCAGCGACGGCGACCTTCTGCTCGACTGGTCGAAATGCGCGGTCGACCAGCGCACGATGGAGCTGCTCGAGAAGCTCGCCGGCGCCGCCGACCTCGAAGGACGCCGCGCCGCGATGTTTTCCGGTAAGAAGATCAACATCACCGAGGACCGCGCCGTGCTGCACACGGCGCTGCGCAACCTCTCTGGCAAGGGCGTCACCGTCGACGGCCAGGACGTCAAGGCGGATGTGCTTTCCGTGCTCGACGCCATGGGCGCCTTTGCCGATGCCATTCGTTCCGGCAAGGCCGCCGGCGCCACCGGCAAGAAGATCACCGACATCGTCAACATCGGCATTGGCGGCTCCGATCTCGGCCCGGCCATGGCGACACTGGCGCTGGCGCCCTATCATGACGGCCCGCGCGCGCATTACGTCTCCAACATCGATGGCGCCCATATCCATGACACACTGAAGGGCCTGTCCGCCGAGACCACCTTGTTCATCATCGCCTCGAAGACCTTCACCACGGTCGAGACGATGACCAATGCCGAGACAGCGCGCAAATGGGTGCAAAAGGCGCTCGGCAAGGAAGCCGTCGGCAAGCATTTTGCCGCTGTCTCGACCGCGCTCGACCTGGTGGCCAAGTTCGGCATCGAGGCGGACCGCGTGTTCGGCTTCTGGGACTGGGTCGGCGGCCGCTATTCGCTGTGGGGCGCCATCGGCCTGCCGGTGATGATCGCCATCGGCCCGCGCAATTTCCGCGCCTTCCTCGACGGCGCACATGAGATGGACGAGCACTTCCGCACCGCCCCCTTGCAGAAGAACCTGCCAGCGCTTTTGGGGCTGGTCGGCTGGTGGCATCGCGTGATCTGCGGCTACCCGGCGCGCGCCGTCATTCCTTACGATCAGCGCCTGTCCAGGTTGCCGGCCTATCTGCAGCAACTCGACATGGAATCGAACGGCAAGGGCGTCACCCTCGACGGCACGCCGGTGACGACGCCGACCGGGCCGCTGGTCTGGGGCGAGCCCGGCACCAATGGCCAGCACGCCTTCTTCCAGCTGCTGCATCAGGGCACCGATTTCATCCCGGTCGAGTTCCTCGCCGCCGCTGTCGGCCATGAGCCTGATCTGAAGCACCAGCACGATCTGCTGCTCGCCAATTGCCTGGCGCAGTCGGAAGCGTTGATGAAGGGTCGCACGCTTGAGGAGGCGCGCGCGCAGATGCTGGCCAAGGGTATGAAGCCGGCCGATGTCGACAAGATCGCCCCGCACCGCGTCTTCTCCGGCAATCGTCCGTCGGTGACGATCCTTTACCGCAAGCTCGACCCGCGCACCTTCGGCCGGCTGATCGCGCTCTATGAGCACCGCGTCTTCGTCGAGGGCACCCTGTTCAACATCAATTCCTTCGACCAGTGGGGGGTCGAACTCGGCAAGGAACTGGCGACCGGCCTGCTGCCTGTCGTGGAAGGCAAGGAGAGCGCCGCCAGGCGCGACGCTTCCACGGCCGGGCTGGTTGCGCGCATCCAGCAACTGCGGGGTGCGGTATGAAAAATCCGACCGACATCAAGGGCATCTTGTTCGACAAGGACGGCACGCTCGTCGACTTCAATGCGACATGGCTCAGCATCGCCGATTTCATGGCCATGGACGCTGCCGAGGGCGATCGCTGGAAGGCCGACAGGCTGCTTGCGGCGGCGGGCTTCGATTTCGTCAACAAGCGCTTCAGGCCCGATTCGATCTTTGCCTCGGGCACCAACATGGATGTCGTCGAGCTGTGGTTCCCGCGCCTGTCCGACGAGGACCAGATGCTTGCCGTCGCCCGATTCAACGAGATCACGTCGGTGCAGGGCTCGTCGATGGCGGTGGCGCTGCCGGGCATCGTCGCGGCGCTGACGGCGCTGCACAAACGATCCTACCGGCTCGGCGTCGCCACCAATGATTCGACCGCCGGTGCGGAGAAGACCATGGTCACGCTCGGCGTCGCCCAGCTCTTCGACGCCGCCTATGGCTATGACGCGGTGGCCAATCCGAAACCGGCGCCGGACACCATCCTCGCCTTCTGCGACCTGACCGGGCTGAGGCCGGCCGAGATCGCCATGGTCGGCGACAACCGTCACGACCTGGAGATGGCGCGGGCTGGCGGCTGCGGCCTGGCGGTCGGCGTGCTCTCCGGCACCGGCACCCGTGAATCGCTGTCGTCGATTGCCGATGTCGTTTTGGATTCCGTCGCCGACTTGCCGGACTTTCTATCGGCGCGGGTCAAGGAGACGGTCTGACGGGGAAGGCCGGGGGCTACGGGCTCACAGGCGCCATAGCGTACCCAAGCTCAAGTGTTGAAAACTCACTGCCGCGCAACTGATCGGTAAAGGCTGCAATGGCAGAGGCTTCACTGCCGGGCGGAAATACGACAAAGAGTTCCCATCCTTCCGGCGAGTCCATTTGCTTGCTCGGAAAGCCGCTCTTCGTGGCAAAGGCCTGCAATCGGTCGAGGTCAGCTTGCGGCCCCGTGGCGGTAATGCCGATCATTTTTTGAGTGGCTGGTGAGGCGTTGACGGGAGGCGGGGCCACGCCCGCAACGGTAGGTGTCGGGCAATCGCCTGGAACGACTACTGCGGCCAAGAGGGGCAGGAAGGATGCGTCCGACTATATGCATGGGCAAAGTGTGCACTGGCCCTCTAATGTCCGCAATGGGTGGCGGGTTCAGCCGATCGCTGCAACACACTCAGCGAACTTCTCCGCTGGGGTCTTATCGAGCAAGGTCTTTCTGGGGCGTTCGTTGAGCTACCGCGCGATGGCGCTGAGCTTTGCCTGGCTGTGCAGGGATAGGCCGGATCGCGGCATGAACGGACATGCTGTGGTTTATCTGCTTGTCCTTGTGCGGAAGCCGGTATTCTTCCTCTAGTCGACGAAAAACCGCTTGCGACGCGGGAGAACTGCTAAGGTGTATCTCCGAAACAAGCGGGCCAACCGACTATGGAACGCCGCCTGACCGCAATATTGGCCGCCGACGTGGTCGGCTATTCCAGGCTGATGGGGCTTGACGAAGCCGGCACGCTGTCGGCGCTCAAGACGCATCGGCGCGAGATGGCGGACGGCAAGATCGCTGAGCACCAGGGCCGCATCGTCAAGCTCACCGGCGACGGCATGCTTGTCGAGTTCCCGAGCGTGGTGAACGCGGTCGCCTGCGCCGCCGACATCCAGCGCCGGATGCGCGAGCGCAATGTCGACGTGCCGGAGGAGCGCCGCATCGAATTCCGCATCGGCGTCCATCTCGGTGACATCATCTTCGAGGACAACGACATCTATGGCGACGGCGTCAACATCGCGGCGCGCATCGAAAGCATCGCCAAGCCCGGCGGCGTCGCGGTGTCCGGCTCGGTTCCGGCTCGGT
>NZ_JBFUEY010000033.1:0-44145 GCF_056403715.1 Mesorhizobium sp. P2_F5 | reverse complement strand
GAGCACAAAGATCGATGACACCGGCCTGATCATTGTGACACAACCGCGGCTCGATCGGACGCACTCTGTCATCCACGCCAGAATCCCTGCCGACCCAGATCGCCTCGGCGGGTCCCATTACAGAGTCAGGCTCCTAGAGGGTGACGTTGTCTCTTCGGGTGCCAAATTGTCGGCGCCCGACAGTCTTCTTCCGCTCATCAATAACTTTCTGACCTGGGCGCCCATAGCGCCGCCGAATGCGCGGCGGCTCGCGGAAGTCTCCGCGCGGCTTTGCCGGCTTTTGCGCGATGAGGTCGTCGAGCAGATGAGCCGTGGTAGCGAGGGATTGACCGCGTTGGCCAAAGACTGGCGCAAGCTTCTGTTTCCTGAAGCCGATGACGCGCAATTCGCTGATGGCTATGCGCAAGCGGTAACCTTCGGACTTCTTGTTGCACGAGCCCTAGACATTCCGCTCGCCGCCGGCATCCACCAAGCGGCTTACGAGTTGAGAAAGACCAATTCTCTGATCGGAACGGCGCTCGGACTGCTGACTGATGACGAAGCCAACCAGGAGGCCTTGAAGACATCGCTGCAAACGCTGGCTCGCGTCCTCAATGAGGTGAACTGGCACACGATCAGCAAAGACAAACCGGAAGCTTGGCTGTATTTCTACGAGGATTTCCTAGAGGTCTACGACAACACGCTGCGCAAGAAGACCGGCTCCTATTATACGCCGCCTGAAGTGGTCGGCGCGATGGTGCGGCTAGTCGATGAGACCTTGCGTGGTCCGCTGTTCGAGCGTCACGCCGGACTGGCGTCCACCGATGTTACGCTGGCTGACCCGGCCGTCGGCACCGGCACATTTCTTCTCGGCGTGTTGCGCCATATCGCTTCGACGGTGGCCAACGATCAGGGTGAAGGCGCTGTGCGTGGCGCCATTGAGGCGGCGGCACAAAGGCTCATCGGCTTTGAACTTCAATTCGGTCCGTTCGCTGTAGCGCAGCTACGGCTGATCGCTGAAATGCAGGCACTGATAAAGCCCAAGGCCGGCGAGCCGTCGCATTTGCCGGAGATGAAGCTGTTTATTACCGACACGCTCGGTAATCCTTTCATCGAGGAAGAGCCACTGATGCAGGTCGGTGCCATCGCGAAATCGCGGCGCGACGCTAACACGATCAAGAAAACTCGAGACATCACTGTTGTTATTGGCAATCCGCCCTACAAGGAAAAGGCTAAGGGGCGCGGCGGTTGGATTGAAGCGGGCTCCGGCGGTAAGCTGTTCGCACCCATGGACTGGTGGACGCCGCCACCGGTATGGGGTGTGGGCGCGCACAGCAAGCATTTGAAGAACCTCTACATCTATTTCTGGCGCTGGGCGACGTGGAAAGTTTTCGGAACCGGGCGCCTTGCTGCAACAGGTTTTCCCGACAAGGACGAGGAAGGCATAGTCTGCTTCATCAGCGTAGCTGGGTTTCTCAACGGTCCCGGTTTCGAGAAGATGCGCGATGATCTCCGGCGCACCTGCTCTGAAATCTGGGTAGTGGATTGCTCGCCGGAAGGGCATCAGCCAAATGTACCGACGCGCATTTTTCAGGGAGTACAGCAGCCAGTATGTATCGTCCTAGCCGCGAAGCAACTCGGCAAGGACAAGAGCAAGCCGGCGCGAGTTCGCTTTCACGCCTTGCCAAATGGCGGCCGCGAAGAAAAGTTCGAGGCGCTCAAAAAGCTCTCGTTCGATGGCACGGATTGGGAGGATTGTCTCTCTGGTTGGCGCGACCCGTTCTCTCCGGCAGCGACGGGGGCATGGTCGACTTTTCCGCATCTCAGTGAATTCTTTACATATAACGGCTCTGGTGTTCAGCCAGGTAGAACGTGGATCATAGCACCGGATTCGCTTTCGCTCGGTAGTAGGTGGGAAAGTTTAACGTCAGAGACTGATCCGGGTCGAAAAGAGCAGAAATTCCACCCTCATCTTCGTGACGGTGTACCGGGCGACAAGCATATTCGCAAAGTTGTGAAGGATGCCATCAGAGGCCATGAACATCGAATAGAACCGATTATCTCCGACCAGGATTCTGTAGTAAATCCAATCCGCTATGGCTATAGGACATTGGATCGTCAGTGGATTATTCCAGACGTTCGAGTGGTAAATCAATTAAACCCGACGCTGTGGAACGCGCATTCGAACAATCAAGTTTATCTTATGGGCTTATACCGGGCATCACCAAAGTCAGGACCGGCAATTACATTCACGGGTTATGTCCCAGACTACGATCACTACAAGGGTTCCTTTGGCGGGCGTGTGCATCCACTCTGGCACGACGCAGCTGCGAAACAGCCGAATATTCCGAAAAAACTACTCGGACTCCTCGCGGACACCTTCGGTCATCCGGTGTCAGCGGAAGATGTACTAGCCTATCTGGCAGCGGTGATGGCACATCCGGCCTTCACAAAACATTTCCTGTCCGATCTCGCCCAGCCAGGTCTTCGTGTTCCGCTGACGGCGGACCCTGCGTTGTTCACAGAAGCTGTGGCGGTGGGCCGTGAGGTGATTTGGTTGTACACGTATGGCGAGCGGTTTTCCGATTCTTCAGTCGGCCGACCGAAGGCGCCACCCAGATTGGCCAAGAACTCCGCCCCTACAGTTCCTGCTGGCGGCGCGATCCCCGGAGCACCGGAGCCGCTACCCGATATAATGGAGTACGATCCAGTGAAGCGCCGACTTCATATCGGCAAAGGCTTCATCGACAATGTCTCGCCGGAGATGTGGAATTATGAAGTCTCCGGTAAGCGGGTGGTGTGGCACTGGTTCAGCTACCGCAAGCGCGACCGCTCGCGACCACAGATCGGCGATAAGCGACCGCCATCTCCACTCGATTTTGTCCAGCCGGAACACTGGCTCGCAGAATATACGTCGGACCTAATTGATCTGCTCAATGTGCTCGGCCGGTTGGTCGCATTGGAGCCAAAACAGGCTGATCTCATGGAGTGCATCCTGAGTGCGGAACTCATCAAAGTTACCCATCTGCAGTCAGCACTCGCCAGCGGCTCTGAGACTGTCAACTGACAGGCTGCGTCAGGAATACGGGGATAAGCCCATATCGAATGGTCGCTTCAGAAAACGGGATGAGGCATAGTCCGAGTCAGGCAGAACCTTGCGTCTCGTGGATATGGCAAGAAATCAACTCGACCTTTTTGGCGCCGAAGAACAGTCCGAGCTGTTCGACGAAGATGCGCCGACCGTTTATTATCACGGCGACCCGGACCGGGTACGCGCGCGATTGCACAAGCTTATCGCCGAGGCGCGCAGTGCCGAGACGCTTCCTTGGGATCAGGACAGTACCCGACTCTACCGAAAGATCGTGCCCCAGATGGTGCTCTGGCTGCCGGAGGAGGAAGCCGCACAGCTGAAGTTTGAGTTCGAAGCCGAAATGGTGCGGCTGAAGGCGGCGTAGTCATTCAATCCAAACAGCACGCTTGCTCTGGAACGAAGCCGGAACATTTGCTAGCGTTACGGTAAGGTCTGCGATTCGCAGGCCAACACGTTGGAGATGGCAATGGGAAAGAATACGGGTGATGGATTTCGCCGCGGCGCTGTAAGGGAGCGTACGCAATTCGAGCGGCCGGATGGACTTTGGCAAAAACGCGACGAAACGACAGGCCAGTTGATGGAAGTGAAGCAAACCGAGGGTCCGTTCAAAGGCATTGCTAAAGAACCTGACGGCCGAGATACGGAAAATTCCTAAGGCCCCTTCACTTCCCCCCCGCTTACTGGCCATGCCCCCGAAGGTGAGAGATCGGTACTCGCCAACGCTGGCGCTGCCCCTCATCCGCCCTTCGGGCACCTTCTCCCCGTGAAACGGGGAGAAGGCACAAAAAAGGCGAGCGAACGCCGGGGAAGACTGGGGAGCCGGTCGACGTTGCGCTCGCCCCTCCCCCCGCCAAGGGGGAAGGCCAGGCACCGGGTGCCAGAGGTGTCACATGGGGAAGGTCACATCCCCTTCATCGCGTCGCACGACACGTGCGGGTTCATGTCGGCGAAGGCGCCGGTCGGGTTCTGTTTCCAGGCCCAGACATGCAGTTCGTAGAACGGGCCGAGGCCATAACGGTTGGGGGCGCTGTTGAAGTTGAACAGCTGGCCTTCGAGCGAGGCCGGTCCCTTCGAGGTGATGTATTCGACCGCTATCAGCTTCAGGCTGCCGTCGGCCATCGGCTCGTACATCACCGCCTCGGGCTTGGCGAGATCGACGGCATCGTCCTTGAGATAGGCGCCGTTGACATAGTGGATGCCCATGGCGCCGCCGGTGATGCCGCTGGCGCAAGGGATCGGCGCATAGCCTTCGGCTGTGGCGGCTGCCACATTTTCGAAGCGGCTGTTGGCGGCGCGCACCTTTTCGGCCAGCGGATTGGCGTCGTGTGCCTGGGCGGCTGCGCCGGCCGCGATCGAGATGGCGGCGAGGGCCGCGAAGCGTGTCGTCCAAAGAGTTATGGTCATGGTCTTCCGTCCGTTTGTTGACGCTCGGGGCGACGGCGACCGATCGGGCCTGCCGAAACGCCAGCGGCGTTGGTTTAGGGATTGGGGGAACGAGCTTGTCCGTTCCGGTTCCATGCGATGGTCATGCGGCTCCGGTTGTCGAGCTTCCGGTTGCCGCTAAAAGTCGAGCAAAATCAACGATCCCAAAAGTAATACTGCCAATATTCCTGCGGGACCTCGCACTCCGAGAGCCCGATATCGCGCCTCAGATAGTCGCCTTCCGGGGGCAGGCGCCGCCTTTCAGACAGATATGAAGGCAGCTTCGCCGCGAACCGCCGTAGACGGCCGAGCACGGAGGTTGGCCGTCCGGCCTCTCCCACGACAGTTGCGGCTTCACCGTCCGGCAGCCCGTCAGACAGTTTACCATTGCCGAGAGAGGCAGCTTGATGCTCATCGCCGTTCCAGCCGTTTGCGTGATCAGAGGTAAAAGTAAGGGTCAAGAACCCGCACCTCCGTGATCTTGTCGACCGGCAGCGAGTTTTTCTGGGCCGTGCTGCGGATCGCTTCGGGCGAGGGTGCTTCGTAAATGCAGAAGCTGCGCTTCTTGTCGGGTGTGACGAAGGACTGGATCCAGGTGACGCCCTTTTCGGCATTGCGCATGACGACGCCGCCCACCGCGGTGGCACCGATGTCGGTCATCGGTATGTTGAGGCCGTCCGGAAATGTGCGTTCAATCAGATAGCGAGGCATGGAAGGCTTCCTTTTCCATTGGTTCACGCTCGATCGGAGCGCTGCTGGACGTTGACCACGCCGGCCCGGGCCGCGCATCGGAACGATTCCCCATATTGGGCGGGACGATTCCCTATGTTGGCATCGTTCGTTGTGGAAAGAGGCACGGCAATGTGTGCAAAGTCACATTGCGGCGCTTTCTTCACGGGCTATCGTGAGCGGCCCGCCATGGTGGGAAAACTCCGATCATACGAGACGATGATGATGCTTCTGGAACGGCAGACGCAGCTGCAGCAGCTGGAGACCTTGCTTGGCGATGCAATCGGCGGCCATGGCCGCGTCGCGGTGCTGGCGGGGGAGGCAGGCGCCGGCAAAACGGCGCTCGTCGAGGCGTTCGCGGCCCGTGTCGGGCAGAGCGCGGCGACGTTGCGCAGCGCTTGCGAGGACCTGTCGATCCCCGACCCGTTGGGCCCGCTCTACGATCTGGCCCGTGAGGCGCAATGGGCGCTGCCGCGCGCGATCGACGCTCGGCATGGGCAGAGGTTGCCGCTGTTCTCCGATGCGCTCGACGCCTTCGCGGCGAAAGGACCGAGCCTGCTCGTGATCGAAGACCTGCATTGGGCCGACGATGCGACGCTCGATTTCGTGCGCTTCCTCGGCCGGCGTATCGTCAACACCCAGATTCTGCTGTTGCTCACGGCGCGCACCGACCGCAGCGAAGGACAGATGCGCGTGCGCCGCGCACTGGGCGAAATCCCGGCAGGCAGCGTGGCGCGTATCGAGGTGCCGCTGCTCAGCGAGGCGGCCGTGCTGTCGCTTGCCGATGCGGCCGGCCGTGACGGCGATGCCATCTACCGGGCGACCGCCGGCAATGCCTTCTTCGTCACCGAATTGCTGTCGGCCGAAAACGAAATGGCGCTGCCGGCAAGCGTGCGTGACGCGGTGCTGGCGCGGGCCGAGCGGTTGTCATCCGGCGCGCGGGCAATGCTCGACGCGGTGTCGGTGTTTCCGCGCCGCGCCGACGCCTGGGCCCTGCAAGGCCTGTGCGGCGTCGCCAGCGCCGGCCAGCTGGCCGAATGCGTCGCCAATGGCCTGCTCGACGACCTCGGCGACGGCTATGCCTTTCGCCATGACATAGCGCGGCGCGCCATCGAAATGATGCTGACGACCTCACACAGGCGGCAATTCAACCAGCGCGCCTTGGCTGCGCTGCTCGAAAATGGCGACGTCTCCACCGGCCGCCTGGTGCATCATGCGGTTGAGGCCCACAATCTGGCGGCGGTGCGTGAACTTGCGCCGATCGCCGCGCGCGAGGCGTCGCGCGTCGGCGCCCATCGCGATGCCGCCGGCTACTATGAAATCGCCTTGCGGCAGGCTGACAGCCTGCCGGTCTTGGAGCGCGCCGCGCTCTACGAAAGCTATGCCTTCGAGTGCCATCTCATCGGCAAGATCGACGATGCGCTGGCAGCGCAGGGAGAGGCACGCAGGTTGCATCGGGCTGACGGCAACAGGCTGAAGGAGGGTGACAGCCTGAGATGGCTTTCCCGCCTGAGCGAAATGGGCGATGACCGCGCGGCCGCCGCCGCCTTCGGCGCCGAGGCGGTGGCGATGCTGGAAGCGGCTCCTGCCGGGCCGGAACTCGCCATGGCTTATTCGAACCTGTCGCACCTGGCGATGCTGTCGGAGAGGGTGGAGGACACGCTGTTCTATGGCGAGAAGGCGGCGGCGCTGGCCGAGCGGATGAACCGGCCCGACATCGCCTCGCATGCGCTCAACAATGTCGGTTGCGTCGAGCAATGGCTGAATCCGGCCGCCGGGCGCCAGCGCCTCGACCAAAGCCTTGAGATCGCGCTGCAGGGCAATTTCCAGGAACATGCCGCGCGTGCCTTCACCAATCGCGCCTGTTTCGAGATCACCCAGATGAGCTACGACGCGGCACGTCCGGTTCTCGAGAGCGGCATCCACTATTGCACCGAAAACGACCTCGGCACCTGGCGCGACTATCTCAGGGGCATGCTGGCCGACGTGCAACTCCGCCAGGGCCAATGGGACGAGGCCGCCGCGTCGGCGACCGAGGTCATCGACAATGAGCGGACAACGACCGTGGGCCGCTTCCCGGCGCTGCTGGCTTTGGCGAAACTGCGCCTGAGGCGCGGCGATCCCTCGGCCGAGCCGCTGTTTGCCGAAATGGCGCGGTTCGTCGGCAGTGGTGCAGACCTGCAGATGCTGAGTTCATACGCGGCCCTGATGGCGGAGCAGGCATGGCTGGGGTTGGCCGACAGGCAAGAGGCGCTGGCGCTGATCGCCCGCGCCGAGACGCCGGTGCGCTCACGCGCCCATGTCGGTGAGCTGGCGCTGTGGCGAACATTGCTCGCTCCCGACATGGCGGCCGTCGATACTGCCGACATGGCCACACCATACCGGCTGCTTTTGACCGGCGACTGGCGTTCGGCTTCGGCATTGTGGGCCGACTTGAATGCGCCATACGAACGGGGGCTGGCGCTGATCCTTGGGGATGAAGAGGGGCAGCGGCTGGCACTGGATATCTTTGACGGCCTGGGGGCAAGGCCGGCTGCCCAGCGCCTGCGCGATATCATGCGCAAGAACGGCATTGGCGGCATCGCCCGCGGGCCGCGCCGTTCGACGCGCGCCAATTTGGCCGGCCTCACCTTGCGCCAGATGCAGGTGCTGCAACTGATCGAACGCGGCCTGTCCAACAAGCGGATCGCCGAGCAATTGACGATTTCGCCGAAGACGGTCGATCACCACGTCTCGGCAGTATTGGGCAAGCTGGACGCTGTGTCGCGCGGCGAAGCCACGGCGGCGGCGCGCGATTCTGGGTTGTTGTGAGAAGCTTGTTCGGAAGGGTGAACTGAGAGGTCGGCGATCCTTCGCGCCCCCCTCTGTCCTGCCGGACATCTGGGGAGATTGGACATCATTTCGGCTTTCGCCAATCACCAACGTTGAAAAAAAGCGCTGTCAGTGAAGCTGCCGATCTCCCCCCATGTGGGGGAGATGTCCGGCAGGACAGAGGGGGGCGCTGTCCCTCCGACCTATCAATCGAAAGTCACGCCCTTCAGGCAAACGCGCCGTGGCAGTGCTTGTATTTCTTGCCGGAGCCGCAGGGGCAGGCTTCGTTGCGGCCGACCTTGCCCCAGGTCGCCTGGTTGTTCGGATCGCGGTCTTCGGGAGCGACGATGGCGTTGCTCTCCTGGCGGACCAGAAGTGCGGTTTCGCCGCCCTGGAAGTCGTCCTCGCCAGTGGTGCCGTCAATGTGGCTGCCGAACATGTCCGGCGCTTCCGGAGGCGGCGCTTCGGCGGCCTGGCGGACCAGTTCGACGCGCATCAACTGCGCGGTGACGGCCTGGCGCAGATTGCCGAGCAGCGCCTGGAACAGCTCGAACGCCTCGCCCTTGTACTCCTGCAGCGGATCGCGCTGGGCGTAGCCGCGGAAGCCGACGACCGAACGCAGATGGTCGAGGTTGACGATGTGCTCGCGCCACAGATGGTCGAGCGTCTGCAGCACCACCGAACGTTCGACATAGCTCATCACGTCCGGACCGAAACGCTCGGCGCGCTCCTTGGCGGCGGCGTCGGCGGCCTCGGTCAGGCGCTCGCGGATATCGTCCTCGGCAATGCCTTCTTCCTTGACCCAGTCTTCGACCGGCAGATCGAGATTGAGGAATTCGGCGACCTCGGCCTTGAGGCCGGCGACGTTCCACTGCTCGGCATAAGCGTTTTCGGGGATGTTCTTGGTGACGATCTCCTCGATGACGCCTTCGCGCATTTCGGCGATCGTCTCGGACAGGCCTTCGCCGTCCATCAATTCGATGCGCTGCTCGAACACCACCTTGCGCTGGTCATTCGAGACGTCGTCGTATTTCAACAGGTTCTTGCGGATGTCGAAGTTGCGCGCCTCGACCTTCTTCTGCGCCTTTTCCAGCGCCTTGTTGATCCACGGATGGATGATCGCCTCGTCTTCCTTGAGGCCGAGCTTCTGCAGCATGCCGTCCATGCGCTCGGAACCGAAAATGCGCATCAGATCGTCCTGCAGCGACAGGAAGAATTTCGAACGGCCGGGGTCGCCCTGGCGGCCGGAGCGGCCGCGGAGCTGGTTGTCGATGCGGCGCGATTCATGGCGCTCGGTGGCAAGCACGTAGAGGCCGCCGGCGGCCAGCGCTTTGTCCTTCAGGCGCTCGACATCGGCATTGATTTCCTTTTCGCGCGCCTCGCGCTCGGGGCCTGCAGGCATGTCGCCCAGTTCGTCCTCGATGCGCATCTCGGCGTTGCCGCCGAGCTTGATGTCGGTGCCGCGGCCAGCCATGTTGGTGGCGATGGTGATGGCGCCGGGCTTGCCGGCCTGGGCGACGATGGCCGCCTCACGCTCGTGATGGCGGGCGTTCAGCACCTCGAAATCCTTGAAACCTTCCTTGCGCAGGCGCTCGGCCAACTGCTCGGATTTTTCAATGGAGGTGGTGCCGACCAGGGTCGGCTGGCCCTTGGCGCGCGCTTCCTTGATCTCCTTGACGATCGCCTTGTACTTCTCCTCGACCGTCCGGTAGACCTCGTCGTCCTCATCCTTGCGGATAACCGGCAGATTGGTCGGGATTTCGGTGACTTCGAGGCCGTAAATGTTGCCGAATTCCTCGGCCTCGGTCAGCGCCGTGCCGGTCATGCCGGACAGCTTCTTGTATAGGCGGAAATAGTTCTGGAAGGTGACGGACGCCAGCGTCTGGTTTTCCGGCTGGATCGCCACATGCTCCTTGGCTTCGAGCGCCTGGTGCAGGCCTTCCGAATAGCGGCGTCCCGGCATCATGCGGCCGGTGAACTCGTCGATGATGACGATCTCGTCGTTGCGGACGATGTAGTCCTTGTCCTTCTGGAACAGTCGGTGCGCCTTGAGCGCGTTGTTGACGTGGTGGACGATGGCGACGTTCTCGACGTCATAGAGCGACTCGCCCTTGAGCAGGCCGGCCGCGCGCAGCAGGTTTTCCAGCTTCTCGGTGCCTTCCTCGGTGAAGATCGAGGTCTTCTGCTTCTCGTCGATCTCGTAGTCGGCCGGGCTGAGCTGCAGCATGAAGGCGTCGATGGTGTTGTACATTTCCGAACGGTCCTCGAGCGGACCGGAAATGATCAGCGGCGTGCGCGCCTCGTCGACCAGGATGGAATCGACTTCGTCGACGATCGCGTAATTGTGGCCGCGCTGCACCATCTGGGCGCGTTCGTATTTCATGTTGTCGCGCAGATAGTCGAAGCCGAGCTCGTTGTTGGTGGCATAGGTAACGTCGGACGCGTAGGCGACGCGGCGTTCCTCGTCGGACAGGCCATGGACGATGACGCCGACCGAGAGGCCGAGGAATTTGTAGACGCGGCCCATCCATTCGGAGTCGCGCGTGGCGAGGTAGTCGTTGACGGTGACGACATGGACACCCTTGCCGGCGAGCGCGTTGAGATAGACGGGCAGGGTGGCGACCAGGGTCTTGCCCTCGCCGGTGCGCATTTCGGCGATGCCGCCATTGTGCAGCACCATGCCGCCGATCAGCTGGACGTCGAACGGGCGCATGCCGAGCACGCGACGGGCCGCCTCGCGGGCGGTGGCGAAGGCCGGCACCAGCAGGTCATCGAGCGTGGCGCCGTTGGCGATGTCCTGGCGGAATTTCTCCGTGCGAGCCTGCAGCTCGGCATCGGACAGCGCCCGCATCTCGTTTTCCATGGCGTTGATCGCCTCGACACGCGGCCGGGTCGATTTGACACGGCGATCGTTTGAGGAGCCGAAAACCTTACGGGCGAGACCGCCGAGACTGACCATCCAATGGTCCTTTCGATAGAATTCTCAATCTTGAGATGAGCGCCGGCCGGCCCCATCAATTCCGCGTGAAACGCGGACAAACGCAAAAAGCGCCCGGAAAACGGTTCTGGACGCAAAGTCGTTGGACAGATAAGAGGGGGCTCAACTGATGTCAACGCCGCGTTAGCCCTATGGGCAGCGCCAAATTCCGCCACAATCCGGCTGATCTGCAAGCCCGACCAATCCCCCTTGGAGTTAATCTTGATGTCCTTACTGTTTCGCCGTGCGTCGCTCGCCAGCCTTGGCCTGGCCTTCGGCCTGTCGGCCCTGTCGCTGTCTCCGCTGATGGCCCAGGAAGCCGCTCCCGCCCCGGCCGATGCCGCAGCGCCGGCGGCCGCTCCCGTCGATCCCAACGCGGTCGTCGCCACCGTCAATGGCGAGAAGCTGACCGAGGCGGACCTTGGGCTTGCCGAGGGTGAGCTGTCGCAGCAGTTCGCACAGTTGCCGCCTGAGCAGCGGCGCGCCGCCGCCCTTTCGGCGGCCATCGAGATCCGCGTCATGGCCGCCCAGGCGGTCGCCACCGGGCTCGACAAGGATCCCGATTTCCAGCGCCGCATGGCGTTCCTGCAGCAACGCGCGCTGCATGGCGAGATGGTCGAGAAGGGCGTCGTCAACAAGGTCACCGATGCCGAGGTGCGTGCCCGCTACGACCAGGAAATCGCCAGCACGCCGCCGGTCAATGAGGTTCATGCCCGTCACATCCTCGTGAAGACGAAGGAAGAAGCAGAGGCGATCATCAAGCAGCTCGACGGCGGCGCCGATTTCCAGAAGCTCGCCAACGAGCACACCAGCGATCCCTCGGGCAAGACCAATGGCGGCGATCTCGGCTGGTTCGGACCCGGCCAGATGGTGCCGGAATTCGACAAGGCGGCATTCGCGCTCGACATCGGCAAATACACCAAGGAGCCGGTGCAGTCGCAGTTCGGCTGGCACGTCATCAAGCTCGAGGACAAGCGCGTCAAGCAGCCGCCGGCGTTCGACGACGTCAAGGACCAGGCCAAGCAGGCGGTCATCCGCGACAAGTATTTCGCGCTGGTCAAGCAGCTGCGCGGCGCCGCCAAGGTGGAAATCCCCGACGCCAATCTGAAGAAGGCCGTCGACACGATGGAAGCCGGCAAGTAAGGCCGGCATCGAAAGCATGCAAAAGGGCGCCGTTTGGCGCCCTTTTCAATTGCGGGAGATGCCTGATATCAGATAGCGGACGGTGACACGGATTACCGCCTCATCTTCGTCGAGACGGTTGGTCAAGAGGTGTTTCCAGGCATAGGAAGCCACGAGGTCGGCGACCAGCGCCGCATCGACATCGGCCGCAACCTCGCCTCGCGCCTTGGCGCGCTCGATGATCCGGGCGGTGTGGGACCGACGTCCATCGGCATAGCCAGTCAGGGCCACGGCCGCTGCTTCATCCGACTGCGCTTCGGCCACCAACGACCGGAACACGCTGCCCGAGGACGTGTCGCGCCAGTGCGAGAAGAGGTTTTGAAGGAAACCGACGAGATCGTCTTCGAGATTGCCGGTATCGGGGACGGCGACGCGCTTTTGCCGCTTGTAGACCTCCAGCAGCAAGGCCGCCTTGCTCGGCCACCAGCGATAGATCGTGGGTTTGCCGGCGCGCGCCCGTCGCGCTACGGCTTCGATGGAGAAACCGGCATAGCCGGCCTCGACCAGCACCGCCTCCGCGGCCTCGAGAATGGCCTCGGCGCTGTCGGGATTGCGTCGCGCCCCGATCGATCTGCGCGCCGGATCCTCGCCCATGTCTGTCCTCGCCAACTACTTCGCCGGCAATATAGGTGGCCTGGCGGTCAAACGAAACGGGCCGTTTTGTCGAAGTGCCCTGGTTTGTCGAACTTAATCGTCGCTGATCGCGGCACGGCGCATGCCGGGTGCGGCGCGCGCTTACCGCCCAATGATGCTCATTGCATCGCTGCCAGCGTCTCCGAGGCGACGCGCCAGCCGCCGTCTGCTTTGAAGAGTTCGAGCGTGACGCGTGTCTTGCCAGTATAATGCGCCGTCGACTTGTCCTTCGGCTCATAGTCGTAGCTCATTTTGAAGACCACTTCCGCTCCACCCTCGCCATGCGGGTTCACCTGAAGGCTGCCGGGTTCAAGGCCGAGCGACCATGAGGCCCATTGCGCGAACCAGTCGACCTTCGCCTTCACCAGCGCCTCGGTGTCGTAGGGTTTGCCGAAGATGGTGACGGATGGCCCGTAAACCCGATTGACCGCTTCGCGAATGTCCCGGGTGTCCGGCGCCAGATAGTCGTCGCGCAGGAATTTCTCGATCGAGGTTTTGTCGTCGCCGACGGAACGTTCGAGCGCTGCCACCTGGCTGGAGGGCGCCGGCGCAACGGCCGGCGGCGGCGCGGCAGCCACGCCGTCAGGCACAAACTCAAACCGTTCGAGCAGCGAACCCTGTTCCCAGGGGCGCTGGCCCTCGCGGGTTTCGGAAACCACGTCGCGGCGCACCGCGATCATCATGTCGTTGATGCTCTGGCCAGGTTCGGCCATGTGCCGCAGCAGGGCGGCGGCAAACGGCGAATTGCGCCCCGTGCCGTCCATGGCGACAGCACCCGGCGCCGTCGAGAAGGCGATGAAGGAGCCGCGCGTCGAATCGAACTGCGCCAGGCCGGCGAGCGCCGTCGCCGAGCGTGTCGTGGCGGTGCGGCTCAGGCTGCGGGCAAACGGATTGTTGCGGCAGGCATCGAGAAACACCAGGCTGACGTTGGTCTGTTGCTCCATGATGTCGAGGACTTCGTCGATCGGCACGGCTTCGAGCTGCAGCTTGACCGGCATGTCGAGCCGGGCGTCGACCGGCACGATGTAGTTGCGCCCTTCGACCTGCAGGCCGTGGCCGGCGTAGTAGAACAGCCCAACGCCCGCACCTTCCAGCGCATCGGAAAATTCGCCGATCTTGCGTTCGAGCTCACGCTTGCCGAGGTCGTTGCCCTCGATGACATCAAAGCCGATCGAGCGCAGCTTGCCGGCAATGTCGAGCGCATCGTTGACCGGATTGGCGAGCGTGCCGGCTTCGGCATAGGTGCCGTTGCCGATGACCAGCGCCACGCGCCGTTCCGGCTGCGCATCGGCGCTCAGGAGCAAAAGCCCCATAAACGCCACCGCCAAGATCACCAGCCTGCCCATGCACCGATCATAACGCCAGAGGTTGCGCCGACGCCAACGGATTTGAAATGCAAGCTTAATCACGGGTTGGTACCGGCGCCCGAAGCGACGAAAACGCCCTTGCGCCGGGCCGTGGTATCGGGCAAACCGGCCTTCCCCAGCGTTTTTCCGTCGCCCGAGGTCTCCAATGTTCGCAACGATTTCGCCGCTCGCGCCGAAGAAATACCCCAAAATGCCTGCCATTGAGGGCGTACGCATCGCCACCGCCGAGGCCGGGATCAAATACAAGAACCGCACCGACCTCCTGGCCATGGTCTTCGATGCCGGCACCGCTGTCGCCGGCGTGTTCACGAAATCGAAATGCCCCTCGGCGCCTGTCGATTTCTGCCGGCAGAACCTTGGCGCCGGCAAGGCGCGGGTGCTGGTCGTCAATTCCGGCAACGCCAACGCCTTCACCGGCAAGAAGGGCCGCGCCTCCACCCAATTGACCGGCGAGGCTGCAGCCAAGGCCGCCGGCTGCACGCCAGACGAAGTGTTCCTCGCCTCCACCGGCGTCATTGGCGAGCCGCTCGACACGACCAAATTCAGCCATTTGCTGGCCGGGCTGGTCAAGGACGGCAAGCCGGATTTGTGGACGGAGGCGGCCAAGGCCATCATGACCACGGACACCTATCCGAAAGTGGCAACCGCGACGGTCAAGCTCGGCGACGCCGATGTCATCATCAACGGCATTTCCAAGGGCGCCGGCATGATCGCGCCCGACATGGCGACGATGCTTTCCTTCATCGCCACCGACGCGCCGATCGCCGCCCCAGTGCTGCAGGATTTGTTGTCGCGCGGCACGGCCAAGACCTTCAACGCGGTCACCGTCGACAGCGACACCTCGACCAGCGACACACTGCTGTTGTTCGCCACCGGTGCCGCCGCCAAGCGCGGCGCGCCTGTCATCAGCGATCCCAAGGACGCGCGTCTCGGCGCCTTCCGCCGCGCGCTTGGCAAGGTGCTGAAATCGCTGGCGCTGCAAGTGGTGCGCGACGGCGAGGGCGCCCGCAAGCAGGTCGAAGTCACCGTCACTGGCGCGAAATCGGCGCGCTCGGCCAAGCGCATCGCGCTGTCCATTGCCAATTCGCCGCTGGTCAAGACAGCGGTGGCCGGCGAGGACGCCAATTGGGGCCGCGTCGTCATGGCTGTCGGCAAGGCCGGCGAGCCGGCCGACCGCGACCTTCTGTCGATCTGGTTCGGCGACAACCGGCTGGCACATGAGGGCGAACGCGACCCCGGCTACTCCGAGGAAGCGACCTCGGCCTATATGAAGCGCGACGACATCCGCATCCGCGCCGATATCGGCATCGGCCGCGGCAAGGCGACGGTGTGGACCTGCGACCTCACCAAGGAATATGTCGCCATCAATGGCGACTACCGGAGCTGATGGAGTTGGCTTCCAGGCATCCGGCAAGCATGCTCGCCATCGTGCGCCGCTACGAGGCGGCGGGTTTTCGCGCCTGGCCGGCGGCGGCCGTCCACTATGACGGCACCTGGGTGGTGCGGCTTACGGCCGGTCATCCGGCCAAGCGGCTGAACTCGGTCAACCCGCTCGATCCCGGCGACACCCAGCACATTGCCGAGCGCATCGGCCGCGCCAGCCGGCGCTTCGACGCCTATGGCAGGCCGCTGACTTTCCGCATCTCGCCGCTGTCGGGGCCGGACCTGGCCAGGCATCTCGACAATGAGGGCTGGAGCACATTCGACGAATCGCTGGTGATGCGGCTGCCGCTGGCGGACGCGCAGCTGGCACCGGCCATGGACCAGATACCGCTGAAGGACATCAGCCGCTTTCTTGGTGCGTCGCTCAAGGTCAGCGGCTCGGATGCATCGCTGCGGCCGGGTCTTTCGGAAATCATCGGCGCCATTCAGCCGGAGGTCGGGCTGTTTGCGCTCGAGGACGAGGCCGATCCGCTGGCGGTGCTGATCTGCGTTCATGACGGCGATCTTGCTGGCTTGTTCGAGATCGCCACCGACAAGTCGGTGCGTAACCAGGGCCATGGCCGCAATCTCATCCTGTCGGCGCTGAAATGGGCCAGGCTGCGCGGGGCGCGGGAGGCCTGGCTGCAGGTCGAGGCCGGCAACGCGCCGGCGCTGGCGCTCTATCGCTCGCTGGGCTTCGAGGAAGTCTATCGCTACCACTATCGCCGGCCGCCGGGCGCATGAGCCAGATACTCACCGGCAAACGCCTGCTCCTGGTCGCCGCCTGCGCGTTGGTCGATACCGATGGCCGCGTGCTTCTGGCGCAGCGGCCCGAAGGCAAACAGCTTGCCGGCCTGTGGGAGTTTCCCGGCGGCAAGGTCGAGCCCGGCGAGACGCCGGAACAATGCCTGATCCGCGAGCTGCAGGAAGAGATCGGCATCGAGACCGACATACCCTGCCTGGCGCCGCTGACCTTCGCCAGCCATTCCTACGATGACTTCCATCTCTTGATGCCGCTCTTCGTCTGCCGCCGCTTTCGCGGTATCGCGCAGCCGAAAGAGGGGCAGGCGTTGAAATGGGTGCGGCCAAAGCAGATGCGCGACTACCCGATGCCGCCGGCCGACGCGCCGCTGATCCAGTTCCTCATCGACCTGTTGTGAGGAGAGCCATTTCGCCGGCCTGATTTAGCCAGCGTTAATGGAAGATTTATCTCGTCATGAAAAATTGCGGCAAAGCGGATTCGCCGGGAGCGATTGCATGAGCCTCGACAGGGAATGGGACTCGATCCGGCCGGATCGCAGCTTTCGTGCCGCCAATGCCGGCATGGGCATATTGCGCATCACGCTGCTGTTCGGCTCGGCCGCGGTGGCGCTGGCCCTGATCGCGGTCCCCCTCCTCGACAAACAGACGCGATCGTCCAGCCGCGATGCTCTTGCAAGCGGCCTGGACACGATGAGCACCGGCTCCGTCGGCTCGCGCGCCACCTATACGCTGCGCAGAAGCGTGCTGCAGCCCTCACCCAGTTCGGTCTGCATCATCCGCGCCGACGGCCGGCGCAGCGGCGACTGCTGACGAAGAAGGTCAACAAAAGCTTATTGATTTCCTTAACGCAGGCCCCGTTTCATCGCCTGTTAAGCTTGTGCCGTTAACCTTTCTTAACAGGTCGGCGGTATGGTCGTGACAAGAGGGATCGACGATCATGAAAACATTGTTGCAGCGATTTTTGGAAGACGAAACGGGCGCCACGGCCATTGAGTATGGCCTGATCGTCGCCGTGCTGTCGCTTGCCATCGTCGGCGGCATCGGCAAGGTCAGCAATGCGATCCAGTTTCTGTTCAGCGACACCAACAGCAAGCTCGCCAACGCCTTCGCCGAGCAATGATCCGGAGCGGCGTCACCCGCCGGGATTTTCCAGGATCGTCTTCAGCGAGACCTTCGCCGAGCCTGGCTTCAAGGGCTTTTGTTGCGAGGCATCGGGAGCCCAGCCCGACATCCAGACAACAGAGAAACTTGCCCTGATCCGGCCATCGGCGTCCGAAAAGCGTTCGGCATAGATTTCGGCGGCACGGGCAAACAGCTTTCGCGTACCCGGCCGCCGGTTGCGATCGGTCAGCGCGCTGGTTTCGCCCATGGCCCTGAGATCGGCAGTGAGGTCGAAGAGAGTGTCGTAGCGCACGGTCACCGTTTCGACGTCGGCCACCGGCAGCGCCAGGCCGGCGCGCTGCAGAAGTGCGCCGGCGTCGCGGACATCGGTGAAGGGGATGACACGCGGGCTGGCGCCGCCATAAAGCTCGGTCTCGGCGGCGAGCAGGCTTTCGCGCAGTTCGGAAAGTGTGCCGGCGCCGGCGAAGGCGCCAAGGAAAAGCCCGTCGGGCCGCAGAGCGCGGCGGATCTGCACCAGCATGCCGGGAATGTCGTTCATCGCCTGCAACGACAGAAGCGATACGGCGAGGTCCAGGCTTTCCGGTGGAAACGGCACGGTCTCCGGCGGTGCTACCAGCCCTGGCCGGCCGTCCAGAAATGCTGCGTCGGCCTCGACGCGCACGATCTCCGCAGCCTTGCCGCTTGCAGCAACCGCGTCCGTTGCGTCCGGCGTCTGGCAAAACAGCACGGCGGCCTTGCCGAATTTGCGCTCGACCGCGCCCAGCCGGTCAGCGAGATCTTCCGCTGCCCGCCGCATCAGAAAATCGGCGCCGGCCACGGGATGGCCCAATGCCCGGCGCTTGTGTACCAGCCAGAGCTCTGTATCGATAATGGGCTGCAAGGCAACATCCCTGTTTGTCCGCCTTGTGATATCGTGGCGCGGACGACAAAGCACGTGGCCGATCCGGTGATGGAGATCAAGAGCCTCGCTCAAACCATGTTGAAACTGGCGATGTTGGACTGGCCGGCGCGGGTGCTGTTCCCGCCGGTCTGTGCCGGCTGCCGCAGGCATGTCTCTCAGCCCGGCGTTTTATGCGGCGCCTGCTGGCCCAAGCTCAGGCTCTTGGAGCGGCCATGGTGCGCGGTGATGGGCACGCCATTCACCCACGACATGGGCGAGGGGTTTCTGTCGGCCGAAGCGATTGCCGATCCGCCGCCTTTCGAGCGGGCGCGAGCGGCCGTTGCCTATTCGGGCGTCGCCCGCCAGATGGTGCAAGGGCTGAAATACCAGGACCGCACCGATCTCGCGCCATGGATGGCGCGCTGGATGCTGCGCGCCGGCGCCGAACTGATCGCGGACGCCGATGTCGTCGTGCCGGTGCCGCTGCACTGGCGGCGCTTTTTCAGGCGGCAGTTCAACCAGTCGGCGGAACTGGCAAGGGCGGTAGCGCAACTCGGTGGGCTGCCTTTCTCGCCCTCGGCGGTCCGGCGCGTCAAGCTTACGCGCCAGCAGGTCGGGCTGGAGCGGCAGGAGCGCGAGGACAATGTGCGTGCCGCCTTCCGTGTGCCGACGGAAGCGGAAATCGAGATCGCGGGCCGCCGCGTGCTTCTGGTCGACGATGTCTACACCACGGGCGCCACCGTGCGCTCGGTCGCCAAGGCATTGAAAAAGGGCGGCGCCGGAGCGGTCGACGTGCTGACCTTCGCGCGCGTCCTGCCGGGGGACTTTCGGGCCGACGAGTCCGCGACTATATAAGGTCAGGGAAAGGCAGGATTGCTAACAGATGCTCGATGTGACGATCTATACCCGCATGATGTGCGGCTATTGCGCGGCAGCCAAGCGGCTGCTCGACCGCAAGGGTGTCGCCTACACCGAGCATGACGCTTCCTTTTCGCCGGAACTGCGCCATGAAATGATTTCACGGGCGCACGGGCGAACCACCTTTCCGCAGATTTTCATCGGCGACACGCATGTCGGCGGTTCCGACGAACTCCACGAACTGGAGGCGCGGGGGCAGCTGGACAGGCTGCTCGCCAACGGCTCGACGACACAGAGGGCATGACGATGGGTGTTTTCAAGGCGGCGGCGATCCAGATGCGTTCAGGCGAGAGCCCCGAGCGCAACGCGGTCGATCTGGAACGGTTGGTGCGCGAAGCGGCAGGCCTGGGTGCTAGCTATATCCAGACCCCGGAAATGACCGGCGCGCTGATCCGCGACAAGGAAGCCCGGGCTGCCTCCTTCACCTCGGAAGACAAGGACATCATCGTTGCGACCGCGCGTAAACTGGCGAAGGAGCTCGGCGTTTTCCTGCATATCGGCTCGACCGCCATCCTGCGCGCCGACGGCAAGCTCGCCAATCGGGCGCTGCTGTTTGGCCCCGACGGCGCCACGCTCGCCACCTACGACAAGATCCACATGTTCGACGTCGATCTCGACAATGGCGAGAGCTGGCGCGAATCCGCTGCCTATGAGCCAGGCACCGAGGCCGTCGTCACCGACATCGATGGCGCGAGACTCGGCTTTGCCGTCTGCTACGATCTGCGCTTTCCGCAGTTGTTCCGCGCCGAGGCGTTGGCCGGCGCCGACCTTTTGTCGGTACCTGCCGCCTTCACCCGCCAGACCGGCGAGGCGCACTGGCACGTGCTGCTGCGGGCCCGCGCCATCGAGAACGGCGCCTATGTGGTTGCCGCGGCCCAGGGCGGCCTGCATGAGGACGGCCGCGAGACTTATGGCCATTCGCTGATCGTCGATCCGTGGGGTCGCATCATCGCCGAGGCGGCGCATGCCGAGCCTGGCGTAATCGTCGCCGAGATCGACACGGCGCAGTCTTCGGCCGCGCGCAAAAAAATCCCCAATCTCAAGAACGCGCGCGATTTTGCCGTCAATGCGGGCACGGCCGAGGCGCCCCGGCTCAGGGGCGCGGCCTCGTGATCCGCTTTGCCCTGATCTGCGAGCATGAGCACGAGTTCGAGGGCTGGTTTCGCAGCAATGACGATTTCGACACGCAGAAGAAGCGTGGCTTCGTCGATTGCCCGACCTGCGGTTCGCACAAGGTGCAAAAGGCGCTGATGGCGCCGGCTGTCTCCACCGCGCGCAAGCAGGAAACAATCGCGCTGGCCATGGGCGAAGCCCAGAAGCAGGCGTTGGCGCAGCTGAAGGCGATGGCCGAGAAGGTGCGCGAGAATGCCGACTATGTCGGCGACAAGTTCGCCGAGGAAGCGCGCAAGATCCATTTCGGCGAAACCGATGCGCGCGGCATCTATGGCGAGGCGACGCTGGACGAAGCCAAGAGCCTGGCCGAGGACGGCGTCGAGTTCATGCCGATCCCGAGTTTTCCGGACGAGCGAAACTGAGCGATCAGCTCGCGCTGTCGATCAATTTGCCAAGCAACTGAGCCAGCGTCTCCCGCTCGTTGCCGGTCAGGCTAGCGAGGATTTCGTGCTCGTTGGCGACGTGGGCGGTGAGGGCCTCATCGATCAAGGCGAGCCCCTTTTCGGTCAATTGCACGACAATGCCGCGGCGGTCGTTGGGGTGGGGGCCGCGCAGGATAAGCTCGGCCTTTTCCAGCCGGTCGAGCCGGTTGGTCATGGCGCCCGATGTCACCATCGTCGCCTCGTAGAGAGCGGTCGGCGTCAGCGCATAAGGCTGGCCGGATCGGCGCAACGTCGCCAGCACGTCGAACTCGCCGGCCTGGAGTCCGAAGCGGGCGAACAGCGGCGCGAGGCGTTCGCGGGCGACCAGCGACGAGGCTTCGTTCAATCGCCCGAGCACCAGCATCGGTGAAACGTCCAAGTCCGGCCGTTCCCGTTTCCACTGCTCGACCGCCTTCGCCGCGCGATCCATTTGTCTCACCGTTAAATATCTTGACGTTAAGAATCTTTGCGCTATGTTACCTCAAGATACAGGACCGGCCGAGTGCCGCAAGCGCCAAATTTTGCAAGTGCCACATGCCGCAAATGAGTGACGGGACCATCCGATGAAATTTCTCTGGGAATCGGCGCTCGGTCTTCTGGTGGTCACCGGCGGCCTGCTCGGCCTGACGCTGCCGTTCGGCAAGCTGGCGACGGCGGCCGGCGTTCCGGCCATGGTCTGGGCCTTCGTCATCTCGTTCGGCGCGGGCGGCGTTCTGTTGTGCGCGCTGCTCGCCAGCGGCCAGCGCATGCGGCTCACCCCGCACAGGCTGCGCTATTTCTTCATCACCGCGGCCGTGTCCTATGCCGCGCCCAACCTGCTGATGTTTTCGGCCATCCCGCATCTCGGGGCCGGCTACACCGGCATCATGTTCACGCTGTCGCCGGTCATTACGCTGGTGTTCTCGATCCTGCTTGGCGTCCGGCGGCCCAATATGCTCGGCGTCGCAGGCATCGCCGTCGGCTTCATCGGCGCGGTCATGGTGGCGGTGACGCGCGGCGAGGCCGGCCAGCCGGCTGATTTCTTCTGGGTGGTGATCGGGCTGCTGATTCCGGTCAGCCTTGCTGCCGGCAATATTTACCGCACCGTCGACTGGCCTGAAGGCACCGGTCCGATCGAACTTGCGGTCGGCAGCCATCTGGCTTCGGCAACGCTGTTGCTGATCGGGATTCTCGTGCTGTTCGGCGTCAGCGCCTTCGCCCCGCTCGGCGGCGTGCCGCCGGTCGTCGTCGCGCAGGTGGCGTCGGCCGCGGCGATGTTTGCCTTCTTCTTCCGGCTGCAGGCCGTGGGCGGCCCGGTCTATCTCAGCCAGATCGGCTATGTGGCGGCGGCGGTCGGCCTGTTTGCCGGCACGATCTTTCTCGGCGAGAACTACCAGTTGCTGACCTGGTCCGGCGCGGTCATCGTCACCATCGGCGTGATCATCACCACCAAGGCACAAGCCAGCAAGCGTTCGGGGCCAGCAAGCATGAGGGGCCAGAAGGCGTAAGGGTTCAGACCGACCCTTTCTCGGCCAGAACCATGTAGTTGACGTCCATGTCCTTGGAGCGCTGCCAGCGGTCGGCGAGTGGGTGGTAGATTACACCGGTACGGTCGATAGTGGTCATGCCGGCACTGCCCAGTGCCTTTTCGAGCTCTTCAGGCCGCACCAGCTTGCCGAACTGATGGGTGCCGCGCGGCAGCCAGCGCAGCACATATTCAGCGCCGATGATGGCGAGGCCGAGCGCCTTCAGTGTGCGGTTGATGGTGGCCACGAACATGATGCCGCCGGGCTTCACCATCTCGCCACACTTGCCGATGAACAGGTCGATGTCGGCGACATGCTCGACCACTTCCATGTTGAGGATGACGTCGAATTTCTCGCCGGCATCGGCAAGGTCCTCTGCGGTCGTTGCGCGGTAATCCACTGTCACGCCGCCTTCGGCCGCGTGCAGCTTGGCCACCTCGATGTTGGTCGCCGATGCGTCGGCGCCGACCACTTCGGCGCCAAGCCTGGCCATCGGCTCGCACAACAGCCCGCCGCCGCAGCCTATGTCGAGGAAGCGCAGGCCTTCGAACGGCCGCGCCGCCCGCGGATCACGGCCGAAGCGCGCCGCCACCTGGTCCCTGATATAGGCCAGCCGCACCGGGTTGAACTTGTGCAGTGGGCGGAATTTGCCGTTCGGGTTCCACCATTCGGCGGCAAGTGCCGAGAAGCGTTCGACTTCTCCGGCATCGATCGTCGATCGACGGGGCTCTGACATGGGCTTTGGGATCTCCGGCAGGCTCAAAAATTCAGAGCGATCGGCGTGTGCGCTGTCGCCCTGTTGCGCTAGGAAGTCGGGCGCGAGGGCGGGAAAGTCAAGGCGGGAATTTTTCGGCGTTCGCAACGGAGCGCGTGGTATCGGGAGTATTCACGGATCTCTCACCTTAATATCAAATTTACGAGGTTGACGGTTTCCTGACGCGCCGTGCGGATTTGGGTAGTGTCTCAGTTTGAAATCGGGCGGCCTTTACGCGCCACTCGCTCTCGCCCTTCCGATGCGGTATGATTTGGTTTGGGAAAACCAAATTTGATGGGCATTGGAATGTTGGCGTCCGACCTAACGAAAGTCATCGAACAGGATCATCTGGCTGTGGGTGCTTTTGTTAAGGGCGATCCTGAGCCCCTGAAAAGCCTCTATTCGCGACGCGCTGACGTGATAATCGCGAACCCGTTCGGTCCACCGGCCAAGGGATGGACAAAAGCTGCTGAGACCATGGATCGAGCTGCCACCAACTACCGAGATGGCGAGGTCATCGGGTTTGAGCGAATTGCCGAGTACGCGACGGCAGACTTGGGCTATATCATGGAGATCGAGCGGGTCCAATCCAAGGTTGGCGGCGCCGATAAACTGGTGCCGATTGCGCTTCGGACCACCACTATCTTCCGGCGGGAGGATGGCGTGTGGAGGATCGTTCTACGTCACGCCGATCCTATCACGTCGGCGCGGCCAGCGGCGTCCGTAGTTGGGCAGTAGAAGATGCCGACCGGACCTAAAGGCCAGAAGCGCCCCGCCGATGTGATCGGCAATGCTGTCCGCGTCATGCGCATCGCCACCGGCGAGGAAGCCGACGACGTGATTGACGATGGCAAAGACCCTGCCGCCAACGCGCTTGGTGCGAAGGGCGGCAAGAAGCGCGCCGAAAACATGACGCCAGAGCGGCGCGCCGAGATTGCCAAGAAGGCAGCTGCAAAGCGGTGGTCGAAATAAACGCTTGCGTCGCGCCGAACGCGCGGTCAACGATCGCGCCGAGGAACTGGCGGTGCTCAACCGCGAACTGAAGGTAACATCGGAGGCCACGACACGCCTGGTCAAGCTCGGCGAATTGCTGCAGGCATGCGTTACCTTTCCGGAGGCGTTTTCCGTCGTCGGTTCAGCTATGCCCGACGTCTTCGACGGGTTGAGCGGAACCGTTCATCTGACCGGCGCCTCGCGCAATCTAGTCGAGGAAATGGCGCATTGGGGCGCCATCCGTTCAAGCGTTGGCCAATTTGCGCCGGAAGATTGCTGGGCGCTGCGGCGCGGCCAGGAGCATGTCGCCGGCCCCGGCATGCTGACGCCACGCTGCAACCACATCACCGAAAATGGCGGCCGCGGTTATGTCTGTATGCCTCTGGCGGCGCAGGGGGAAACGCTTGGCATTGTGCATCTGTGCGAGCCTGATGCCGCGGACAATCCGGACTGGCTGGTCGAGCGGCAACAGATTCTGCGCGGCGTCGTCGATACGCTGGCGTTGGCGCTCGCCAATCTGCGCCTGCGAGAAACGTTGCGGCAACAATCGATCCGCGATCCGAACACAGGGCTCTACAACCGTCGCTACCTCGAGGAGACAAGCAGTCGTGAGCTGAGGCGCATGGAGCGTTCCCAACAGCCGCTGGCGATGATCATGCTCGATGTCGATCATTTCAAGCAGTTCAACGACACGTTCGGCCATGAGGCCGGCGATCTCGTGCTCAAGCAGGTCGCCGGTACGCTGCTCGACCATGCCAAGGAAAGTGACGTGGTTTCACGCTATGGTGGCGAGGAATTCGCCCTGATGATGCCGGCGGTTTCCCTGGCAGACGGCGTCGAGCGGGCCGAGGGGCTGCGGAAAGCAATCAAGCAGCTTCATCTCGCGCATCGCGGCCGCACGCTTGGCACCATCACCGCGTCATTCGGGGTGGCTGCCTTTCCGGAGCTTGGGGCGTCATGGGCGGAGATCGTCAACGCCGCGGATCGCGCGCTCTACCAGGCAAAGGCAGACGGGCGCGACCGTGTTGTCGCCGGGCATGGCAAGGATCCTGCCAACCGGCAACAGGCCAAGAGCAGCAAAAGCGAAGCTTGAAGCCCAGCGGCCCGGCAGCACCCGCCTATTTTGCGTCCAGCACGTCGCGCAGTTTTGCCGCCAGTTGCTCGATGGTGAAGGGCTTGGCCAGGAAATGCACGTCGTGGTCGAGCACGCCGTTGTGGACCACGGCGTTCCTGGTGAAGCCGGTGGTGAAGATCACCTTCAGCTGTGGCAGGCGCGCAAGCGCTTCCTCGGCGAGCTTGCGACCATTCATCACCGGCATGACAATGTCGGTGAACAGAAGTGCGACACCCGGATTGTCTGCCAGTTTCTGCAGCGCTTCATGGCCGCTGCCGGCATGGATGACGGTGTAACCGAGTTCGCGCAGCGCATCCGTGGTCGAAGCGCGCACGCGAGCATCGTCTTCGACGACGAGGATCGTCTCGGTGACCGCAGCAGGATTGTCGCCCCGGCCGGCGGGCAGGACGGCCTCTTCCGCGCCGAAGAAACGCGGCAGATAGATCTTGATCGTCGTGCCTTCGCCGGGTTCGGAATAGATCTTGACGTGACCGCCCGACTGTTTGACGAAGCCGAACACCTGGCTCAGCCCCAGGCCAGTGCCCTTGCTGACCGGCTTGGTGGTGAAGAATGGTTCGAATGCCTTGGCCATGATTTCAGCCGGCATGCCTTCGCCAGTATCGCTGACCGCGATCATCACATACTGGCCGGCTTTGACCTCGGCATGGGTGGCGGCATAGCTGTCGTCGAGATGGCAGTTGGCGGTCTCGATGGTCAGCTTGCCATTGTCGCCCATGGCGTCGCGGGCATTGACCGCCAGATTGAGGATGGCGTTCTCGATCTGGCTTGGATCGGCATGGGTCTTCCACAGGCCGCCGGCCAGCACCGTTTCGATGCGGATGGTTTCGCCGAGCGCCCGCCGCAACAAGTCCGACATCCCGGTGACCAGACGATTGGTGTCAACCACCTGCGGCGCCAGCGGCTGTTGGCGCGAGAAGGCGAGCAGCCGTGCTGTCAGATTGGCGGCCCGGGTCGCCGCGTCGGTCGCGGCTTCGATAAATTTTATGATGTCTTGCTCACCCCGCGCCAGCTTGCGCTGGGCAAGGTTCATGGCGCTGATGATGACCGCCAGCATGTTGTTGAAATCGTGGGCGATACCGCCGGTCAGCTGGCCGACCGCCTCCATCTTCTGCATCTGGCGCATCTGCGATTCGGCCGTTTCGCGCGTCCGGATCTCGTTGCCGAGCTCGATGTTCTTGCGCATCAGCTCTTCCTGGGCGACAGCGACCTCGCGGAAACGGCGCCGCGACAGTCGGATCGTGTAGGCGCCAAGCAGGAAGATCGCCAGCAGCGCCGCCAGCGAGCCGATGCGCAGCCAGCTTTCGACCCGGTCGGTATGTTCGTCGCGGGCAGCAATGGCCGCACCGCCGATGCGCCGGATCGTGTCCATGCTGGCCCGGATCTGGTCCATGGCGGCCTTGCCCTGGCCGCCGCGAACCAGTTCCAGTGCTTTCGCCGCATCGCCGCGATCGTAAAGAGCAATCGTCTGCGCCATATCAGCCTGCTTCAGCGAAAGCGCGTCCTTGATGCGATTGATCTGCTGGACGAGTTCGTCGTCCGGCGTGGTCATGCTGTCGATGCGGGCAAGCTGGCCCGGAATGGCCTTGACCGCCTGCCGATAGGACTGGAGGTAAGATTTCTCACCGGTCAGGAGATAACCGCGCTGGCTGGTTTCGGCGTCCTGCGCCAGCGAAAGCAGGCCTGACAGCGATTCCTGATACTCGATCGCCTCGCGCGCGGCTTCGCGATTGGCCCTCTGGCCCTCGACCAGCACGGCGCGCGTGCCGACGATCAGCGCCAGCACGGCGAAGCCGACGAAAAGCGGCAGCGATTGCCAGCGCATGGCACGTCGAAGACGAGCAATCATTTGATATGCCGGACCAAAAGGAATTCCCCGCGGGCAGCATTTGGTAAGCGGCGGCGAGGCGGAACGCAATATGCCGTCGTCCTGAAGCCGGCAATCCGTGGCCAGCCTTGCGAAACCGTGATCATTTGGCTAAGGAGGCCGCGCATTCAGCGGCTGGCTTCTGTCGGACGCTTTCTTCCCCTTTCGGCTCCGGGCCGGCTTCAGTCAAAGGCATTTCGCTTCCATGGCGCGCATCGTGATGAAATTCGGCGGAACCTCCGTCGCCGACATCGCCCGCATCCGCAACGTGGCGCGTCACGTCAAACGCGAGGTCGATGCCGGCCATGAGGTCGCGGTCGTGGTCTCGGCGATGTCCGGCAAGACCAATGAGCTGGTAGCCTGGACGCGCGAAGCCTCGCCGATGCACGACGCGCGCGAATATGACGCCGTCGTCGCCTCGGGCGAGCAGGTCACCGCCGGCCTTCTGGCGATCACGCTGCAGAATATGGGTGTCCACGCCCGCTCCTGGCAGGGCTGGCAGATCCCGATCAAGACCGACAATGCGCATGGCGCGGCGCGCATTTTGGACATCGATGGCGCGTTTCTGGTCAAGCGCTTCGGCGAGGGACAGGTGGCTGTCGTCGCCGGTTTCCAGGGCATCGGCCCCGACAATCGCATCGCTACGCTCGGCCGTGGGGGATCAGACACCAGCGCCGTGGCCATTGCCGCGGCGGTCAAGGCCGACCGCTGCGACATCTACACCGACGTCGACGGTGTCTATACCACCGATCCGCGCATCGAGCCGAAGGCGCGGCGGCTCAACAAGATTTCGTTCGAGGAAATGCTCGAAATGGCCTCGCTCGGCGCCAAGGTGCTGCAGGTGCGGTCGGTCGAGCTTGCCATGGTGCACAGGGTGCGTACCTTCGTGCGGTCGTCCTTCGACGATCCCGATGCGCCCGGAATGGGGGATTTGCTCAATCCCCCGGGAACGCTCATTTGCGACGAGGAAGAGATCGTGGAACAGCAGGTCGTCACCGGAATTGCCTACGCCAAGGACGAAGCGCAGATTTCGCTGCGCCGCGTCGGCGACCGCCCGGGCGTTGCCGCCGGCATTTTCGGCCCGCTGGCCGAAGCCAATATCAATGTCGACATGATCGTCCAGAACATTTCCGAGGACGGCAAGTTCACCGACATGACCTTTACCGTGCCGTCCGGCGATGTCGACAAGGCGTTGGCCGTGCTCGAGCGCCTAAAGGCTTCGATCGGCTATGACGTCGTGCAGTCCGAAGCCGGCATGTCGAAGGTTTCGGTCATCGGCATCGGCATGCGCAGCCATGCCGGCGTCGCCGCCACCGCCTTCAAGGCGCTGGCCGACAAGTCGATCAATATCCGCGCCATCACCACCTCCGAGATCAAGATTTCGATACTGATCGACGGTCCCTACACCGAACTGGCGGTTCGCACTTTGCATTCCGTCTACGGTCTGGATAAGCAGTAGCGAGAACGATTTGAGTTGTTGCGTGTGCGCCGGTCGCAGTGGAAACTGCGGCGGGCAAAATGCCCATTGGAGAAGAAGCCGCGATGCGTGATACGGCCAGTGGCCCGCGCGTTCTGCTGAAACGGCTCCGCGAGCTCATGCAGGAGCCGCTGGAGCCGCAGGAGCGGCTCGACCGGATCGTGCGCGACATCGCCTCCAACATGGTCGCCGAAGTCTGCTCGCTCTATGTGCTGCGCGCCGATTCGGTGCTCGAACTCTACGCCACCGAGGGTCTGAACCCGAACGCCGTCCACTTGGCGCAGTTGCGGCTGGGGCAGGGCCTGGTCGGCACGATTGCCGCCAGCGCCCGGCCGCTCAACCTCTCCAATGCGCAGGAACACCCGGCCTTCGCCTACCTGCCGGAGACGGGCGAAGAGATCTACAACTCCTTCCTCGGCGTGCCGGTGCTGAGGGCAGGGCGCACGCTCGGCGTGCTGGTGGTGCAGAACAAGACCATGCGCCACTATCGCGACGACGAGGTCGAGGCGCTGGAAACCACCGCCATGGTGATCGCCGAGATGATCGCCACCGGCGATCTGGCGCGCTTGACCCGGCCCGGCCTCGAACTCGATCTGCGCCGTCCCGTAAGCTTTACCGGCCTGTCCTTCAATGACGGCGTCGGGCTTGGCCATGTCGTTCTGCACGAGCCGCGCATCGTCGTCACCAATCTGTTCAACGAGGACAGCGAAGAGGAGGTGCGCCGGCTGGAAACCTCGCTCGGATCGCTCAGGCTTTCCATCGACGACATGCTGGAGCGTCGCGACGTCGCCTTCGAGGGCGAGCATCGCGAGGTGCTCGAAGCCTATCGCATGTTCGCCAACGACCGCGGCTGGGTGCGCCGGCTGGAAGAGGCGATCCGCAACGGCCTGACGGCGGAAGCGGCGGTGGAAAAGGTGCAGAGCGACATGCGCGCCCGCATGCTGCACATGACCGATCCCTATCTGCGCGAGCGGATGAGCGATTTCGACGATCTCGCCAACCGGCTGCTGCGCCAGCTGATGGGCCGCGGGCCGGAGGATGTCGCGGCGTCCTTGCCGAAGGACGCCATCCTGGTCGCCCGTTCGATGGGCGCGGCCGAGCTGCTCGACTATCCCCGCGACAAACTGCGCGGCGTGGTGCTGGAAGACGGCGCCGCCACCAGCCATGTCGTTATCGTCGCGCGCGCCATGGGCATTCCGGTCGCCGGCCAGATGAAGGGCGCCGTTTCCATGGCGGAAAACGGCGATGCCATCATCGTCGACGGTGAGGAAGGCACGATCCATCTGCGGCCTCAGCCGGACCTCGAAGCCGCCTATGCCGAAAAAGTCCGCTTCCGGGCGCGCCGGCAGGAAGTCTATCGGGAACTGCGCAAGAAGCCATCAATGACCAAGGACGGCGTCCAGGTCGATTTGTTGATGAATGCGGGCCTGGCCGTCGATCTGCCGCAGCTGGCCGAGGCGGGCGCGGCTGGCATCGGCCTGTTCCGCACTGAATTGCAGTTCATGGTCGCCTCGACCTTCCCGCGCGCCGAGGCGCAGGAGAAACTCTACCGCGACGTGCTCGACGCGGCGCGCGGCAAGCCGGTCACCTTCCGCACCATCGACATTGGCGGCGACAAGGTGCTGCCCTACTTCAAGGGTGCGATCCAGGAAGAAAACCCGGCGCTGGGCTGGCGGGCGATCCGCCTGACGCTCGACCGGCCGGGCCTGCTCAGGACGCAGATTCGCGCTCTGCTGAAGGCCTGCGGCGGACGCGAACTGAAGCTGATGCTGCCGATGGTGACCGAACTCGGCGAAATCGCCCAGGCGCGCGAGATCATCGACCGTGAGGTCCGGCATCTCTCGCGCTTTGCCCATCATCTGCCGACAAGCCTCAAGCTTGGCGCCATGCTGGAAGTGCCGTCGCTGCTGTTCCAGCTCGACGATCTGATGAAGGCGGTGGATTTCGTCTCGGTCGGCTCCAACGATTTGTTCCAGTTCGTCATGGCGGTCGATCGCGGCAACACGCAGCTATCCAACCGCTTCGACACGCTGTCGGCGCCGTTCCTCAGAGTGCTGAAGCAGATTGCCGATGCCGGCGCACGCAACCACACGCCAGTGACGCTGTGCGGCGAACTGGCGGGAAAACCCATCTCCGCCATGGCGCTGATCGGCCTTGGCTACCGCTCGATCTCGATGTCGCCGGCCTCGATCGGCCCGGTCAAGGCGATGCTGACCGAACTGCCGCTGGAGGAATTGCAGGCGTTCTTCGATGATAATTTGATGGCGCCGGCGCATGGGCTGCCGATGCGGGCGCTGCTGCAGGCCTTTGCCGACGACCGCTCCATCCCTCTCTAGATTCACGTGAGGGCGGTCTGCAAATGGCAACTTTCTGCGCTTCCGGTGCTCATGTACCCAAATGTACATTCCGCTCCGGTTCTCAAAACTCGCCATTTTCGACTCGCCCTGACGTGAATTCCACCGAAGTTTCAAGATCATGATCAATCTTCCCCGCGAGCGTATGGATCAGGTCGTCAAGCGTTTCGAGATGCTCGAAGCGCAGATGTCGGCCGGGCCGGCGGCCGATGCCTATGTAAAGATGGCGTCGGAATATGCCGAGCTGCAGGAGATGGTGGCCAAGGTCCGGGAATTGCGCTCAGCCGAGCATGAGCAGGCCGACCTTGAGGCGATGCTTGCCGACAAGGGGACCGATGCCGAGATGAGGGCATTGGCCGAGGCCGATCTGCCCGGGGTCGAGGAGCGCATCGAGGAACTGCAGAAGGACATCCAGATCCTGTTGCTGCCCAGGGATGCCGCCGACGACAAGAACGCCATCCTCGAAATCCGTGCCGGCACCGGCGGCGATGAGGCAGCGCTTTTCGCCGGCGACCTGTTTCGCATGTATGAGCGCTATGCCGCCGAACGCGGCTGGCGCTTTGAGACGGTGTCGGCCAGTGACGGCGATGCCGGCGGCTTCAAGGAAATCATCGCCACCATTTCCGGCCGGGGCGTCTTTGCCCATCTGAAATTCGAATCCGGCGTGCATCGCGTGCAGCGCGTGCCGGCGACCGAGGCCAGCGGGCGCATCCATACCTCTGCGGCGACGGTCGCCGTGCTGCCGGAAGCCGAAGAGGTCGATATCGACATCCGCGCCGAGGACATTCGCATCGACACCATGCGCGCCTCGGGTTCCGGCGGCCAGCACGTCAACACCACCGATTCGGCGGTGCGTATCACCCATCTGCCGACCGGCATCATGGTCGTGCAGGCGGAGAAGTCGCAGCACCAGAACCGGGCCAAAGCCATGCAGATCCTGCGTGCGCGGCTCTATGACATGGAGCGCAGCAAGGCGGACGACGAGCGCTCCGAAGCGCGAAAATCGCAGGTGGGTTCCGGCGACCGTTCGGAGCGCATCCGCACCTACAATTTTCCGCAAGGGCGCCTTACCGATCACCGCATCAACCTGACGCTCTACAAGCTCGACCGGGTGATGATGGGCGAGCTCGACGAGGTCATCAACGCGCTCATCGCCGACCACCAGTCGAAGCTGCTCGCCGATATTGGCCTCGATGGCTGACATCCTGCCCGGCACGCTCGGGCCGCTGCTGCGGGCAGCGCGGGAGCGGCTTGCCGCGGCTGGTCTCGCCGACCCGGCGCTGGATGCCAGGCTGATCGTCGAACATTTCTCCGGCACAGACCGCACGCAAGCCATCGCCGATCCGCAAAGGGCGCTCGATGCCGGTGCGGTCACGGCAATCGATGCCGCCTTGCAGCGACGCCTTGCCGGAGAGCCGGTGCACCGCATCCTTGGCTATCGCGAATTCTACGGCTTGCGCCTCGCGCTGTCGCCGGAAACACTGGAGCCGCGGCCGGACACCGAAACGCTGGTCGAGGCGATCCTGCCCTTCGCCAGCGAAACGGCCGAAAGGCTGGGGGAATGCCGCATACTCGATCTTGGCACTGGCACCGGCGCCATTGCGCTGGCGCTGCTCAGCGCCGTTCCGGCCGCGACCGCCACCGGCGTGGATATTTCGCAAGATGCGCTCACGACCGCGACCCGCAATGCCAGGCAACTCGGGCTGGCCGGCCGGTTTGAGGCCCTGCACTCCGATTGGTTCGCAAAAGTTTCAGGCCGGTACCATGTAATTGCCGCAAACCCTCCCTATATACCCTCTGGAGACATTGGAAATCTGCAGGACGAGGTCCGCGATTTCGATCCATGCAGAGCCCTTGATGGCGGTGTGGACGGTCTTGGCCCCTACAGGATAATCGCCGCCGAGGCGGCAAGGTTTCTGGAAGCACAAGGCAAGATTGCGGTCGAGATCGGCCACACGCAGCGCAATGAGGTCAAAGACATATTCGCGGCAGCTGGCTACAGGCTGGCCGGAGCATTTGTCGACCTTGGCGGAAATGACAGGGTTCTTGTGTTTGAACAGGGAAAGCCTTGACGCAGTGCAAAAAAGCGCTTGGCAATGCCGGGGAATGCGGCTAGGGTCCCCTTAACCGGATGAGACGAAGCAGGCAGTGCTCTTAGCGATTCGGTTTTCCTTGGAAATAGCTGCCTTCTTGCGCAAACGACGCCCAAGCTTCGTGCGGGAATCGTCCGGCAAGTGATGTAACCGGAACAGGATGACACGTGGCGCCAACGCAATTGATGCGGGCGAACGCCGGTGAAGAAACGAAACGGCTGGCTGCATGAGCGCCTCCGTTCGTGAAAAGTTTTTCGAAAATTTCAAAATGAAGAGAGTCTAATGAGGCCACAACAGCAGAACAGGCGCATGCGCGGTCGCAACAACAATGGCGGCGGCGGTGGCAACAACAATAACAACAACAACCGCAAGGGCCCCAACCCCCTGACGCGCAACTACGAGAGCAATGGCCCGGACGTGAAGATCCGCGGATCGGCTCAGCAGATCGCCGAAAAATACGCCACTCTGGCCCGTGACGCGCAAAGCTCCGGCGACCGGGTGATGGCGGAGAACTACCTCCAGCATGCCGAGCACTACAATCGCATCATTGCCGCCGCTCAGGCGCAGATGCCGATCCAGAATGCCCAGCAGAACCGCGACGATTTCGACGACGACGAAGATCGCGACGATTTCGACAGTGCCGGCAACAACAATGGTGGCGAGACGCAAGCTCCGCTGGCCAACCCCGGCAACGGCCCGCAGCCGACGATCGAAGGCACGCCGGCCGAACTGGCATATGGCCAGGAAAACGGCCGCGACAACAACAATGGCCGTGACAACAACGGCCGCAACAATAATGGCCGCGACAACAATGGCCGCAACCGTGACCGTCGCCCCAGTGGCGGTTATGGCCAGAACGAGCAGCGTGGCGACTTTGCCCAGCGCGGCGAGCAGAGCGGCCAGCGCGGCGACCAGCAGCGCTTCACCGAGACGCCGGCACAGGCGGAGACCGTCGCTGCGGCTGAGCCCGCGGCCGAGACCGGTTTTTCCGAGCCGGCACCGGTGTACGAAAACCTTTCGCCGGCAGCTCTTGCTGCCCGGGCCGAGCTCAATGAGGCGGCCGCCGAGAGCGGCGCTGCCCGTCGCCCGCGGCGTCCGCGCCGCCCGCGCACCAATGCCGATCAGGTCGGTGACGAGCAGGCTGGTGGTGACCAGATGGATCGCGTCAGCGAGACCGCTGCCGCTGTTGACGTGGCGGATGCGGCACCGGCTGAAAACCCTGCCGGCGACCCGTTCGTCGTCGACGCCAACAACTGACCGGACAAAGACGGCAATCCTTGCAAAACGGCGGAGAGAAATCTCCGCCGTTTTCGTTTGCGCGGGCATGCAATATCATCAGCCCGACGTCTTGAGCCGCAATGGCTTGCGCCCCATATCTGGCGTGAACTGGACCCGGCTCGGATGAGCGGGTCCGTCACCGCAATCTGATCCGGTGCCGCAAAGCGGGCCGGTGATGGAAGGAGACAGATATGAACCTCGAGAAATACTCCGAGCGCGTCCGCGGATTCATCCAGTCCGCCCAGACAATGGCGCTCTCGCGCAACCACCAGCAATTCACTCCCGAACATATGCTCAAAGTCCTCGTCGATGACGATGAGGGGCTGGCCGCTTCGCTGATCGAGCGCGCCGGCGGTAATGTCCGTGACGTCAAGCTCGGCGTCGAAACCGCACTTGAGGCCATGCCCAAGGTCGAAGGCGGCAACGGCCAGCTCTATCTGGCGCAGCCGCTGGCCAAGGTGTTTTCGACGGCGGAAGAACTGGCCAAGAAGGCCGGCGACTCGTTTGTCACAGTCGAGCGGCTGTTGCAGGCGCTGGCCATGGAAAAGTCCGCCAAGACGGCTGATATCCTGGGCAAGGCCGGCGTGACCGCACAGGCGCTGAACCAGGTGATTAACGATGTCCGCAAGGGCCGCACCGCCGATTCGGCGAGCGCCGAGCAGGCTTATGACGCACTGAAGAAGTACGCGCGCGACCTGACCGCCGACGCCCGCGCCGGCAAGCTGGACCCGGTGATCGGCCGCGACGACGAGATCCGCCGCACCATCCAGGTGCTGTCGCGGCGCACCAAGAACAATCCGGTACTGATCGGCGAACCCGGCGTCGGCAAGACGGCGATCGCCGAAGGCTTGGCGCTGCGCATCGTCAATGGCGACGTGCCGGAATCGCTGAAGGACAAGCAGCTGATGGCGCTCGACATGGGCGCGCTGATTGCCGGCGCCAAATATCGCGGCGAGTTCGAGGAGCGGCTGAAGGCCGTGCTCAATGAAGTCACCGCTGCCGCCGGCGGCATCATCCTGTTCATCGACGAGATGCACACGCTGGTCGGCGCCGGCAAGGCCGATGGCGCCATGGATGCTTCGAACCTGTTGAAGCCGGCGCTGGCGCGAGGCGAACTGCACTGCGTCGGCGCGACCACGCTCGATGAATACAGAAAACATGTCGAGAAGGACGCGGCGCTCGCGCGCCGCTTCCAGCCGGTGTTCGTCGACGAGCCGTCGGTTGAAGACACGGTTTCGATCCTGCGCGGCCTGAAGGAGAAATACGAGCAGCACCACAAGGTGCGCATTTCGGATTCGGCACTGGTCGCGGCGGCAACCTTGTCCAACCGCTACATCGCCGACCGGTTCCTGCCGGACAAGGCGATCGACCTTGTCGACGAAGCCGCGTCGCGGCTCAGGATGCAGGTCGATTCCAAGCCCGAAGCGCTGGACGAGATCGACCGCCGCATCATGCAGCTCAAGATCGAGCGTGAGGCGCTGAAGGTCGAGACCGATGACGCCTCGAAGGATCGGCTCGCCCGTCTGGAAAAGGAACTCGTCGGCCTCGAGGAGGAATCAACCGAGATCACGACCAGATGGCAGGCCGAGAAGCAGAAGCTTGGGCTTGCCGCCGACTTGAAGAAGCAGCTTGATGAGGCTCGCAACGAGCTTGCCATTGCCCAGCGCAAGGGTGAATTCCAGCGCGCCGGCGAGCTTGCCTATGGCAAGATCCCGGAACTGGAGAAGAAGCTCAGGGAAGCCGAGGCCCAGGACGGCAAGGCCGGCATGGTCGAAGAGGTGGTCACGCCCGACCACGTCGCCCATATCGTGTCGCGCTGGACCGGCATTCCGGTCGACAAGATGCTGCAGGGCGAACGCGACAAGTTGTTGCGCATGGAAGACGAGATCGGCAAGCGTGTCGTCGGCCAGGGCGAGGCGGTGCAGGCTGTCTCCAAGGCCGTGCGTCGTGCCCGCGCCGGGCTGCAGGATCCGAACCGGCCGATCGGCTCGTTCATGTTCCTCGGCCCGACCGGTGTCGGCAAGACGGAGCTGACCAAGGCGCTGGCCAATTTCCTGTTCGACGACGAGAGCGCCTTGGTGCGTATCGACATGTCGGAATACATGGAAAAGCACTCGGTCGCCCGGCTGATCGGCGCACCTCCCGGCTATGTCGGCTATGAGGAAGGTGGCGCGCTGACCGAAGCGGTGCGGCGCCGGCCATACCAGGTCGTGCTGTTCGACGAGATCGAGAAGGCGCATCCGGATGTCTTCAACGTGCTTTTGCAGGTGCTCGACGACGGCCGGCTGACGGACGGGCAGGGCCGCACGGTCGACTTCCGCAACACGCTGATCATCATGACGTCGAACCTCGGTGCCGAATATCTGGTCAATCTCGGCGAGGACCAGGACGTCGATGTCGTCCGCGACGAGGTGATGAACCTCGTCAAGAAGGAGTTCCGGCCGGAATTCTTCAACCGCATCGACGAGGTGATCCTGTTCCACCGGCTGCGCCGGCAGGATATGGGCCGCATCGTCGAGATCCAGCTCAAGCGGCTGGAAAACCTGCTCGTCGACCGCAAGATCACGCTGTCGCTCGACCAGGAATCGATCGACTGGTTGGCGGCCAAGGGCTACGACCCGGCCTATGGCGCGCGGCCGTTGAAGCGGGTGATRCAGAAGGACCTGCAGGATCCGTTGGCGGAGAAGATCCTGCTCGGCGAGATCCTCGACGGCTCGACCGTCAAGGTCACCGCCGGCTCCGACCGGCTGAATTTCCGCTCGAAGCCCACCGTGGTGGCGACCGAGGCAGCAGCCTGATCAAAACGCCGCGCGCCCGAACGGACGCGCGGCGCTTTCTTGTGAATTGGCGGGGGGCGCACATGACGCTGGACGACTACAACAGCTTCTGCGCCTCGCTGCCGCAGACCACGCATGTCGTGCAGTGGGGTGGCGCCCATGTCTGGAAGGTCGGCGGCAAGGTCTTTGCCATAGGCGGCTGGAATGATGGCGACCAGCTTTTCGTCACCTTCAAATGTTCCGAAATGGCCTTTGACATTCTGAAGGATCAGCCTGGCTGCCGGCCGGCGCCCTATCTCGCCTCGCGCGGCATGAAATGGATCCAGCGTCAGACAAGCCAAAGCATGGATGATGGTGCGCTGAAGGACTATCTCGGCGAAAGCCATCGCCTCGTCGTCCTCAAGCTGACGAAGCAGACACGCAAGGAACTGGGCCTGTAGCGACCTGAAATCCGCCATCTTCATGCCCGGTTCATGTTGGAAAGCTTATGTTCTGGTTTGCTGGCGAAGGGGTTTGCCCGCAGGCTTTTGACGGTCAGGGCGTTCCTTGCGCATCCAAACGGAGGCGAGTGCGTTCTGAAGGGAACACTGCCGGAGCGGCGGCAATTACGGACCGGAGAGTTTGACCACCATGTTCCGCACGATCTTTGCCTTTTCGGTGCTCGCCGCCGGGCTGCTTGCGTCCAGCGCCATGGCATCGCCGACGGTGGATAGTGCGCTGCCGGTTGTTCGCGCTGCCGATAGCGGCGGCATCGTGCTTGCCCAGGATGGCAATCTCGACATCTACTACGACGCCAGGGGCAACCGTGTCATTGTCGATGCCGACACCGGCAAGGTCATCGCCATCCAGCCGCCGCAGACCAGGCTCGACCGCCGTGCGCTGCGCCGCCAGATGCGGGCGCGCGAACTTGGACGCGCGCCGGTCGGGGATGACGACCGCTATTATCTCGACGATCCCGAAGACATGGCGCGTTTCCGCCGCAAGCAATTGGAAGAGGAAGGCAGGGTCATTCCGCCGGACAACGAGTACGATCCTGACAGCGGCAATTCGGTGGATGCCTATCCGTCGGCGCCGCAGGATGACGGCAACTACAGCGACACCTATCCGGAAGCGCCGAACTCGGCCGAGCCGGGACCCGTCAAGCGCCAGCCGCTGAACGAAGCTTCGATCGATCCCGCCGAGCCGGCGGCGCCCGGCGACGAGGCCGCTCTGCCGCCCAAGACCGAGGGCGGCAAGACCGTCGTCGATCCCTCGCTTTCACTCGGCGCACGCCAGGATGTGGCTGCCTTGCAGGTGCTGCTCGACCGCGCCGGCGCCTCGCCCGGCGTCATCGATGGACGCTTCGGCTCCAATGTCGACAAGGCGCTTGCCGCCTACAACCAGATCACCGGCAGCAATCTGCGCTCGACCGATTCGGTCGGCATCCAGGCAGCGCTGGCGCAAACCGGCGGCGATGCTTTCGCCAATTATACCATTACCTCTGAGGACGCGGCCGGCCCCTATGTCGCCTCGATACCGGAAGACTACAGCCAGAAGGCGCAGCTCGACCGCATGGCTTACACCTCCGTTACCGAAGCCTTGGCCGAGCGCTTCCACATGGATGAGAACTACCTGAAGGGGCTCAATCCCGAGGCCGACTTTAATGGTCCCGGCACCATCATCAAGGTCGCCAATTTCGGCAGGCTGGTGGCAACGCCGGTTGCCCGCATCGTCGCCGACAAGGATAAGAAGCAGGTGTTCGCCTATGACGCCGATGGCAAGTTGGTCGCAGCCTATCCGGCCACTATCGGCTCAGCCGACACGCCGTCGCCAACCGGCACCCATACGGTGTCGCGCGTCGCGCTCGATCCGAACTACACCTACAACCCCAGCATCAATTTCAAGCAGGGCCAGAACGACAAGATCCTGACCATTCCGCCGGGTCCGAACGGCCCGGTCGGCTCGGTGTGGATCGCGCTGGACAAGCCGACCTATGGCATTCACGGCACGCCCGATCCCTCCAAGATCGGCAAGACCGAAAGCCATGGCTGCGTGCGCCTGACCAACTGGGATGCGCGTGAACTGGCCAAACTTGTGTCGCCGGGCGTGACCGTCGAGTTCGTCGGCGGACCCTCAGCCGATGATGTTGCGCAGCAGTGAGTTGCGCAACGCGAGTGCATAGATCAGCTGCACGACCAGGATAAAGCCGACGCTGAGCAGCGGGCTGATGAGGCAGAGTGCTGCGCCCACGGCCCACAGGATCTGTGCCTTGACGATGCGCACATAGACGGTGCGCTTCGTCTCCGCATCGACATCCTCTGCCAGAAAGCCGTTCTTGTCCGCATACCGCCAGCTGGCGAACAGCGTCACGCCCAGCATCAGCAGGTTGAGCCAGTAGACAATCACCGCGGTTCGGAACTCGAGGAAATCGGCCAGCAGGTCGGTCGAGAACGGCAGCAAGGCGATGAAGGCGAGAAAACACAGGTTCAACGTGGCCAGCCGCCGATCGGACCTGGCGATCAGCCCGTGCTGCGCCTGCTGGCCGAACCAGAAGATGGTCAGCGTGAGGAAACTCAGCGCATAGGTCAGGAAGCGTGGCGCGAGCCCGGCGATTGCCGAAAGCAACTCGCCCTCGGAGTGGACCATTTCGTGCGCCGGCACGCGAATCTCAAGCACGATCAGGGTAAGCGCAATGGCAAAGACGCCATCGGTGATGCCGACAACGCGCCCGCGTGCCTCTACCGATGGTTCGAGCGGGCGTTTCATGCGGCTTCCCCTTCGCTTGCGATCGTCGTGAAAATCTAGCACGACCCCGGCGGTTTACATCCAGGTTGATGTGACCCTGCCATGCGGGCAGGCCATTGATGGGACTGGATTCATGACAGCGGGGCGCTGGCTGGTTGTTGGCCGCCCGCAACAAGTCTAAGCAGCGCTCATGAAGTCTCCGAGCGAAGCCGCAGCCGTTCCCCTGACCAGCTCACTTGCCAACGGTTCGTTTTGTCCGCCGTCGCAGCGCAAATTCGTGCTGGTCGCGGCGATCCTGGCGTCGGCGCTCGGCTTCATCGACGGTTCGATCCTGGCCATCGCAATGCCGGCGATCCGCGTCGACCTCGGCGCCAGCCTGGCCGAGGCGCAATGGATTTCCAATGCCTATGCACTGACGCTGTCGGCGCTGATCCTGGCCGGCGGTGCGGCCGGCGACCGATTCGGCCTCAGGCGCGCCTTCGGCGCCGGCATTGCACTGTTCATTGTCGCTTCGCTTGCCTGCGCGGTGGCGCCGAATGCGCTGGTGCTCATCGCCTTTCGTGCCATTCAGGGCATTGGTGCGGCGATCATGGTGCCGGGCAGCCTCGCCATCATCGCCAAGTCCTATCCGAAGAACGAGCGCGGCCGGGCGATCGGCATCTGGGCGGCCGCTTCGGCGCTGACGACGGCGCTCGGTCCGGTGCTGGGCGGCTTCGTCCTGTCGGCTTTTGGCGGCGGCATCTGGCGGGCGATCTTCGCCGTCAACCTGCCGCTCGGGCTGATCTCGATCTATCTGCTGCTGGCCAAGATTCCCGCCGACGCGCCGACGGAGAAGCGAAGCCTCGATCTCGGCGGCGCCGCTCTCGCCACGCTTGCCTTCGGGGCGCTTGCCTACGGACTGACCGCGATGAGCGCCGAAGACGGTGGACTGATGTCGGGGCCGAGCATCGCCGCGGGCGCGGTGCTGCTCGTGATCTTCATTGTCTTCGAGCTTCGGCAGAGCGAGCCGATGATTGATCTCAAGCTGTTTCGGATCGGCGCCTTTGCCGGCGCCAACGTCGCCACCTTCTTCCTCTACTTCGCGCTGTCGGCCAATTTGTTCTATCTGCCGATGCTCTTGATCGCCGGCTGGGGGCTGAGCACCAAGGAGGTAGGCTTCATCTTCCTGCCGCTCTCGGCGTCGATCGCGCTGCTGTCGGGTCCGGTCGGCCAATGGTCGGATCGCATCGGTCCGCGCTTTCCGATTGCCTGCGGCTGCCTGGTCGTCGCCGTCGCCTTTGCCGGTCTCGCACTGCTCTCCCATGCCGGCATGCACAATTTCTGGACCGGCACGTTTCCGCTGATGGCGGTGATGGGGCTCGGCATGGCGCTGGTGGTCTCGCCCCTGTCGACGGCGATCATGACGGCGGTCGAAGACAAGGATACGGGTGCCGCCTCCGGCATCAACAACGCGGTTTCGCGCATTGGCGGGCTGATCGCTGTGGCGGCGATGGGTTCGCTCGCGGCCTGGGTCTATTCGACGATGCTCGACACCAGCGTCAGGCCGGGCATTCCGGGGTTCGGCGAACCGGCATTGGCCAGCCTGGCGCCCGAACTTGATGCAACACGGCTTGCCGCCAGCGATGCGGCGTTCGCGGCCGTGTCGACAGTGACGGCGGTGCTTTGCCTGCTGGCTGCTATTATCGCCTGGGCGACCGTTTCGGGGCAAAGGCTGCCCTGGTCACGAGCCGAAGAGAATCAGCCGACCTGATTCGAGCGGGCTGATTCGAAATGCTTTGATTCGGCGCAAATGTGATTCAGCGTTCGTTGTGAAGGCTCAGCCTTCGATCTTGGCGCTCGCGACCTTCAGCGAATTGCTGTCTTCCTGCTTGAGCAGGTCGTCGATGCGCTCGCGTTCGCGCTTGAAGGCGACGAGGTCGTCACCCTTCAGAACCTTGCCGACCGGCAGGCGCACGCGCATCGGGTCGACCTTGGTGCCGTTGACGATCAGCTCATAGTGAAGATGCGGACCGGTGGAGAGGCCGGTCTGGCCGAGGAAGCCGATGGTCTGGCCCTGGCGGACATGAACGCCCGGCTCGATGCCTTTGGCAAAAGCGCTCTGGTGATTGTAGGACGTCTCATAGCCATTGGCATGGCGGATGATGATCTGCTTGCCGTAGCCGCCGGCCCAGCCAGCCTTTTCGACGGTGCCGTTGCCGGCGGCGATGATCGGCGTTCCGATCGGCGCTGCCCAGTCGACGCCGGTATGCATGCGGACATAGCCGAGGATCGGATGCCGGCGGGCGCCGAAGCCGGAGCGGAATTTCCCGGCGGGTAGGGGATTGCGCAGCAGGAACTGCTCGGCGCTCGACCCATCCTCGTCGAAATAGTCGGTCGAGCCGTCCTGCATCTGGAAGCGGTAGAAGTTGCGTGTCTGGCCGCCGAAGGTCGACGAGACATAGAGTAGTTCCGATTCGTCGGACGCCTGGTCGTCGCCGTCCGGCTGCGAGAACAGCACGTCGATGCGGTCCGACGGATTGAGCCTGGACTGAAAATCGACGCCGGAGGCCAGGAGCTTGACCAGTTGCTGGGTCAGCTTCTTCGACATGCCATAGGAATACGCGGCGCGGTAAATGCCGTCATAGACGTTCGGCAGATTGCCGCGAACAACCACCGGCGCCGACGAATCATCGAACGCGGTCAGCAATTCGGGATTTGGCTCCGGTTCCTGCGCTGGCACATACTGGCCGCGGTCGTCGAGCGCGATGGTCACGATATGCGTGGTCTTGTCATAGACGCTGGTGCGAACGACCTTGGCGGCGTCACCATGCACTTCGAGGCCGACGCGCAACACGGTTCCGGCCTTCAGCGCCGGTGCGTTGAGCAGCTTGCCGATCGCCTCGGCCATGCCGGTCGCGTCATCGCCCGTATAGCCCGAATCGGCAAAGGCCTCGGCAATGTCGCGGTCCCTGGTAAAGGGGATGATTTCCTCGGCGAAAGCCGGGGTCTGGTCGTCGAGGGCGACGCGCGGCGCCACCGAAACGTTTTCCGGCACGATCTTGACGTCATAGGAGCCGGCCATCGATTCGGCGAAGGCGTCGCCGAATCGCTGCGGGTCGACATAATGCAGCGAGGCAACCTGGATAGCGCCGTCGCTGAGATCCGTACCGGCCTCGCGCACCACCCTTTCCACCTCATCGGCGGACAGGTCGCTCTTTTCGTCGAAAGAGGCCGTCTCCATCGGGAAATCGACCGTCTTCAGGCTCATCTCGCTTTCGACCTTGGCGCCGTAGATCTGGCCGCCAACCGCGGAAGCCGTCGCCGGCTGCGCGGGCGTTGAGTCGCCGTCGTCGCCGAACACCTGCATCGGGTCGAATGGCGGATAGGCCCGGTTGGTGGTGTGGCCGGCGGCCAGCGCCATCTTGATCTGCACGAACGGCACGGTGTGGATAACGTCGCGGTCGCCGACCTTGGTCACCATCGACACTTCCATGCGCCGGCGGTCCTTGGCCTTGGCGATCTGGCGCGGCGCCACCAGTCTGGTGGTCTTGGCGACCTCGCCGGAATCGCCGCCGCTTTCGAGCTGGGCCAGTTCGGCGATTTCGGGCGGGGTTGCCAGTTGCTGGCGGCCGTCGAGGGCGGCAAACAGCGCCACGCCCATCAGCACGCTCGAGGTCACGCCGGTAAGGAAGGTGCCCGACAGCCAGCGCGCCGAAACCTCGCGCCGGTCGGGCGGTCCGCTGCGGCCATCCGCGATCAGCGGCGGCTCATTGCCGAGTTCGGCTATGACATCTTCCGTGTCTGGCATCCAGAAAGGCTGCTTCTTCCCCGGGCGGAACGGCTTGTCGGCTCTTGTTGGGCCATGACATTTGCCTGTCACGGCGGGTGAAGTCAACGAAGCGGCGAAATCCCCACTCACACGCTCTGTTTTACGGCCCCTTATAAAGAGGCGTCTTTACGCTCTTATAAGAGGCACCGGACCGGTGATGCGCAGGCCCCGATTTGGTCTCTTATAGGAAGGCGCCGCGCGGGTCGCGCAGGGCCTTCTTTGTTGGCCTTGGTGTCGAACGGCAATGCGGCGGCAATAGGGCTCCTTCTGGGCAACCCCAATGTTCCCCTGGGGCAGTCAGCCGGCTCCAAAACTTCTGTCGCAAAAAGTTCAAAAACATCGTGGAATGGAGTTGACAGTTTGAGTGGGTGGCGACTATATACGCCTCACGAACGAGGGCGGTGCGCCGCTGGCGGCGAAGCAGTTTGCTTCTGAATAAGCCCTTGTGAGAATTCAAGAGAGCCGCGTAAGCGACACTCGGAGCGACACTCGG
>NZ_JBFUEY010000032.1:0-48332 GCF_056403715.1 Mesorhizobium sp. P2_F5 | reverse complement strand
CCGTGCTGCCGTTTGCAAACCTCGGCGGTGATCCAGGCCAGGACTATTTCGCTGACGGCATCACCGAAGATCTGATCACCGACCTCACCAAGCTTTCCGGTCTCGACGTCATCGCGCGCAACTCGGTGTTCGCCTACAAGAACAAGCCTGCAGCGCTGGCGGACGTCGCGCGCGACCTTGGCGTCCGCTTCGTTGTCGAGGGGAGCGTCCGCCGCACCGGCGACCAGATCCGGCTCAATGCCCAACTCATCGACACGGCAACGGGCGACAATCTATGGGCCAACCGGTTCGACCGTGGCATAGCCGGCGTGTTTGCCGTCCAGCACGAAATGAGCGGGGAGATCGCCGAGGCGCTTGGCATGCAACCTTCGGCAGCGGAAAGCGAGCGCATGGCGCGCCCGCCGACCGAAAACCTTGAAGCCTACGACTTCTACCTTCGCGCCGAGCAGACAGCACGGACCGGCCGGCGTGACGGGCTGCGGGAGGCGCTCACGCTCTACGACAAGGCGGAGGAGCTCGACCCCGCTTTTGCCGAAGCCTTCGCGGCGGATGCAAGCATGACAGTCTATATCTGGCGTGAATCGTTCAACGACATCATGCAGAGCGCGCCGGCGCGCAAGCGCGCCTATGAGAAGGCAAGCCGCGCGCTGCAACTCGACCCGGATCTTTCGTCGCCTTATGCGGTTCTAGGCATCATGCAGGTCGTGGATCGCCGCTACGCGGAAGCTATCGCTTCGGTCGAGCGAGCCGTCGCACTCGGCCCCGGCGATGCGGAGACGCAAATAGCTCTGGGATACGTGCAATTGTTCGCCGGCAATCATGCCGAGGCTGCCGAAGCGGTCGAGACAGCGCTCAGGCTCGATCCCAATCTTTCACCCATCAACCGGCAAATTGCCGGTCTGGTCTTTCTCATTCAAGGTAGCAACGACAAGGCGATCGAGGCGCTCGAACGCACCCGCGCCGACGCGCCGTCAGTCGGAGATTTCACGATCACGCTTGGTGCCGCTTACGCCCGCGCCGGCCGCCTGCAGGATGCGAGGGCGGCGGTCGCCGAGGGACTGGGTGCCATGTCCACACCGGGGTTCGATTCATTGTCCGCATACCGGCTCAACGGTGCCCAGTACCGTAACCCGCAGGATTTGGCTCTCATCATCGATGCGTTGCAGCAGGCGGGCTTGCCCGAATGGCCGTTCGGCTTCACCGGCGACGAGCACAATCGCTTGAAGGGCGAAGAGATCGCCTCGTTGGTGCTGGGCCATACGCTGCAGGGCCAGCTTGAACCTGGTCTCCAATCAGCCTTCCTCCAGATCGGGAGCGACGGCAAGGCAGCCTTCCGCTCCACGACGCGGCTGGTCACCGAGACCATCCGTGTCGATGGCGACCTTTTGTGCGAGCTGAGCGAGAATATGTTCGGGCGCCCCGACTGCGGACCCGTCTACAGACGCAACGACACAGCCGGCAAAGGCTATTCCTTTGTCAATTCAAGCAAGGTGTTTCACTTCACGGTGGTTCAGTAGATGCACGCATCTCAGTGATATTTGTCGAGCTCCATAGCGGACGTTGTACCTCCGAGGTCCGATGTCGTGAGCTGACCACGCTCGCGTCCGACGCGGGACTAGAATAGGCTACAGCGAAGCCACTTGATCGACCGGGAGGGCGCAGGCAGGTATGGAGCGAAGGCTTACCGCGATACTTGCTGCCGATGTGGTCGGATACAGCACGCTTATGGGCGAGGATGAGGTCGGTACGCTCGAGCGGTTGAAAAGTTGCCGTCGCGAACTGGTCGACCCCGCGATCAAGGAATTCCACGGTCGCATTATCAAGCTCATGGGCGACGGCGCGCTCGTCGAGTTCGCGAGTGTCGTCGATGCCGTCCAGTGTGCTGCCATGATCCAACGCCGGATGGCCGATCGCAACAAGGGCACCACTGAGACCCGGCAGATCCGGTTTCGCATCGGCGTCAATCTCGGCGACGTCATCGTTGAGGAAAATGACATCTATGGCGATGGCGTCAACATCGCCGCGCGACTGGAGTCGATGGCCGAGCCAGGCGGAATCTGCATCTCGGGCACAGCGTTCGACCACGCGGTGCACAAGGTTGATGTCGGCTTTGCCAGTCTTGGCGAGCAGCGCCTCAAGAACATCGCCGATCCGGTTCGCGCGTATCGGCTGCTGCTGGATCCCGCAGCCTCGGGCAAGGTCGTGGCCGCACCCCACCGGCAAGGCCCGCGCGTCGTGATCCTGGCGAGTGTCGCGGCCTTGGCAGTTGCCGTGCTCGCCGGCATTTTTGCCTGGCAGACGTTCTCGGTGCCATCGCGGCCATCGGTTGCCGTGCTGCCGTTTGCAAACCTCGGCGGTGATCCAGGCCAGGACTATTTCGCTGACGGCATCACCGAAGATCTGATCACCGACCTCACCAAGCTTTCCGGTCTCGACGTCATCGCGCGCAACTCGGTGTTTGCCTACAAGAATAAGCCTGCGGCGCTGGCGGACGTCGCGCGCGACCTTGGCGTCCGCTTCGTCGTCGAGGGGAGCGTCCGCCGCACCGGCGAGCAGATCCGCCTCAATGCCCAACTCATCGATACGGCAACGGGCGACAATCTGTGGGCCAACCGGTTCGACCGTGGCATGGCCGGCGTGTTTGCGGTCCAGGAAGAGATGAGCGGGGAGATCGCCAAGGCGCTTGGCATGCAACCTTCGGCAGCGGAAAGCGAACGCATGGCACGCCCGCCGACGAATAATCTCGAGGCCTACGATTACTATCTACAAGCCGAGACGGCGTCACGCAGCGTCCTGCAGGCCGGGCTGCGGGAGGCGCTCACGCTCTACGACAAGGCAGAGGGGCTCGACTCCACTTTCGCAGAAGCCTTTGCGGCCGACGCGCGCACGACAGTCTATATCTGGCGCGAGGCCTTCAACGACATCATCCAGAGCGCGCCAGCACGAAAGAGAGCCTATGAGAAGGCGAGCCGAGCTTTGGAACTCGACCCGGACCTTTCATCGCCCTATGCAATTCTCGGTATCATGCAGGTCGTGAATCGCCGCTACGAAGATGCGATTGCCTCTGCCAAGAAGGCTGTTTCAATCGGTCCGGGCGATGCAGAGGCGCAAGCAGCCCTTGGATATGTTCAGCTATACGCCGGCAATCATGCCGACGCAGCCACCGCGGTGGAGACGGCGCTCAGGCTCGACCCCGACCTCTCCGCCATCAACCGGGAAACTGCAGGGCTGGTTTTTCTTCTCCAGGGGAATGTCGAGAAAGCGATCGAGATTCTCGAGCACACACGCGACGATGCGTCCACGGTTGGCAACTTTCGTTTTACGCTCGCTGCGGCGTATGTCCGCGGCGGCCGTCTACCGGATGCGAAAGCCGCAATCGCCGATGGGCTCCGCCTCGTAGCAGGGTCCAGCTACGTGGACTCCTTGGCTGGGTGGGAGATGACCCATGCACATTTCCGGAACCCGCAGGATCTGGCGATCCTCGTCAACGCACTGCGCCAGGCGGGCCTACCCCAATGGCGCTTCGGCTTTACCCCGGACGAACACGACCAGTTGAAGGGTGCTGAGATCGCGTCCCTCGTCATTGGCCATACACTGCAAGGCCAGATCGAGCCCGGTCTCCAACCAGCCTTCCTTCAGATCGGGAGCGACGGCAAGGCGGCTTTCCGCTCCACGACGCGGCTGGTCACCGAAACCGTCTACGTCGATGGCGATCTCTTGTGCGAGCAGAGCGAGAACCTGTTCGGGCGCCCCGACTGCGGTCCCGTCTACAGACGCAATGGCGCAGCCGGCAAAGGCTACTCCTATGCCAATACAAGTAAGGTGTTTCACTTCACGGTCGTCCAGTAGGCGAACCTGGTCTCAGTGATACTTGTCTAGCTCCAAATTGGCCGCGACCTTCGGCCAGTTGGCATCGGCTTTCGGTATATTTTCAGCCGCATGCGCGGCGAAATCGTCCGCATTGCCGACGTCGTAGATCAGGTAGAGCTTGCCGTCGATAATCTTGAATGCCTCGGGATCGACATTGACCGTGACCCCTCCGCCCACGACTTCGCCGGCGCAGTAGCCGCCATATTGAGGAGCGTACTTGACCGGGTCGCTCATGAACATTTCCTGATGTTTCTTGCTGGCGAAATGCCATGGTGTACCCAACCAGTTGTAGGAGATGTTCTCAGAGCCCTTCACCGCCTTGCCGTCGGTGAAATAGGCGACTGTGTCGTAGCCCATGATTGCCACACCGCCGAAATAGCCGGTGTTTACCGAATCGTCGGCCCAGGCCGATCCCGAGCCGGCGACCGCAGCTACCGCGACCAGGGCAGCCGCTCCCAAATTCCGAACCAGTCGTGACTTGATCATCGTGCTCATCTGCATCCTCCGTTAATCGTGGATCTCGGCGCACTTCGCCGCGTTCGCCTCGCCAAGGATTTTGGCTTGGCAGGTAGCACCATGGCGTTTGAACAGTCGTAAGATATCCGTGTTGCCCTTCCAGAATGCGCGCGTTGTCGGCATGTAGCCATGACCCTCGGGATGGTTCACATCGGCACCTTTCGCGATAAGGAATTCGGCCAGTTCAACGTGGTTTTCCTCGCCGGCCACCAGCAACGGCGTTGCACCCGCCTTGTTGGCGGCATCGTCGAGCACCGCGCCTTTTTCCAGCAACAGCTTGGCGATCGGCAGGCTGCCCGAGAAGGCCGCCGCATGAAGCGGGGTGAAGCCGCCCGAGTTACGCGCCATGACGTCGGCGCCCTTGCTCACCAGGAATTCGGCGATTTCCGGCTGGTTGTCGAGCGCTGCAGCGATGAGGAGGGTTGCCTGGTCGCGTGCCCGGCTGTCGACGTCGGCACCGCCTGCCAGGGCTTGCTCCACGGCACCCTTGTCGCCGGCGGCGATGGAGTCGAACAATTGCTCACCTGCGGCTGCAGTTGTAGCCGCCAATACCAGCATTCCAAGTGCCAGCAGTCCGCGCATGACGCAGGGGTAGCATATATTAGCTTGGAATCATACAAGCTGCGTTGGGCCTATCGGGGCAGATGCTGGCGGACGGCGCGGTCGGGCTGGCTTGAGACGCAATGTGCTCCTGGGCGTACCGCCAAGCGGCAAATCAGGGCGGGAGCCGCCACATTCGCACACGACCCGTACCACGCAATTCCGTTTCCCCGAGTGGGTCGAAAGCAAACTTTGGTCCAAGCAGTTGGTGCGTTGCATCCGAAATACGGATTTCATCGGGCTCCGCGGACGTTTGAATACGTGAGGCGAGATTAACGGTCTCGCCCCACAGGTCATAGGCGAACCGCCTCTTACCTATGACGCCGGCGACGATTGGTCCTGAGTGAATTCCAATTCTCAGTCTTATCGGTTCTCCCGCGAAGCGTTCGCGCTTAACCGCCTTGCGCAGGTCAATCGCATAGCGCGCGAGGGCTCCCGCATGATCGGATCGCGCGGTGGGCAGGCCAGCGACCACCATCACACAATCGCCGATTGTCTTGATCTTTTCGCAGCCGTGTCGTTCCGACAGCCGATCCGCCGCCTTGAAGAAGTAATTTAAAATAGCCAGCGTCGTCACGGCTCCGACGCTGCGCGCTCTTTCCGTAAAACCGACGATGTCGGCAAAAAGCACACTCACCTCTGCGTGGTTGTCAGCAATTTTCTTGTGCGCTTTTAACCGCTCCGCGATCGACGCCGGAAGAATGTTGAGGAGCAGGGTTTCGGCGCGCTGGTATTCACGCGCCAATCCCTCCTGGCTCTTCCTCAACGCCTCGTTCGTCGATTGTAATTTCTCGTTGAGTTGACGCTCCCTCTCTTGCAGGAGCGTCATTTCATAAGCCTTCTGTTGAAGCCGCTGTCTATTGTCGCGTTCGGCGGAGGCGTCAAGAAAGACCAGCCACACGCAGTCGTTGTCAGCAAAAAAATGAAGGTCCGCGACACGCCCGCTGGGCAGTTCGACCATGGGGATATGAAACGGAAGCTCCGGGCAAGGCAGAAAACCTTCCATGAACTCAAGCTGCTCGGCAACAGGCTTGCCAATGCGAAGCGACGACAGCCCGTGATGTTCAACATTACCGCCCTTGGCAGCTACGCAAAACTGGGCGTCGATTTTCAGATATGCGACAGAGCGCCCTTCATAGAAGAAATTGAAAATCCAATTTCCGACTTCTTTTGGCAATCCATGCATGGTCTATTTTGTGACCATCAAAGCAAGTTGATGAAACGCATCATCAACATGCTCACCCGTGAGCGCGCTTGTCAGATAGATTTGCCATCCACGCTGCCTCAGCTCGTCAATCTCGCTATCCGATATTGCCCACCGATCGGCCAGATCGGATTTGTTGATCAGCAATATAAACGGCATAGCGCCGAATTCTGCCTCGACCCGTTCGCGCAGCGTGAGCGCCACGGCAAGAGTGGCGGCGCGGGTTCCATCGACGACAAGCACGAGCCCGGTTGCACCTCGAACATAGCTGACGCGGAACGAGCCGATATCGTCTTCGCCGGCCAAATCCCACAAAATCAGATCCACGGTTTTGTCCGGCAGTGCGACGCTCTTCTTGTCGATTTTCACTCCCACCGTGGTCAAGTAGGTTTCCGAAAAGATGCTTTGCACAAACCTGCGAACCAGACTCGTCTTTCCGACAGCGAAGCCGCCCAGCATGCAGATCTTTTTTTGCAACATTTTGGGCTCCGCTAGTCCAGGTTTACCGTAATCGAAACCCGGCGATTGGTGGAGCTCCCAGCTAGACTATTTTCAGGTACCAGCGGCTCAAAGGTGCCCGCGCCCCGAACCAGCAGCAGTTCCGGAGCGACGCCGCGCTTGTTGAGAAGCGCACGAACTGTCTCGGCGCGGGCGGCGCTGATCGACGCGTTGGCCGTCTCACGGCCCGTGGTGTCCGAATGGCCGGTCAACATGAACCGCGCTGTTACGCCTGACTTGCGGGCTTTTTCGGCGAATTCCTTTATTTGATCCGCCAACCTGTCGAGAACCGGCGTCTGCTCTGGTCCCGGCACAACTTTGCCGGAAGGGAAGAAGATATCGGTCGTCTGGATGGCTTCTCTCAAATAATTAAGTTCCGCAAGGTTCAGCTCACTCAGCTGCGAGACATCCAGAATCACTCCGTCCGCCGAAAGCTGTTCGGCGGCGGCCTGCGCCCGGTTGATCCAGCTGGCAGGAGCTTCACCCACGGCAACGATGCGACCCTGGACGATCGAAAGCTGAACCGACTTCGGCGGGTTCAGCGACGCCGTCAGCCGCTTGACCACGAACTTCGGATCAAGGCTCTGATAGAATTGCCACTGTGCATGAACGCGGGCAGGATCAACCTCCGTTCCGGACAGCAGAGCTTGCGGGTCGGCGGCAAGCGGGTCTCTCAGGCCGGAAATGTAGAAATGGCCGCCCCTCGCCGTTTGTTGGGCGACGATGATTCCCGGTTGGGCCTCAAGTCGCGACACATAATACTGCCAGTGCTCCGCCGCGCGTGCTTCGGGGCTCACATCACGAACCATGGAAATGTCGAATTCCGGTCCGCCTGCCGAAAGCTGTCGGGCTGCCGCGCGCGCCCGATCTATCCAGGTGTCGGGAGCCTCACCCTTGGCAACGATGCGACCATTGACGATCGAAAGTCGCACTGTATCCGGCGGATACAGCGACGCCGTCAGCCGCTTCAACACGAACTCCGGCTCAAGGCTCTGATAGAATTGCCACTGCGAATGAACCCGGGCGGGATCGACCTCAGTTCCAGACAACAGCGACTGCGGGTCGGCGCCAAGCGGGTCTCTCAGGCCGGCAATATAGAATTGGCCGCCGCTTATCTTTTGGTCTGCAACGATGATGCCCGGCTGGGTCTCCAGTCGTGACACGTAAGCCTGCCAGCGCTCCGCCGCGCGCACTTCAGGGCTTACATCACGGACCTTGGAGATGTCGAATTCCGGTCCGCCTGCCGAAAGCTGTCGGGCCGCCGCGCGCGCCCGATCTATCCAGGTGCCGGGGGCCTCACCCTCGGCAACGATGCGATCATTGACGATCGAAAGTCGTACTGTCTCAGGCGGAACCAGCGACGCCGTCAGCCGCTTCAAGACGAACTCGGGTTCAAGGCTCTCATAGAATTGCCACTGCGAATGAACCTGGGCGGGATCGACCTCAGTTCCAGACAACAGCGACTGCGGGTCGGCGGCAAGCGGGTCTCTCAGGCCGGCAAGATAGAATTGGCCATCGCGTACCTGTTGTTCGGCAACGATGATGCCCGGCTGGGCCTCCAGTAGCGACACGTAAGCCTGCCAGCGCGACACATAAGCCTGCCAGCGCTGCGCGGATTGCCAGGAAAGAAAGTACCAACCGCCTGCCAGACTCAAAAGCAGCAGGGCAACGGCCGCCACCAGCCACGGAAATCCCTCGTTTGATTCCTCCTGCTTGAGCTCGACGCAGGTCTGCAACTGCGCCTCTACGCTGGCCAACTGCGAACCGTCGCCGTCAAACTGCTCTAAAGCCTGCGAGGACTCCTCATGGATGCGAAGCAAGACATCGCGAACTATTTCATGCAATCCCTCTGGCGGATTTCCCCGGATCACCGAAACCAGGGTCGCAAACGGTCCAACTTCTGACCAGAGAAGAAGCTCGCCAAAACGGATTGTGTCCAGGCCGCTCTGCTCTTTCTCGTTAAATGAGTCCTTCACAAAATCTTGAATTGCACTAAGCATCGAAGAAATGAGCTGAGGATCTTCGCTCGTCGCATTATCGGCCGTTACATGCGCTATCAAAAGCCCGGAATTGCGATGAATGAGAAAGGCATGTTCTATTCGATAGACAAGAGAGTGCTTCAGAACAACTTCTGAGAAGCTTGCTCCCGTTCTCCAGGCCTCAAATCTCCACTTGAGACCATGCCAGGTAAATATATGCCTTAAAGTTTCATTCAGCGACTGAAAGGTCTGGTCGATCTTTTCCCCGATCGACTTGCGAATTGCCGGCAGAAACACCGGGTATAATATATCCGTAAGCGTACGCGGGCTCTTCTGGATCGACCGCTGCACAGCCCTTTCGACAGCTGGCGCAAGCGCCTCGCCGAGTTGCGCATGAGACGCTCGTGCGGCCGCACTGGGAAGAACGTCGCCCACGGCTGTCGCAAGCTGCTCCGGTTCGTCCAGCAGATGCGTAACTCGTGAAAGCTCCGAGATTTCGCGGCTGACCAGCAACTGGCGAAGCGTTTCCATGCGAGGATCGGCGGTTGGAACTCCGTCGAAACGCGCACGGTAGTCCGGATCAACGTTCCGGGCAATTTCGATCAAAAGACGAGCCAGAGCCTCGCGATCAATCTCTGTATCGTTCGAGGCTGTTCTTTGCGGTAGGTTGAGTGGGTCGACGGTTGACGTCAAGGTCCCATCAACTCGCTTTCCAGCTACGGTCCGAATTGCTCTTGCTGCCGACGGGATCCTGATTCAGACATTTTGCTACCTCGACAAACAGGCCAGCCAAAAGATTTCGGTCGGTCTTGACGTTGCTGAGATCGGCAAACATCTTCTCGATCAGCATCTGAACGCCTTCATTCTTCTGCTTGATTTCCTCACGCAGCGAATGATCGTTTCGATTTATCCGGTCCGCGACGTCGCGCTCAAACGCGCTCAATTGATCCGACAGCGCGCGCACCTGCTTTTCGAGCGCCTGGTTTTGCTCGCGAAGATTCCGATCAATCTCCTTATCGGCGTCGGCTCGCGAATCTTTTTCGTTCCGCAATTGCCCCGCAAGCGAATCGACCTGCTTCTTTGCGTTTGACTCGTACATCTCAAGATTGCGCTTGGCTTCGGATTCGACATCCTTGAAGCGCTGCAAGACGCGTTCTTCAAGCTTGGAAAAACGGCGGTCATAGTCCTGCATCTGGTTGCCGAACAGCAGATCACGTATCTTGTCGACACCTACAGCGTCGCCGGGGGCCCCGTTCTCGCGAGCCTGGACTCCCAAGAAGTTCAGCCCGTTTCCTTCTGCGTTAGCTATCAGATTTGCGTCCGCCTTCTTTTCTGAAGAAACGGTATTCGTAGATTCCTTTGCCATGCTTTTGCCCTTCCATTTGAACACCTGCCACGGTGAAAAACCCCATATAAAACAGAGCATGTCAGCAAAATACCCGGCTCGCAAGCGGGTATCTCTTGACTTGAGCCGATTCGTGAGGCAGCCGACTGCCGCGTCGCCGGGTCAGCAACGGACGTTTGGGCGAGGCCATTTCAAATGGCGGCGGCGGCAACTGCAATATTGCGCTCAATATTGCTCGATAACGAGCGCGTCACCAATTATACAGCAACACTGCGGGCGTTTCCGGTCTGGGCTTTTTCCAGGAGCTAGTCGACGCGCGCGGCTCTGCTAGTTCGAAAAGCTCACGCTCACGCCGCGTTGCCGAAAATAAGCCTGCATCAACTTGCGGCCCTGGCGGTTGTTCTGCGCCAACTTGGTCGGATCGAACACCGCCTGTTTTGTCCCTTCTCGAGCCAGCGCCGCCTTGAGCGTCGCGATATGGGCGTCGATGTCGGCATTGTCGGCCCGCAGCGAGGCATAAATGGTCTCGGTCGCCTGGGCCACGGTCGGTTCGCTCACAGCTGTCGTCCTTTGGTTGATTGAGCGGCGGCTTAACACAGATTCGCGGCTCCGCCGATACCGGGTGGACTTCCGTCCATCGAAGGCGAATGGCCGCATTGCCAACCCTGTCAAAGTCGAAAGTCCGACCCGCTGCCCCTGTAGAGCTTGACGAAAATCGGTGCGCCTGTTTGAGAGCGGAGGATCGAGACATCGATTCCTGGGGAGATGGGCAAGGGTGGGCAAACCGTGAAGCGCGTTCTTCGGATGCTTGCCGCGGTGATCATGGCGTCCGGGGTGGCCGGCTGCACAAGCATTTCCTACTACGCGCAGTCGCTGGAGGGCCATGTGCAGATCATGGCCGCGCGCAGGAATGTCGGGAAACTCATCCATGATCCTTCGACGCCCGAGGCCTTGCGCGCCAAGCTGACGTCGGCGAGCGCCATAAGACGGTTTGCGACGGATGAACTGGCATTGCCCGACAACAGCAGCTACCGCAGCTATGTCGACATCCATCGGGACGCCGTGACCTGGGCGGTTTTTGCCGCGCCGCAATTCTCGCTCGCGCCACAAATATGGTGCTTTCCGGTTTTCGGCTGCGTTCCATACCGGGGTTACTTCTCCCGGAAATCCGCGGCTGAGAACGCTGTCGAGCTTCATAGACAGGGGCTGGACGTCTATGTCTCGGGCGTCACCGCCTATTCCACGCTGGGCTGGTCCAGTGACCCGCTGCTAAGCACCATGCTGCGTCAGGACGACACCTATCTGGCAAGCCTTATTTTTCATGAACTGGCGCATCAGCGCCTGTATGTGAATGGCGATTCCGCAATCAACGAGGCTTTCGCCGTTGCCGTTGAAACCAGCGGCGTCAGGAAATGGCTCCGCGCCGCCGGCGATCGGGCCGGATTGCGCCGCTACGAAGCCGATCGCAAGCGCAGCGCCGATTTTCTCGGACTGGTGTCGAAAACCCGCGAGGAGTTAGGGCAGGTCTATGCAAGTCCCCGCACCCCGGAGCAGATGGCGGCCGCCAAGGCAGCCACGATCGACAGGCTGCGGATGCGCTACCGGCAGATGCGCGACCGGCGCTGGGCCGGATACCGGGGGTATGACGCCTGGTTCAATTCCCCGATCAACAACGCAAAGCTCGCCGCGACTTCTGTCTACGGTGAACAGGTTCCGGCCTTTCTTCGCTTGTTCGACTTGTGTTCGGGCAATTATCCAAGGTTTTACGCTTCTGTCCGGCGGATCGCGGATTTGCCCAAATCGTCCCGCGCCGAAGCCCTCAAGACTGCGGATACGTGCAATTGACTTGAAGCACAGGATCCGGTCTCGGCAACTAAATCGGACCTGGCACAAGTGACTGATTCTGACGATCAGCCGAGCGACAGTTCCTTCGTCTGGTGCCTCAGCACCAGGCCGACCGCGCCCAGCAAGGCATCGTTCTCGGTGTGCTTGCCAACGATGATGCGCGTGCGCAGGGCCGGAGCGACATCGCGGGACTTGATGAGCGTGTGGCGTTCATAGGACGCGATCAGCGGCGTCAACAGAATGTCGCCCGCCAAAGCCATGTGGCCGCCGATGATGATAAGCGGCGGATTGAGCACCGAGCCGATCAGACCGAGACCCCGGCCGGCGATCTCGGCGGTATCCTCGATCATCCGCAGCGCCCTGACGTCGCCCTGCTCGGCCATGGTGATGACATCGTCCATGGTGACTTGCCGCCGCACGACACGCGAAATCTGTTCCAGCGGCCGGGTAAAACTCGCATAGAGCTCCAGGCATCCGCGGTTGCCGCACCGGCAAAGATCGCCGCCGGGATCGATGCTGATGTGCCCGAACTCGCCGGCGCCGCCGGCGATGCCCGTGACCAGCCGGCCATTCTGGACAATAGCCCCGCCGACACCCAGATCGATCTTGAACAGCACGAAATCGTCCTGGCCGACGGCCGCACCCCACATCAGCTCGGCAATGGCCGAGCAGTTGCTCTCATTGTCGGCGAAGATCGGCTGTTCCAGGACGGGCCCGAACACATCTCGGATGTTGACGCCGGCCCATGTTGGAACCATGCTCGCGCGCAGCACCACTCCGTCGCGGCTGACAGGGCCGGAGACGGAGACACCAACCCCCAGGAGCCCCGCCATCGGCAGACCGTTTTCCTTGTAAGATTGGGCAATTGCGGATTTGACCATCTGGGCCGCCTGTTGCGGCTGGTAGTCCAGAGCCATTGATATAGTTTGTTCGGCAATGACGGAATGCGAGACATCGGCGACGATGAGCCGTATCTGCTGAAGAGCCAGGTGGATTCCGACGCAGGTGCCCGCTGTCGGATTGAGCGTCACGGCCGCGGCTGGCCTGCCGATACCTCTGATGCCATCGCTGCTGGTCGGGGCTTCGATCACCATCCCCGACTTTCTCAAGCCGTTGAGCGCGGTCGAGACAGTCGAGCGCGCCAAACCGGTGACGCGTGCGATCTGCGACGCGGAGAGCACGCCGCGCTCGCTCAGGCAGCGCACGATCATGCTCTCCGGCGACGCGGACGGTCTGTCGATCAGCCAGGTTCTAAGCGAAGGTTTTGTCATGGATCAACATAAACATCGTTGACTGATAGTTCCAATATGTCATCTTGGAAAGAATTCGAGATTAACGCATCTCGCCGGCGGCGGCTTCAAACCGCGGCCATAAGCGGTCGAGACGAACCGTGCAACCATATGTGGGAGTGAAACCATGAAATCCGCCATGACCGCCCTCGCGGTCGCTGCTGCCGCGTGCACCTTTGCCGCCGGGGCAGCCTTCGCCGAGCCCAAGACGAACCTTTTGCACCAATGGTCGACCGGATCGGACGCCCAGGCGATCGCCAAGCTCGGCGAGATGTTCACCGCCAAGGGCGGCAAATGGGAACAGACCTCGATCGCCGGTCACACGGCCAATACGCTGGCCAAGCTGCGTGCCGACGTGATCGCCGGCAATGCCCCGCCTGCCGTGCAGCTCAAAGGCCCGGAAATCGCCGAGTGGAACGAGACCGGCATGACCGCCGATCTCGACGAGCTGGCGGCCTCGGAAGGATGGGAGAAAGTGGTGGCGCCGGAATTGCTTCCGGTGATGAAGCCGACCGGCAAATGGGTCGCCGCCCCCATGAACATCCACCGCATCAACTGGCTCTGGGCCTCGCCGAAGGTCATGCAGGCCGCCGGCGTGGCGGAAATGCCGAAGACCTGGGCCGAGTTCAATGCGGCGTGCGACAAGATCGTCGCCTCCGGCAAGATCTGCATTTCGCATTCGACCGCCGACTGGACGGATTCGACGGTGTTCGAGGTCGTGCTCTACGGCCAGGACATCGATCTCTATCGCAAGGCCTTCGTCCAGGGCGATGTCGAATCCATGCGCAGCCCGGGGATGGTCAAGGCCTTCGAGCAGATGCGCCTGATGACGAGCAAGTACATGGATCCGGGCATGGTCGGCCGCGATTGGGATTCGATGTCGGCGCTCGTCGGCAAGGGCGACGCGGCGTTCCACATCATGGGCGACTGGACGATCGGCCTGCTGACCGCCGCCGGCTTCAAGGAAGGCACCGACTATGTCTGCGCCCAGGCGCCGACCGATTGGGGCAAACCCGGCTTCATCCTCAACTCGGACTCGGTCGTGTTCTTCAAGCAGAAGGACCAGGATTACATTGACGGCCAGAAGCTGCTTGCCAGCCTGATCCTGTCGGCCGACTTCCAGACGGTCTTCAACCAGGCCAAGGGCTCGATCCCCGCACGCCTGGATATCGATCTGTCGAAGGGCTTCAATCCGTGCCAGCAGCTCTCGCAGAAGGATCTGCAGGCTTCGATCAAGGAAGGCACGCTGGTCCGCTCGATGGCGCACAACATGACCATCCCGCAGAAGATGCGCGGCGCGATCATGGACTCCATTACCGAGTTCGTGGCGACGCCCGATATGTCAGCGCAGGACGGCGCCAATGCGATGGCCGACGCGGCAGAAGCACAGAAGTAGACGGGAATGGCCGGGCGCAATTTCTATCCGCACCCGGCCATCCTCATCCCAGTTCCGCGCCCTGCCAGTCCCGTGCCCTGAATGTCAAATCACGACCTGATCCTGTCGGTCCCGACGCCCGTCCGCCCTTGGCGCGAGCGGCTGGGCTCCGCGGTGCCCTTGCTGGTGCTCGGCCCTTCCCTTGTGGCGAGCTTCATCTACGTCTTCGTGTTCACAGGCTGGACGCTCTACATCTCGCTGTCGAACTCCTCGCTGCTGCCGACCTACGGCTTCGTCGGCCTGGACAACTATGCGTCGCTGTGGGCGAACCGGCGCTGGAACATCGCCTACACCAACCTCTTCTTCTTCAGCGGTTTCTACATCGTCGGCTCGATGGCCGTGGGACTGCTGCTGGCGATCCTGATCGACCAGCGGGTGCGCGGCGAAGCGGCCTGGCGCACCATCTTCCTCTATCCGCTGGCGGTCTCCTTCATCGTCACCGGCACGGTCTGGAGCTGGCTCTACAACCCGGTCGACGGCATCCAGGCGCTGGTGCGCGGTTTCGGCTGGACGAATTTCAGTTTCGCTCTCGCCAGCGACCGGCACTATGCGATCTACGCGGTGATCATCACCGGTGTCTGGCAGTCCTCGGGCTTTGCCATGGCGCTCTTCCTGGCCGGTCTGCGCTCGGTGGATCAGGACCTCGTCAAGGCCGCGCAGATCGACGGCGCATCGACCTTCCGCATCTATCGCAAAGTCCTTCTGCCAACGATTGCGCCGATCTTCCTGGCGGTCGCCGTCATCCAGATCCAGTTCGCCATCAAGACCTTCGACCTCGTGGCTGCCCTCACCAAAGGTGGCCCGGGAATCTCGACAACCTTCCCCGCCATCTACGTCTATGACCTGATGTTCCAACGCGGCCAGATCGGCGAAGGTGCCGCGGCAGCCATCATGATGCTTGCCGCTCTTGCCGTGGTGCTGGTGCCCTATTCGTTCTGGGTGGTCTGGCGCCGGCGCAAGGAAGCCGGCCATGGCTGACGTCTCGCTGGACCAGTCCCTCGATCATCGCGCCGCCACGGTTGCGGCGCGCCGGCATTTCCTCACCCGCTTCGTCATCTACGGGCTGCTGGTTGTCTTCGCGGCGATCTACCTGATCCCGTTGCTGGTCGTGGTGCTGAATTCATTCCGCGACCAGCAAGAGATCGCGCGCAACGGGTTGATCTCGCTGCCACGCAGCTTCCGCCTCGAAGCCTGGGGCCAGGCCTGGAGCACCTACTGCATCGGCGGCACCTGCGAGGGCATGCAGCGCAACTTCTACAACTCTTTGAAAATGACCATCCCGGCGACCATCATCTCGACTGCGGTCGGCGCGATGAACGGCTACATCCTGTCGAAATGGCGTTTCAGGGGTTCGGAAGCGCTGTTCACCTGCATGCTGCTCGGCGTCTTCATTCCGGGCCAGATTTCGTTGATGCCGTGGGCGTTCATCCTCGGCAATCTCGGCCTCAGCAATTCGGTCTACGGGCTCATCCTCATCCATGTCATCCAGGGCATTTCGTTCACCACTTTGTTCTGCCGCAACTACTATGTCAGCATCCCCGACGATCTCATCAAGGCGGCGCGCATCGACGGCGCCGGCTTCTGGCGCATCTTCCGCAAGATCATTCTGCCGCTCTCCTCACCGATCCTGATCGTCACGGTGATCTGGCAGTTCACCGGCATCTGGAACGAATATCTGTTCGGTGTCGTCTTCACCTCCGGGCAGCAGCAACCGATCACGGCCGCGCTCGTCGCGCTGACGGCAAGCGGCACGAATGTACGCGCCTACGATGTCATGAGCGCCGCCGTGCTGATCGGCGCGCTGCCGCCGCTGCTGATCTATCTCTTCGGCGGCAAGTATTTCGTCCGCGGCCTGACCCAAGGCGCGATCAAGTGAGCCGCGATCAAGTGAGCGGAGCCTGTCGCATGTCGCCGATCGCACCGACCGCCAAGAAGGGCATCGCATGTCGACATTGACCATCCGATCCCTGCGCAAGAACTTCGGCGCGGTCGAGGTGCTGAAGGGCATCGATCTCGAGGCGCAGAACGGCGAGTTCATCGCGCTGGTCGGACCATCCGGCTGCGGCAAGTCCACCCTGCTGGCGATGATCGCCGGGCTGGAATCTGTTACCTCCGGCGAAATCCGCATCGACGGCCGGCTGGTCAATTCGGTGGCACCGAAGGACCGCGACATCGCCATGGTGTTCCAGTCCTACGCGCTTTACCCGACGATGACGGTGCGCGAGAACATCACCTTCGGCATGGAAAGCCGCCGCGTGCCGAAGCCGCAGCAGGATGAGGCGGTCAAGCGGGTTGCCGCTTTCCTGCAGATCGAACCGCTGCTTGGGCGCAAGCCCGGACAGCTCTCAGGCGGCCAGCGCCAGCGCGTCGCGATGGGCCGGGCGCTGGTGCGCGATCCGAAACTGTTCCTGTTCGACGAGCCGCTCTCCAATCTCGACGCCAAGCTGCGCGTCGACATGCGCACCGAAATCAAGAAGCTGCATCACCGCGTCGGCAAGACGACGGTTTACGTCACCCATGATCAGGTCGAGGCGATGACGCTGGCATCGCGCATCGCCGTGATGCATCAGGGCGAGGTCCAGCAATTCGACGAGCCGGCCACGATCTACAACCGTCCGGCCAACATGTTCGTCGCCGGCTTCATGGGTTCGCCGGCGATGAATTTTTTGCCGACCGAACTGAGCGAGGAAGGCGGGCGCCCCGCTGTCGCCTTGCAGACTGCAGACGGCAAGACGGCCAGCCTGCCGGTCGTCCACGCGCTCCCATCCGATACGCCGCGACAGCTCATTCTCGGCATCCGGCCGGAGCACATTTACCGGTTCGATCCCGATCTGGCGCGGCGCAAGCCAGGCATCGCGCAAATCGATGCGGTGGTCGAACTGGTCGAGCCGACAGGCGCGGAGACCATGGCCGTTCTGCGCCTGGGCGGCAAGGAGATCACCGGCCGTTTCGACCCCGACGGCACGCCACGCATGGGCGAGACGGTGACGCTCGGCATCGACATGGCGCGGGCGTGCCTGTTCGACCCGACGACCCAACGCCTGATTTGAAAGAGTTCCGCATTGTCCTTTGCCACCTATCCGAGCCTGACTGAGCGTGTCGTGCTGATCAGCGGCGGCGCGTCGGGCATCGGCGCCGACACGGTCAGCGCCTTCGCCGCCAATGGCGCACGTGTGGCGTTTTTCGATCTGCAGCAGGAAGCCGGCGAGACGCTTGCGCGCGAACTCGCTGCCACGGCAGCGCACGCGCCACTGTTCCTGCGCTGCGACGTGACCGACATCCCTGCCCTTCAGGCTGCGATCGGCACGGTGCGCGAGCGCCTCGGGCCGGTCGCGGTGCTGGTCAACAACGCCGCCGATGACAATCGCCACCTAGTCGCCGACATCACGCAGGCGACCTGGGACCACGCCCAGGACGTGAACCTCAGGCACCATTTCTTTGCCGCCCAGGCCGTGCATCCGCACATGAAGGAATTGGGCTTTGGTTCGATCGTCAATTTTTCCTCGATCGCCTGGCGTTTCGGCGCAGCCGAGATGGCGCCCTATGCGACGGCCAAGGCTGCGGTGATCGGGCTGACCTTCGCGCTGGCGCAGGCGTTCGGCCCCGACAACATCCGCGTCAACGCCATCGAGCCGGGCGCCGTCATCACCGACCGGCAGCGGCAGCTTTGGTTCAAGACGCCGGCGTCGGTCGACCAGGTGGTGCAGCGCCAGATGATCCGCCGAGTCCTGCTCGGCGAGGAGATCGCGCGCACGGTGCTGTTCCTCGCTGCCGACGACAGCCGCATGATCACCAAGCAGTCGATCACCGTGGATGCCGGCCTGCGATGACAGCCAAATCAAAGGATCACTTCATGCTTGAGGTCGGCCTGAACCCCTACGGCCTGACCTATCATCTCGGCCTCCAGGGTCGCGGCACGCCACGCGCCAATCCCCAGCCTGCAAGGCTGGAAGGTTTCATCGCGCTGGCGACCGAACTCGGCGCGCTGGTGCTGGAGATCTGGGTGCCATGGCTGAGCGAGCTTTCCGACGACGCGGTGATCGCGCTGCGCGAACGGCTCGCCGGCCTTGGCATTACACCGGTCGTAAGCGGCGGCCTGCTGGTGGGCGAACCGCTCGACGATGCTTTTCGGGCCGCGCGCCTGCTGAAGGCCAAAATCATCCGAACAGCGCTGACGCCGGTTCTGTGCGGCGACCGCAACGCTGCCGGCGAAAAATGGGGCGAGTATGCCGGCATCATTCGGGAGCGATTGGTGGAGTGGGGTGCCCGCGCGTCTGCCCAGGGACATGTCCTTGCGATCGAAAACCACCAGGATTTTACCAGCGGGGAAATCGTCGATTTCTGCGCCCTTGGCGGCGAAGGCGTCGGCGTCACCTTCGACACCGGCAACACATTCCCGGTCGGCGAAGCGCCGCTCGATTTCACGCGGCGGATCGCACCCTATGTCCGCCATGTCCACCTCAAGGACTACCGCGTGCAGTTCACGACCGAAGGTTACCGGCTGATCCGTTGTGCCATCGGCGATGGCGCGGTGCCGTTTGCCGAGCTGTTCGCCATTCTTGGCCAGCACCACGATCGCATGACCGCCGTTCTCGAACCCGGCGCATTGGAGGCGCGGCATGTCCGCTTTCTCAGCGACGACTGGTGGCACGGCTATCCCGAGAAGACGGCGCGCGAATTTGCCGCCTGCCTGGCGGCAGCCCAGCGCAATCGGCTACCCGACGATGCCGACTACCGCACCCCCTGGGAGCGCGAAGACGACGGTTCCCTGGTTTCCTATGAGCTCGACATGATCTGGCGCAGCGCCGCCAACATGCGCAATCTGGTTTGATGGAGAATATCTGATGACTGCACGTGAACTCGATGGATTGACCGCCTTCGTAACCGGCTCCGGCCGTGGCCTAGGCCGCGTGATGGCCGAGCGCCTGGCGGAACTCGGCGCCAATGTCGCGATCCACGACATGGATGAAACGGCGCCGGCCAAATATGGCGAGTTCGCCAATCTCGGCGAAGTGGTCGAGCGGCTGAAGCGGCATGGGACGAAGGTGACCTCGGTGACCGGCAACATTGGCGACCAGAAGGCGGTGGCCGAGATGAAGCGCAAGATCGAGGCCGATCTCGGCGACGTGCATGTGCTGGTCAATTGTGCCGGCGGCGATATCGGCGCCAAGGGCGGCAAGCCGAACCCAAACAACGCCCTCGACATCGAACTGGACGACATCCGCGTGCTGACCGAGAACAATCTGATCGGCACGATGCTGATCTGCCAGGCGTTCGTGCCGCCGATGAAGCAGCGCGGCGGCGGCTCCGTCATCAACATCGCCTCGGCGGCGGCACATATCGGCTGCTCGCCCGAGGTCGTCTACTCCACGTTGAAGGCCGCGGTCGTGCATTACACGCGCTGCCTGGCCAAGGAACTGATCGACGACGGCGTGCGCATCAATGCGGTCAGCCCCGGCGCCACCAAGACGGCACGATTCCAGGCGACCCGCACGGTCGATCCGGAGCGCATGGATTCGAGCAGGAAATCGCTGAACCGCTATGCGGAGCCCGAAGAGATCGCCGAGGCGGTGGCCTTCCTCGCCGGCCCCCGCGCGCGCTTCATCAACGGCCAGGTCATCCGCGTCGATGGCGGGTTTACGATCTTTCCGGGGTGAATCGCGGCGATTCGCACTGGCTGCCGCAGGGTAATTGCATCTGGCGCTCCCCCACTCCGTCTCGGCTTCGCCGAGCCACCTCTACCCCCACATTCGTGGGGGAGAGGAAATGCCAACCGCCGAGGTCGCTGCCTTGAAAGGCTTGGGTTTCCTCTCCCCCATGGACATGGGGGAGAGGTGGCCGCGCAGCGGCCGGAGTGGGGGGCTGGCGCCGCCATATGCGATTGCCCTGCCCGCAGCCGAGTGAACTACCCCCATCGGGCGCGTGGAACGCAACCATCGCCGCCCCTGCCCCTTGGGTATGGACGAATCCACCCATGCGCAATATGGATGGGGATATGGTCTGATTTGGCGCTTCGCGCTGAGGCAGGCGACGTTCGTTCAATGACGCTGCGCCGGGCGCCTTTGACGCCGCCCCGCAAAAGTGTCGACATCGGGGGACCTGGTCATGACTGACGACAACAAGCCGGCCGCAGACGTTACCAAGGATTGGCAAGCATCGCAGGGCCAGAAGGCCGGCGCCTCGCGGCTGCGCCTTTTCGCGGCGCTCTCGTGGATCATTGCCATCGGCGGCGAGATCGCCGGGATTGTCTTGCTCTACAAGCACAAGTTCGACCACGGAAACCTGCCGCTGCTGATCGGCATTCTGGTCGGGATCGCGATATTTGCCATCGCCGGCAGCCTGCTCTGGAAGGCGGCCAACAGGAAGGATCCGGCCCGCGCCTCCGACACATTCAGGTTCTTCGTCCAGAACCAGCTCGGCGCGATCATCACGCTGATTGCCTTCCTGCCGCTGGTTCTGCTGATCCTCAACGACAAGAACATGGACCCGAAGAGCAAGAAGGTTGCCGGCGGTATCGGCGCTGTGCTGGCCGTGGTTGCGACGCTGATCGGGGTCAGTTACCAGCCCCCGTCGGTCGAGCAGTACACGCAGGACATGAACGCGTGCGCGACCCAGATCAAGGCGGGGCAGCCGACCACAGCCTGTTCGCCCGAGGTCGCCGCCCAGGCGCAGGCGATCGCCACCGACTCCACCACGGTGGCTGATGCAACGAAGGACGCGGCACACCCCGCCGGTCAGGATGTCGTCTACTGGATCGCGCCGGAAAACGGCGCCGCGAAGTCGGACACGGAGCATGTCTTCCACCTCTGCGCGGCCGTCAGCCCGCTGAAGGACAAGACCGTCAACAGCGGCTCGGTGACGGAAGCCTACGCCCAGAACGCCATCCGCATCACCAAGCAGATCGAGATGGAACAGAAGCAGTGCGGGTTCACGACCACGCCGTGAATGAGCCTGTGTTCTGGGGGGCTGATGGACAGACAAGTGGCGTGCCTGAAGGCGGGCGAGAGAACAAGCACGTGCCTACAGGACGCCAGCGCGCCATGAGCGGACGTGTCGGAACCGAGGGCTGAAGTCGCATTTTGGCCGAAAGCGGAATGGCGGCTTCGAGGCTCGGAAGGCCAGAAGCGGACCTTTAAGCGCCGTGCTGACCTGGTTACGGTTCGCTGCCATACGCTCCGATGATGATTGGGCCGCTGCAAGGGTTCTCAATAACCCTCGGGCGGTCAATACGTGGCGTCCCACGGGGGCTCTGTCGCCAAGTTGTACGTCACGTGCGCACTTCACAATCCACCCCGGCCATAGCGCCAATGCCAAGCATGCACTAACATTCCAGCTCGACCCCGTTGGGGCTGGCCAGTGATCTGTTCAAAGGGAAGTACCCATGACCAATCATTGCTGTGGACCGGGCTATGCTTCTCCAGCCGAGGCGATGACGGCACCTCGCGAAAAGCTGCTCTATACGATTGCCATCTACACCGGCACGGGCATTCAGAAGCCGGACTATCTGTGCACCATCGATGTCGACCCGGAGAGTTCGACCTACAGCCAGGTGATTTCGCGTTTGCAAATGCCGGGCATTGGCGATGAGCTTCATCACTCGGGCTGGAATGCCTGTTCGTCGTGCCATGGCGATGCGAGCATAGAGCGGAAATATCTGATTGTGCCGGGTGTGCGCTCGTCAAATCTGCATATTGTCGATTGCGCTACCGATCCGCGCAATCCGATACTGTTCAAGGTGATAGACGGCGCTGACATCAAAGCCAGGACCAATCTGTCGGCACCGCACACGGTGCACTGCCTCGGCTCGGACATCATCGTTTCCATGCTGGGCGACGCTCAAGGCAACGCCCCCGGCGGCTATCTGCAACTCAGCAAGGAGTTCGAGATTGTTGGCCGTTGGGAAAACTCCATGGGCAGTATCAAGTTTGGTTATGATTTCTGGTACCAGCCGCGACACAACGTAATGGTCAGCTCGGAGTGGGCCGCGCCCAACACCTTCATGCCTGGTTTTGACCTGGAAGAGGTTGGCCATCTGAAATATGGCCGAGAGATCCATTTCTGGGATTTTGAAAAGAAGGAGCCAAAGCAAACATTCTATCTCGGTGAAGATGGTCTGATCCCACTGGAAGTGCGATTCCATCATAACCCCGACAGCAGTCACGGCTTTGTTGGCGCGGCCCTTTCTGCAAATATCATCCATTGGTGGAAGGACGCGGCGGGTGACTGGCAATGGGAAAAAATTGTCGATGTCGGCAATGAGCCGCATCCCGAATGGCCGATACCAATACCGGGCGTGATCTCGGTCATTCTGCTCAGCATGGACGATAGATACCTCTATCTGTGCAACTGGTTGCATGGCGATATTCGTCAATACGACATCTCGGACCCTCACAACGCCAAGCTTACCGGACAAGTGTGGATGGGCGGACTTCTCGGCCGTGCGCCTGAGGTCAATGGCGTGAAAGTGACTGGCGGGCCTCAGATGATACAGCTCAGCCTCGACGGCAAGCGCCTCTATGTGACGACCTCACTCTTCTCGACCTGGGATAATCAGTTCTATCCGGAAATCCGCACCAATGGCGGGTGCATGCTGATGGTCAATTGCGATACGGAAAACGGCGGCATGGAAATCGATCCGCTATTCGTTGTTGATTTTGGTAAGGAACCAAATGGACCAAGCCGCTGCCACGAAACCCGTTATCCCGGCGGTGATTGCACGAGTGACATCTGGGTATGACCAGCTTCACCATCACTCTCGCCAATCAAGGCGGTGCGGCCTTTCACGTCGACCGGCGGAAGCCCCTCTTGCAAAGCCTGCGCGAGCAGGGCGTGGACCTGCCCTATGGGTGCAAGTATGGCGGCTGCATAAGCTGTGCGGCAAAGATGATCAGCGGCAAGGTCGATCAAAAGGCGCAGCGGGCGCTGAACAACCGCCAGATCAACAATGGCTACATAATCCTCTGCGTCGCCCGCCCGATGAGCGACTGCACGCTGGAGGTCGGTGTCGAAAGCCACGACAAGCTCTATCGCAACCCCTTCCTCGACCCCCTGGCTCCGCATGAATTGAAAGCCGACATTGCGACCCCGTTGGAAGCAAAGAAATGACCCATATGAATCATGATGAGCCCTATTCGGAGGCTTATCTGCAAGACATTCTGAAATCTGTCAAAACCATCGCGATGGTGGGGGCGAGCCCCGACAAGACCAAGTTTTCCTATGGTGTTCTCAGGGTGCTGCACGAAACCGGCTATGACATGATCCCGGTCAACCCCAGTTCCGGTCTGGATGAAATTCGAGGGCTCAAAGTGTACCCATCACTGGCGGCCATCGACCGGCCGGTCGATATGGTTGAGGTTTTTCGTCGCTCCGAAGATCTGTTGGAAGTTGCACAGGAGGCCATCGCAATCAATGCCAAGGTTCTGTGGGGTCAGATTGGGGTGCGCGATGACGCTGCCGCCCGGTTGGCGGAGGAAGCGGGCTTGAAGGTGGTGATGAACCGCTGTCCCAAGATCGAGTTGTTCCGCCCCTTCTGGAAGCCGAAGCTGCACTTGGGAATATGATTGCAGGGTCATAGAATTCGGCGCGTCGCGGTAACCAATCTGTTCCCTTCGGTCCTAGACGTTGGCTGCTAGCAGATTGAATTCTGCCTGAGGTACGATGCCAGATGGTCGCTGAGATCACGCGCATCGTCGCCGGCGCCGTCGATCAGCGCAGACTTGCGGCGGCGCAGAAACTGCATCCCCATCAGGTACAGGCCCGGATGTTCAGCAACCCCACCGTCGTGGCGGACGTGGCCCTTGCGGTCGAGGACCGGCAGCTCCAGCCAGGAATAGTCCGGCCGGTAGCCGGTGGCCCAGATGATCGTCCTGATCGCGCCTCCGGCGATGTCGAGGCCGAGCGGTGGGCTGTCCTCGACACAGGTCGGCGGCAGGCGATCCGGCGGCCCGACCGTCGCATCCAGGCCGTTGGCACGCGCCCATTCGTCGATGAGGTCGAGCAGCCGCGCCATCTTGAGATCGGAAAGCGCGCACATGTTGCGCAATGACCCCGCAAACTGGGCCTTGCCGTCTTCGGTGATGCCGGCGAGGCGGCCGACGAGCTTGACGCCGAGGTCAACCAGCGCATTGAGGTCGAGGGTGGTGCGGTCGGGTGTGCCGGCAAGCTGCAGCGAAGGAACCCGCCGCGCCCGCCTGATGTCTTCTACCTCGTCGTAACGCTCGTCGAGCACGCCGGCGGCGTCCATCCACCATTCCAGGTCCTTGCCGCGATACACGCGGGGCGCCCGGATATGCTCGCCCACCGACAGGGTCACTTGACGCCCCGAACGCTGCAGCTCCTGTGCGATCTGGGTGCCGCTGGCCGACGCGCCCGCCACCAGCACACCACCGTCGGCGACCTGACCTGGATTGCGGTAGGACTGCGCCGTCAGCATGGCGACCGACGGCGGCACGCGGACGGCGAAATCGGGCAGGCGCGCGACGTTGCACGCGCCCGACGCCAGCACGACGGTCCGACACCGCCACTCGCCGCGGTCCGTGCGCACAAGATATCCCGCCCCGTCGCCGCGAACCGAGGTAACGGTCGTGTGGGTTCTGACCGGAGCCGAGATCGCCTTGGCATAGTTGCCGAGAAAGTCGATCACCTCAGGCATCGTCCGGTAGCCGTCGGGGTTGTCGCCTTCATAGCGGAAGCCCGGCAGCCGGCTCTGCCAGTTCGGGGTGAGCAGCCGCAGTGAATCCCATCGCTCGGTGCGCCAGGTATGGGCGATCTCGCCGCGCTCCAGCAGCACATGGTCGATAGAGCGCTCCGCGAGGCAGCGGCTCATCGCGAGCCCCGCGTGCCCCGCGCCGACGATCACTGTGGTGACGGAACTAATCGCACCCTCTCATCAGGAGAGTCTACGGCTCGTAGCGCCTTCAATTCACCACGACCGTGACGTTCGTCGGATTGGTGACAATGTCATAGACCGCCGATCGCTTCTGCGACTGAGCCACGAGAGCCTCGATGTCCTCGGGCTTGGCGTCGGCGTCGATGTTGTATTTCACCGTGATGCCGCTGAAGCCGTTGCGGACGTCGCTGTCGATACCAAGTATGCCCGCAATATCCATGTCGCCTTCGATGGTCGCCTTCACCGACTTCAACTGGATGTTCCGGTTCTGGGCGACCGCGGCGATGCCGGCGGTCAGGCAACTGGCCAGCCCGACCAGCACGTATTCGACAGGCGTGGCGCCCTGATCCAGCGAAGCGAAGACCTCCGGATGGTCGGCATCGAATGCGAAGGTGGTCTTGCGATGCTGATCCTGGCCGAGACCGTAAAAACTCTCGACCGTCGAATGGCTGTGAGTGCCGTCCTTCCATTCACAGGCCGCGCGCCACTTGAACTGCGCAGCCTCCGGGGCGTTGGTAAGCGCTTCTTTTGCGGCGAGCAGCGCCTCTACGTTAACGCCGTTGTTTGCCTGCACTTCGGAAGCCATAATTATTATCCTCCCTACCTTGCACTGGCTCAAAAACCCGACCGATCTCACTGACCTCCCGATCAGATTTCACCATGGCGCGGCATGCTATGGGTCGCGAAGCGTTTCTTCAAGTTGTTTCCGCAGCGGAATGCTCGCCCTCGTGTACCGAGTTGCGCCTTTGCAGGCTCTGGCGCGACCACGACCTTCAGCGTGGTCAATTGCAGTGTCTGCTTCCGGGCGGAGGCAAAGTTCGCCTCTATGGCCGACATGCGGCGCAAAGCTGCCGTTCTTCGGCATGGCCAGCGCTCCCCCCAAAACAAACAAAGCCCTCTGCGCGGCCGTCAGCCCGCTGAAGGACAAGACCGTCAACAGCGGCTCGGTGACGGAGGCCCAGAACGCCATCCGCATCACCAAGCAGATCGAGATGGAACAGAAGCAGTGCGGGTTCACGACCACGCCGTGAGCTTGGCTGCGTGCTAACATGGCTGGCGCGGTCGGTGGATGGTGCCAAATTAGGCCAGCTCGTAGGTGGCTAACATTGGCGTGCGGACCCCGGCGGGTTGCGAATGCTTTAGCCTGTCCGCTCATGCCTTAGTTCACGTTCGGTCCCTAGCAGCATTCGGCGTGCTCCGCACACGCAATCCCGGAAGCTGCAAGAGCAAACGCGATCAGGGCATGGTGGCTTCGATTGCATCGATCTCAGTAGAAGAAAAATGATGCTTTACTAAAGACTGGACTGCCTCGATCTTCATAAGGCCTGCGAATGTTTGGGCGGTTACGGTTCGGTCGATGATAGCCCGACTTTCAATTACCACGTCTGATATCTCCCCTGAACGCTGGATCAACTCTCCTGGTGAGACCCCGGTCTTCGTGACAAATCCGGCCATAAACCTGATTAGAGGTCGGACGAGTTTCTGGATAATGGCAAGACGTCTTTGCAGTCTCTGAGCGTCGCTTAGCCTGGCCTCAGGGATGATAGCTTCGAAAGAGTCCGTTAGGTGGCGCAGTCGGCGTTGTATGTCACCTTCATCTGTTGAGGAGGTCACCAAGTTGTTCAATTCCACCAATTCTTTTCGAACTGGCATCAGTTCCTCCCTCAGTTCAGAGATTGTCTCCAAAAGCCGGTGTCGTTTGTTCATCCGGTTCAACACCACGGCGAGCAAAGGCGGGAGTAAGAACGAACAGACAATTGGCGGAGTACCATTCGTCGCGTCATCCCATGAGACTCTCAGGCTGTTGTAAAATCTCTTGTGAAATCCATCGCCGCGACGGGTGCGCTGCAACCTAGAATCTGTGATGTACCCTGGGATGCCATGCTGAGATATCGTCGCGTTTAAAGCAGCCCCAACGTCCGAACTCCAATAATCGAACTCCCCATGTAGGCTTTCCAGAGTCTGACCGACTAGCGGGCTGCCGCTAAACGTTGATTTAGAAATCTTGTCGCCCTCTACATGCGCCAATTCGGGCGCAACAAGGAAATCTCTGGAATGTGCAATCGCGAATAGTTTATAGCCAAAATCTGTTCTGCTATTTTCGTCAGATCTAGCATAAGAAGCAAAGCCATTCCCATAGTTAATCTTCGGCGCATGCATTATCACATGGACAACTTCATGCAACAGGAGCGCCTGACACGCAGCTTCCGCCCTCTCCAACTCGTGAAAATGATTTAACCCACCTTCAGCTATCTTACTTATGGCAGCTACCGCAGCAACATCAGTAAAAGCAGCACCAATATCTGGTAAGTTAGTGTAATAAATTCCGGCTGTCCGGTATTGATCAATAACGGTTGTTGCCGCACCGAATGTTTGTATACTTCCAACCATATCAGACTCATCGGGCGGATCGATGGTAAAGTAGGCTGTTTCATCTTCAATCATTTACAATCCAATTTGTCATCTATCCAAAACTACCTAGAAGTTAACCGACCTCCCCTACAAGCGCCACCATCTTCTCGCGCGGTACACGGTGCGCCCTCCGCACCCATCACTACCCCTGGCGAGTGCTCGGCCTTCAGTGTAGTCCACTGCATAAGAACGCGATAAAATTCGCTCGATTTCGAGATAAGACACTTGCCTATTGCCTCAATCACATCTCATCAATGTGCGTTAAGCGCCACGCAAATTTGATTGCATACAGAGGGGGAATGAATTGCTTATCATACACAAAAAGATAGTCCTAGAAAAGATAGTGAAAATTCTTGAGAACGGTCAGAAAACTCGAACATTCTTAAAAAGAAATGCCGGCTTTCCAGAGGAAAACGTCGAAAATTCGATAGGGTACGGGGCAGAAAAAGGCTACTTAGAAATACTACCTCAAGGGTACGTTGCCTTGGCCGATAGGGACTATTCGATCCTCGAGAGCGACTACTATTCTTGCATAGAAAAGATGCTCGAGGCACACTACGAAGATCGGCTAACAGAAGATGGCCGCTTCTTCGTTTCCAAGACCGCGAGAAAGGACACAAAGGTCGCAGGGCGTTGGACTCGCCCGGATTTTACCGTCGTTGCTAATCGAAAATTTCCTTACATCCGCGAGCCGGAATTCGACATAATTACTTTTGAAGTCAAACGACCAGCAGATTGCGAGGCCCTTGCCGTTTTCGAAGCGCTGGCGCACAACAGCGCCGCGACACGCTCATACGTATTCTTCCCCGTTACGGAATCCCAACTCGCAAAAAATCCACAAGGAGAGAGAATTAGAGAGGAATGTGTCCGTCACGGTATCGGCATGTTCCTTGTGATTGACAGCTATTCACTTGACGACGCCCACCTTGTTATCGAGTCGCAGCGGCGGCCGCTAAATCCTGAAAAGTGCAGCCATTTTTTGCAGAGTGTGTTGGAACCTTCTGAATTAGGAAAGCTTACCACTTGGCCGTAATCTCCCTTACTTTCGGCCTAGACTGCCATGCCGAGAAACAGGCCGAGCGTACAAGGCCCCTCCCGGGGCCTTGCCATATCACCCCAATGCCAGGCTCTCGCCCCCTCACTTCCCCAACATCTGCTTGGCATTCTCAGCCGTGATCGCGGTCGTTTCCGATCCGGCGTTCAAATGTCGGCAGCAGGTCGAAGCGGAGGTGAAACCTTGCCAGGCTGATACAAAAGCAACGACCGGCTCAGGGAGTAACTGTTGGAGCAACTGTGACGGTATTGCTACAGCATTTTAATGCCCTGCGTGTAAGGTAAGACCCGGTCGGGGTGATTCATGTTCAAGATTTTCTATGCATCCGTTGCTCTCGTGGCCATCGTCGCGCCAGCCAAGGCGCAAGATGGCAATTGGACCGGCTACTATGCCGGTGCGGAGATCGGTGCCGGATTTTCGCACCCAGGCTTCAGCGGTGGTGGCGTCGTCAGCGGTTCGGACTTCAATGACACTGCGTTTGTCGGCGGCGTTTTCGTCGGTCACGATTGGCAGTCGGGCCAGTTTGTCTACGGCGGCGTGGCGAGTCTTGACTTCCTCGGGTTTCACGAAAAGACGGGCGAAGATCCGATATTTGGCGGCAAGACAAATTCGTATTCTTATGATCTCGATTGGGTTGCCTCGGCCAGAGCACGCGCAGGATTTCTGGCTTCGGACCAGTTGTTGTTATACGGGACCGCGGGTGTTGCGGTTACGCGCGTCAAGACGTCATTTGATTTCTTTTTAGGCGACACGGACAGCTCAAACAAGACACGTGTCGGCGGCGCATTTGGCGCGGGTTTTGAATACGCCTTCGCTCCAAAATGGTCTTTCAAAACGGAATACATCGAATATCTGTTTGACAAGGTCGAGGTAGCGAACTCGGTTGATTTCAAACCACGGTTCGGGACCCTAAATTTTGGAATTTCCTACCGATTCTAGCTCTGCTTACGACCAAAAGATCTCGCGGTTTCGCGGACGAAATCCCTGGTCAGTCCGGGTCCTTCGAATTTGGGAAGCCTAGCCACAGCGCGCACCCGGCTCTTGAACTCATCGATCGTGAGCGCGAAGATCAGCTGGTCGAGCCTTTGGCCTGTCCCGGCATCGAGACGGTGGGACCGCAGTTCACCCTCTTGCCTCAACATTCCAAGTCGGCATGCGGTAACCGCCGCTTGATTGCGAGACAGCGGCTCAAACATCAACTTTTGCATCCCACGTTCGACAAACATGTGCCAGATCAGGAGCGTGACTGCTTCGAACGAAATTTGGAGCCGTCGATGGGCGGTGTCCCCGACGATGAGGTGCAATGATCCGATACGGTGCCTCTGGTCGATCTCCGCCATGATCAAGCCGATCGGCTCGTCGTTGAGCATGCGGATCGCCAGCAAGTTACGCCATATGTTGTCAAAACTGCCGACGTAGGAGCGAAACGAATCCAGGCCCATTGTCGTGCCGGGCATATTTAACCCCGCGGCGACGGCTGGATCGCCAAGCCAGCGTGTGAACCGTTCGTTCACCTCGCCTTGTCGTAACGTGCGAATCCGACAATGTTCGCCGGATCGGTCGACCAGTATCGATCGTGGAGCAGCGTTTATTGGCGGAAAGCCCATGCGCTGGCCAGGTAGAGGCATCTTGGGCATTTGCAGACTCACCTCCCGTTCAAATATGCACTGACTGAGAATTCGAGACGGCGCGCGGCCCTGCTAGTCCGAAAACCTCACGCTCACGCCGCGCTGCCGAAATAAGCCTGCATCAATTTGCGGCCCGAACGGTTGTTCTGCGCCAACTTGGTCGGATAAGCGTCGCAATATGGGTGTCGATGTCGGCATTGTCCGCACGGAGCGAGGCATAGATACTTTCGGTCGCCTGGGCCACGGTCGGTTCGCTCACAGCTGTCGTCCTTTGGTTGGTTGGGGCGGCGGCTTAACACAGATTCGCGGCTTCGCCGATACCGATGAGACCGTCAGTGCACAGCGCCTGTGCCGGAAACACAACAAGGCCCCTTCCGGGGCCTTGCGTATCAACTTCAGTGGCAGGCTCTAGTCGCCCTCACTTCCCCATCATCTGCTTGGCATTCTCAGCCGTGATCGCGGTCGTCTCCACCGTCACCGTCGGCTCCACCGATGTCGCGCAATCGAGCAGGATCTTTTTCGACATCTCGATCGCTTCCTTGGCACCCGTCGGGTAGGTGAAGGTTGCGGCCCAGTCGCCCTTGGCCACCGCCTCGATGCCGCCGGCCGGGCCCGGCAGGCCGTCGGTGCCGATGATCTTGACGTCCTTGCCCGCGCCTTTGGCGGCGAGCAGCGCGCCGGCGGCCATCATGTCATTGGAGGCGTAGAGCACCTTGATGTCGGGGTGCGCCTGCAGCATGGCGGCGAAGGCGACTTGCGCTTTGTCCGGCACCCAGTCGGCGGCCTGCTCGGCCACGACCTGGATCTTGGCGTTTTCCTTGACGCCGTCCTTGAAGCCGTTGAGGCGCTCCACCGCCGGCGTCGAGCTCGGCAGGCCCTCCAGCACCGCCGCCTCGCCGCCATCGGGCAGCAGGGTCTTGGCGGTGTATTTGCCGGCCTCCATGGCGATCTTGTAATTATCGCCACCGATGAAGGCGGTGTAGTCCTTGCCGGGGTCGCCGACGGTCTTGCGGTCGAGCTCGATGACCGGGATGCCGGCATCCATAGCGCGTTTCACCGCCGGCGTCAGCGGCGCCGCCTCGAAGGGCGAGATCAGCAGGATGTCGACCTTCTGGGTGATGAAATTGTCGACCTGCGAGGTCTGCGTGTTGACGTTGCCGGCGCCGTCGGCGATCTGCAGCGTGAAACCAGGCAATTCCTTGGCTGCCGCCTCCAGCTCGTCATTGACGTGCTGGCGGTAGGGCTCGGCATTGTTGGCTTGGGAAAAGCCGATGATGAACTGGCCGTCCTTGGCGCAGGCTTTCACCATCGGATCGGCGGCATAGGCAGAGCCGGCAATGCACAGGCCGGCGCCGGCCAGAAGCACGGCCTTGAGGGTCGATCCTCTTATAGTCATTTTCATTACTCTCTCCTCCTCGTCGGGCCGGGGGGCCAGACCTTGGTTTGACGTTTCGCCGTCTTCCTCCTAACGACCCAAACCCTCGCGGCGGCGAACGAGGGATTGAAGCACTGCCGCCAGAACGATAATCGCGGCGGTCGCGAGCAGCTGCATGGCGGGCGTGATGTTGTTGAGCTGCAGGATGTTGGCGAGCGCGCCCAGCATGATGGTGCCGGCGACGGTGCCGACCATCGAGCCGGCGCCGCCGAACAGGCTGGTGCCGCCGATGACGACGGCGGCGATGGCTGTCAGCTCATAGCCCATGCCGTCATTGGCGCTGCCGAAATTGAACTGGCCGGCATGCACGATGCCGGCGAGTGCGGCGGCAAAGCCGGTGATGGCATAGACCGAGATCTTCACCATCGAGACCGGCACGCCTGATATGCGCGCGGCGCGCTCATTGCCGCCGACGGCAAAGACATAGCGGCCGAAGCGCGTGGTGTTGAGGACGATGGTGGCGATGGCGGCAAAGACGATGAAGACCAGTGTGGCCACCGGCACGGTGTTGTTGAACAGGCGCTCGCCCAGCACGGCAAACACCGGCGGCGCCAGGCCCGGCCCGTCGCCATAGGAAATGTTGATGTACTGGTTGCCTGACACGACCAGCGCCAGGCCGCGCGCGGCCTGCAAGCCGGCCAGCGTGACGATGAACGGCTCCAGCCGGAAGCGGGTGGAGATGGTGCCCTGGATGGCGCCAAAGACGATGCCCATGACCAGCACGGCGAGGATGGTGGGGATCAGGCCGAAGCCGCCGGAGATCATCATCGAGGCGGTGACGACGCTGGACAGGCCAAGCACCGCACCGACCGACAGGTCGATGCCGGCGGTGATGATGACGAAGGTCATGCCGATGGCGATGATGCCGGTCTCGGAGACGGCGCGCACGATGTTGGCGATGTTGTCGGGGTTGAGGAACAGAATCTCGCCATGGCGGCGCGGCGAAAAGATGATGCCGCCGATCGCCACCAGCACCAGGCCGATCAGGCTCTGGAAGCGCACGATCAGCGCCAGCGGATCGCGATGCTTTTCAGGTGCCGCCACTGGTGCGCTTGCCGCCGAAATCTTGTCGTCCGCCATCAGGCCTCCCTGCCATTTGCCGCGGCCAGCACCGTGTGCTCGTCGACGCCGCCCATGAATTCCGCCACATTGCGCCCCTGGCGCAGCACCACGATGCGGTCGCACAGCCCGATCAGCTCCGGCATCTCGCTGGACGCCACCAGTATGCCGAGCCCTTGCGCCGCAAGCGCCCGCAGCCGCGCGTAGATTTCGCCCTTGGCGCCGACATCGACGCCGCGCGTTGGCTCGTCGAGCAGCAGCAGGCGCGGATTGCCGAGGATTTCCTTGGCAAGCACCACCTTCTGCTGATTGCCGCCGGACAGTGCACCGACGGCGATATCAGGATTCTTCGGCCGGATGTCGAACTGGCCGAAGGATTGTTTGACCGCTTCCGCCTGACGGCTTGGCGACATCAGCCCGGCCGGCGAGATTCTGCGGATGACCGACATAACCAGATTGAGGCCGACGGCCATGCGCAGCATCAGGCCCGAGCCCCTGCGATCGTCGGTGACGAAGGCGATGCCGGCCGCGCGGGCCGCGCTGATCGAATCGAGTTTTACCGGACGGCCCGATATGGCGACCTCGCCCTCCCATCGGCCGGACAGGCCGGTGCCGTAGAGCGCGGACAGCAGCTCTGTGCGCCCTGCCCCCATAATGCCGGCGAGACCGACGATCTCGCCTTCATGGACATCGAGCGACACGCCTTGCGGCGCCTGCCAGCCGGCGCTGTCACGGGCGAGCCGGAAGCTGGCATCGCGCAGACTGAGCAGCGGCTTGCCGGCGGCCTTGGAACGCTGCGGATAAAGCTCGTCCAGCGGGCGCCCGACCAGCAGCCGCACCAGCTCGGCCTGCGGCGCGTGCGGCTCGGTGATACCGGCGACACGGCCGTCGCGCATCACCGTCACCCGGTCGGCAATGCCTGGCACTTCCTCGAGCCGATGCGAGATATAGACGATGCCGACGCCGGTGGCGGCGAGCTTGCGCATGATGTCGAACAGGCGCTCAACTTCGCCCACGGTGAGTGCGGCCGTCGGCTCGTCCATGATCAGCACGCGCGAGGCATAGGACAGCGCCTTGACGATCGCCACCACCTGGCGCTGGCCGATCGACAGGTCGGCCACCATCGCCCCTGGATCGATGGCGATCTCGATCGCTTCCAGTCGCTTTTTCGCCTCGCGGCGCATCGCCGGGACGTCGAGGAAGCCGCCGGGGCGCATCAGCTCGCGGCCGAGGAACAGATTAGCCGCGACGTCGAGTGACGGCACCAGATCGAGCTCCTGGAAGATGGTGGCGATACCCGCACCTTGAGCCTCTCGCGGGTTGTTGAAGCGCACTGGCTTGCCGTCGATCTCGATGGTGCCCTCGTCCGGCGTGTAGACGCCTGAGAGAAGGTTCATTAGCGTCGACTTGCCGGCGCCGTTCTCGCCGAGCAGCGCATGGATCTCGCCCGCCTTGAGGTCGAAGTCGACACCGCGCAGCGCCTGCACGCCGCCGAAGCGTTTGACGGCGCCGGTCATCACCAGAAGCGGCGCGCTCATTTCGGCCTCCCGCAGGAGGCGCGTGCCTGCAGCGTCGCCTGCAGGCGCACCGAGCGCGGCGCGGACGCGGTCGACGCGATGCGGGCGCAGAGCAGCGCCGCCGCCTGCCGACCGATCTCGGTGCAGGGCTGCTCGATCAGCGTCAGCCGGGGCTCGAAACAGTCCGCCCATTCGAAATCGTCGAAGCCGACCAGCGACAGATCGCGCGGGATGGTGAGACCTTTTTCGCGGATGGCCCGGACGGCTCCGATCGTCGTCATATTGTTGCCGGTGACCAGTGCGGTTGGTGGAGACGGCAGCGACAGGATCACGTGCGTGGATGCGGTCGCCGCCGCCGTGTCGACATTCTCCGGCGAGACATAGTGCGGCACGCTTTCAAGTCCATTGGCCGCGAGCGAAGCCTGGAACGCCTCGATGCGTTCGCGCGTCGTCGCCAGCCCCGGCTGCCCGGCGATGTAGCCGATGCGCTTGTGGCCGAAGGAAGCGACATGATCGATCAACGCGCGCATCGCCGTGTCGTTCTCGACGCCGATCTGATCGAAGCGGTCGTCGGCGAAACGGTCGATCAAAACGCACGGCACTTTTTTGTCGGCGAGATAGTCGATGGCGCGTTGCGGCGAGCCCGACGGCGCCAGGATGACGCCGTCGACGCGGCGCTGGTGGAAGGCGCGCACCACTTGCAGTTCGCGGTCGGGGTCTTCCTGCGTGTCGGAGAGAAACACCATCAGCCCGAGCCGCGCGCATTCGGCCTCGACCGCGCAGATGATGTCGGTGAAATAGGGGTTGGAAATCGCCGAAATCGCCAGGCCGACGCTGTTGGTGGTGGACGCTTTCAGCGACCGCGCCAGCTCGTTGGGCTGATAGCCCATGGCGGCAATGGCGTCGTTGATCAGCTTCGCCTTCTCCAGCGAAACGAAGCGCGTGTTGTTGACGACATGCGAGACGGTCGACACCGACACGCCGGCGCGCCGCGCCACTTCAGCCATTGTCGGCAAGACAATAAAGCGCCAGCAAGCGCTCCTCCCTATGCGTTTCCCGTCCGCTCTGATGGCGGATTTCGGCGGAGCTTAGGGTGATCGAAACGTTTGCGCAATCGATTCGATGGATTTTTTCGATGGAGCTGCTGATCTCCCCCCTCGTGGGGGAGATGGCCGGCAGGCCAGAGGGGGGCGCTGTCCCGCCAGCCTGTCGGCGTGTTGGAAGCGTCTGATTGTCGAGAGGAAAAGCGGCCGGCACCGTCGAGGGCGGCGATCCTTCGCGCCCCCCTCTGCCCTGCCGGGCATCTCCCCCACACGGGGGGAGATTGGCAGCGTCAGCGTCCCGCAAACTCCGCCACCAGCCCCTCGTACTCCTCGAATGCCGGCAGCGCCGCATAGCTATGCACCGCCGGCGTTTCCGCCCAGGGCAGTTTCTCGCTGGTCCATGTCTCGACGAACGGCGTGAACCAGCCGGGTTCGTCGAGCATGGTCGGGCGCAGATTGACGAACCAGTCGAGCCCGTCGGGGCGGGTGAACATCCAGCTCATGCAATGCAGGCAGAAATAGTGGCGCGAGGCGCCGTGCAGGCCGCCGACCACCGGCTCGCCTTGGGTGACTTCAAACCCGTCGGAGGGGATGGCGGCGCTCAGCGAATAGGCGCTTGCCGACATGGTCTGGCAGCCGGTGCAATGGCAGGCCATGGTCAAAAGCGGCTTTGCGGATATTTTCAACCGGACGCGTCCGCAGCGGCAGCCGCCTTCGGCCGGCAGTTTCAGACTTGGCAAGGCAGTCTCCTGTCTTCGTCGCGGTCCGCGCGCTTTCAGCTACCAGTCAGCGCCTTCGTCGTTACCAGCGTGACGCCGGCATCGGTGAAGCCCGCATTGTACCGGGCGATGATCTCGGCAGCGGTTTCGCCTTCAGCGTCCAGCGTGGAGTGCGCATCGGAAACCACAGTGACGGCGAGGCCTTCAGCCAGAGCGCCCTTGACGGTGCCGGCGATGCAAAAGTCGGTCTGCGCGCCGGCGAGCACGACTTCGCCAGCGCCCTGCCCGGCCACCCACGCGCCAAGTTCGGCATTCGAGAAGGCGTTGCGGACGTTCTTGGAAAAGGTCGGCTCGTCCTTGGCCTGGCCGAGTTCCGACCATACCGGCCAGCCCGGCTCGCCCGGCGCCAGCGGATCGCCGGCCGGCCCATCATGCCGGACGAAAGCGATCTTGCGCCCCTCGCGCCGCGCCCAGTCGATCAGCGAGCGTGTACGCGCGGCGATGCCCGGCGCATCGTGGATCGGCGACTCGACGCGGCCGTCGAACATGTTGGTCTGGAGATCGATGACGATGAGGGGAGCGGGAGCTTTTGACATGGCGCGAAGATAGCGCGGGTGGGGGATGGGTCAAGCAGGCTAATCTCCCCCCTTGAGGGGGAGATGTCGCCGAAGGCGACAGAGGGGGTCGCCGCGCGTGGAGCGCTAACCCGCTACGCCTGCGATAGAGGGCCGAGCCCGGTCGAACCGACCCCCTCTGGCCTGCCGGCCATCTCCCCCTCAAGGAGGGAGATTGCAGCGTCCGCGCCTCAGCCAATCCCGCAGGTAACCACATAACCGCCGGCCGCACGCCCATCCTCCAGGCGCACGACGGCAGTTACGATCGAGCCGTAAGCGCCACGCCAGACGCTGTGCGTTCTCACGTGCTCGTCGGCTGGCACCAGGATGCTGCCGTGAAAACTTGCGCCGCTTCGCTGAAGGTCAACGGGTTCACCATTGACATGGACCTTGACGCCAACCGTTTCCGGGTCGATCGCAGCATCGAGTTCGACCGTTACGACGATCTCGGCCTGGTCTCCCCGAAGCCTCGTCTCGGCGGCAACCGTCAGCGCCGGCGGCGGCTCATCGCTGACCCTTAATCCACCGCGCCCCGCAAACACATCGCCCGCCAGCGCCGGCGTTCGCGGCGGGCTGGCGCGGCGCCGGGTGGCGCGCTCGTAATCGCCGGCGATGCGCAGCAGGTCCACATCGTCATAAGCCTTGCCCGCGAAAGTCAGCCCGACCGGCATGCCGATATCGGCCATGGTGCCCATCGGCACGGTGACAGTCGGGATGCCGAGATGGCGCCAGACCAGATTGCCGTTGGCGACCCAGGTGCCGTTGCGCCAGGCAAGGTCCGCCGAGGTCTCGTTGGCATCGGCATCGGCCGGCCCGACATCGGCGACCGCCGGCAGCACCACGGCATCGAGCCGGTTCGCATCCAGCCAGTCTTCGAAATCGAGACGCCGCGTCGCCTCCAGCCCCTTGAGCCCTTCCGCCAGGGTGGGAATATCGCGAAAGGGCGTCACGCCCTGTTTGGCACGGGTGACATAGTCAGCGAGATCGAAACCGTCATCGCCATAGCGGTCGGGCAGCGTGCCCGGCGGCTGCGGGAAAATCTTGGGGCCGTCGACCGCGGCCAGATCAGGGATGGCGGGATCGGCATTGGCGCGCAGAAAATCGTCCCAGCCCCAGATGCAGAGATCCCAGATTTCGCGCTCGGCGAAGGCTTCCGTCACCAGCCCACGCTCGACCATGGTCTTTGCACCCGGACGGTCGCGCTCGTAATTGGAGACGACGGGAAAATCGACCTCGACCACTTCGGCGCCAAGCTGTTCGAGGTCGCGCGCCGCCTGCCGCCAGAGGTCGAGCACCGAGGCACGGGTTTCGATAGGCTTTGTCGCTCCGCCATCGCGGCCGATATACATTTTCGGCACGCCGAGGCGCTTGCCTCTCAGCGAGCCCTCGAGTGCGAGCGCCGTGTAGCTTGGCGGCCGGAGTTCCGTGCTTCTCGGGATCGTCACCCAGGGCTGCGCGCGCCAGAAATCACCGCGCGTCTCCGCATCGTCCGCGACGACCACGTCGAGAAGTTCGAGCATGTCGGCCATGCTGCGCGTGTGCGGCACCACCACGTCCATGGTCGGCACCAGCGGCCAGTTGCCCCTGACCGAAATGACACCGCGCGACGGCGTGTAGGCGACCAGCGCGTTGTTCGAGGCCGGCGCCCGCCCTGACGACCATGTCTCCTCGCCGAGGCCGAAGGCAGCGAAGCTGGCGGCAGTCGCCGTGCCCGAACCGTTGGACGAGCCCGAGGCGAAGGCGGCGGTCAGGTAATCGGCATTATAGGGGCTTTCGGCGCGGCCATAGACGCCGCGCTGCATGCCGCCATTGGCCATCGGCGGCATGTTGGTCAGCCCGATCAGCACAGCACCTGCGGCCCGCAGCCGCGCGATGGTGAAGGCGTCCTCGTTGGCGATGAGATGCTCGAAGGCAGGCGATCCGGCCGCCACCGTCAGGCCTTTGACCCTGTAGCTGTCCTTGGCGGTGTAAGGGATGCCGTCGAGCGGCCCGAGCGAAGCGCCGTTGCGGCGGCGCCGGTCGGACGCGGCGGCCTCTTCGAACATTTTCGGGTTGAGCACAGGTACGGCGTTCAGCGCGATGCCATGGCGGTCGTAGTGGGCGATGCGGCGGAGGTAGGCGCCGACCAGCTCGACGCTGGTGACGGTGCCGTCTTCCAGCGCGCGGCGCAGGTCGGCGATTGAGGCTTCGACGAGTTGGAGGTTGGGCATGGGATTCTCGAGATGCAGCGGCAAAGCACTCTTCGCATCGGGCGATCCGAGTGTCACGTCTCAAACGGCGGGCGCGACGGCGAAGCTGCTGATCTCCCCCCTCGTGGGGGAGATGGCCGGCAGGCCAGAGGGGGGCGCTGTCCCGCCGACCTCTCGATAAAGCCGGACAACGTCGCATCGAAATATTGCATCTCGGATAGCGCGAAAACTGCATCGAAGGCCGCGATCCTTCGCGCCCCCCTCTGTCCTGCCGGACATCTCCCCCACGAGGGGGGAGATTGGCAGCGTCGACCTCACTTCGCTTCAGTTCCTCAGCGCCTGGGCGGGCGACTGCCGATAGGCGAGGATCGACGGTACCACAGCGGCAAGGCCCGCCACGACAAGCAGGATCAGCACTGAGCGCATATCCTCGATGCGGAATGTTACGGGCATGGAAAAACCGCTGACCTCGCTCATCGTATGGGCGATGGTTCGGGCGCCGAGATAGCCGAAGAGGAAGCCGAGCAGGACGCCGGCGCCGACGATGACGAACGTTTCCACCCAGACGATCCCGAACACCACCTGGCGCGGCGCGCCGAAGGCGCGCAAGGCGCCGATCTGGTGCCGCCTCTGCAGAACATGGGCGATGACGACCAGCAGGATTGCCGCCGCGACGAGAAACTGCGCGCCGGCCGCCACCACGGACAGGATGCGCCGTGCATCGCCCAGGGTTCCGTAAAGCCTGGTCAGCACTTCGCCGGGAAAAACCGCCAGCGTGCGTTCGCTGCGATATTGCTGGCGCAGCTTGTAGGCGTCGGCGATGGTGTGCGGTTTTACCAGGACGGCCGGCAGGCCGGGCGCCGAGGGATCGAGAACGGCATCGGGGTTGATCGACGCATCGAAACCGTGCGGCTCGGCTCCGTCTTGTGCGTCAACCTGCTCGACAAGTGCTGCTATTCCGGCGCGGCCATTCTCATGTTTATGAACATGCCACACCGCCTCGATCGGCACGATGATCGCCCGGTCCCAGGCCGTGCCGGTGGGGCTGAGGCGCCCGACAATCGTATAGGTGAAATCATTGTGGATTTCGGTCGCCGCATGCAGCTGCCCGTGCGCGGGATGAAAGCGGGCGCCGATGTTTTTGGGCACGGCGGCGCCGACCAGCGCATCGCCAAGCAAGGCAAATGTGCGGCCTTCGGAGACGCCGCCCAGCCCGTCGACCAGCGCTTGCGTGGTTCCAACGATTGGAAAGTTTTCGACGAAATCGCCGAAACCGACAGGCGCCGCCCAGGCCACCCGCTTGTCCCTGATGAGACCGGCGAGCACATCGCCCGGCATCAGCGACAGCGGTGCGGCCTGCAGAAACACGGAGGACAGCACCAGCTGGGTTTCGCTGCCCGGAGCGCCGATCACAAGGTCGAAGGCATCAGCCGCCTGCGCGCTGCCCAGCCGCAGCGCCCGCTCACTGAGCGTCACCGCAACGCCAAGCGCGGTCGCAAGCGCGATCAGCAGCGCCACGGCAGCCACGCCGATCCAGTGTCGCCTCAGATCCGCGGCGATGAAGCGGAGCATCGGCACTTCCTTTTTTCCAAATTTTCAAAGGCGAGATCAGAAAGCTTCATCGCGCTCAGCCATCTCTTGCAACGCGCCGGTATCGCGGGTCACCTGACCGGCTTCCAGGCGGATGATCCGGTCCAGCCTTTCTATCAACCGTTTCTCGTGACTGGCGACGATGAGGGTGGTTCCCGCCTCGCCGGCCAATTGCAGCAACAGGTTCGCCACCGCGATTCCGGAATCGGCATCGAGGCTGGCGGTCGGCTCGTCGGCGACGACAATGGCTGGTCTCGTCACCAGCGCCCTGGCGACTGCGACCCGCTGCATCTGCCCGCGCGACATGGTCTCGACCGGCTGGCCGGGACGCGAGATTTCGACCCGTTCGAGCAGCCGCAGTGCTTCCGCCTTCAACTCGGTCACGGGGCGGACCCTCGACAACCTGCCGGGCAACAGCACGTTCTCCAGCGCCGACAGGCCGGGGCAGAGATAGAATTCCTGCATGACCAGGCCGACATGGGCGGAACGCCAGCGGTCGCGCCTGGCTTCGGAGAGGCTGGCAAGGTCGGTATCGCTCCAGCGTACCGAACCGTGGCGTGTCCTTTCCAGGCCGGTCACGATGTTGATGAACGTCGTCTTGCCCGAGCCCGAGGGCCCGGTGACGGCGACTTTTTCGCCAGGTCGGATGTCCAGCGCGGGCACGGCGAGCGCGGGCTTTTCAAGGTCGCGGAAGGAGACCCGCAAATCGCGGACGGACAGGCCGAGCATGATCGCTACGCCCGCTGGAAATGCGCGTCGACGATGCGCAGAAGGCTGACGAAGCCGGTTTCGGGATCGGTCCAGGAGCCGACTTCCAGTCTGCCTCCCACTTCAATGAGAGCGTTGGCCTGTTCGAAGGTTTGCGCCTGGTCGAGATAGATGACGACGATGTTGTCAGGCCAGTCGGCGTCGGATGAGCAGAACGGACACAGCGCCATCGGTATCTCGGTCAGGACGAAGAATTTCGCCTCGGCCTTGAGCGGCGGCGCCATGAAACCCTGCATGGTGACGTTCTGGCCCGCAAGCGTCTTGACCTTGTCGGAAAAGCTCATGCCGAGCACGCCGATCTTGGCGTAGAGGTCATCGAAGGTGAGTGGTGCCGGCGCTGCCGACGCGCCGCGCATAGCCGAGGAAAGACAGACCGTAGCCGAACCGAGCAGCATGCCGCGACGGGTGATCGGTCTGCGCTCCATGATTGCTATTCCCTTATCGACTGACGCGGGCGCCGTCAGCGCCCAAACCATCGTCCCGACCCGCTCCATCCGCAAGCGCCGGATGGAGTGGCCGGGATCATCATAGACTGCGCGGCTCAGTTCGTCGCCGGCGCCAGTCCGAGCGCATCGGCGAGGACCTTATAGACGTCGCTCTCCTCCATGTAGCCCTTGAAGCCTTCAGCGCCTGGGCCGGTGGCCTGCAGCACGACATCATCCACGGCATGGACCGCGCTATCGGCCGACTTCGGCAGATTGCCGATGCGCAGCACGGCGCCGGGCACGTCCTTGTACTTCTCGTTGGCGACATACTGCTTGCTCTCGTTCTGCACCGCCGGCACGAACGGGCCGTCGAGCTTCGGACGGAACGTCTCGTAATAGTCGGGGAAGTTGGCGCCGAAGATCGCCAGACGGCGCGAGACATCGACGCTGTCGGGGTAGCCGTCGTTGTTCTTGTCCTCGTAGTTCGGGAAGCCGGCATCGGCATAGGTACCGACCTTGTCGCGCATGTCGGGGCCTGGCTTGCTGTCGTCGATGGTGCCGACGATGGAGACGCTGTGGGTGTGGTCGCCGGTGACGACAATCATCGTGTCGGGATGGGTCTTGGCGAATTCCATGGCCACGCCGATGGCCTTATCGAATTCGATGACCTCGACAATCGAGCGCTCCCAATCCATCGGATGCGACATCTTGTCGATCGAGGCGCCTTCGACCATCAGGAAGAAGCCGTCAGGGTTCTTCGACAGTTCGCCGAGCGCGACATTGGTCATTTCGACCAGGCCCGGCTGATTGGGGAAGGTTTCCACGGTGCCCTTCCTGAGGAAATCGCGATCAAGCGTGACATCCATGTTGCCGGTGTGGAACAGGCCGAGGATCTTGCCGGTGTTGGTCTTGGACGCGGCCTCGAGTTCGGTCTTGTCGGTTGCAAGGGCGTATCCGGCGTCGCGGAATTTCGCGATGTAGTCGGTGTCGTCCTTGCGCTTGGAGCCGGCCGTGCTCTGCGGCAGGAAATAGGCGGAGCCGCCGCCGAGAATGATTTCGGGCTGCGTCTGGTAGAACATGCCGACGATGTCGGCCTTGTCGCCGCGGCTGCGGGTATGAGAGACAACCGCTGCCGGGGTGGCGTCCTCGACCTCGGCCGTCGAGACGACGCCGATCGACTTCTTGCCGGTGCGCCGCAGAGCCTCGGCGATGGTCTCGACCTTCGGGTCATCCTGGCTCGGCTTGGTGCGGTCGGCATAGACGCCGAGCGCGTTCACCGCCGTCTTGTGACCGGTCATGTAGGCCGACATGGTGTTGGCGCTGTCGGTGGCGATGGCGTTGGTCGACGACGTGCCGATAAAGGCCATATGGTCGAGATCGTCCATGTTGAGCCGGCCGTTCGCCTTGCCTTCGGTCATGCCCTTGGACATGATCCGCGCGCCGGTGCGGTGCGCAACCGACATGCCGTCGCCGAGCAGGAAGATGACGTTCTTGGCGCGCGGTGTCGCAGAGGTTCCGAACACCTCCCATTTGACGGACTTGGTCTCGTCGCCAGCCGTGGCTTCGATCTCATAGGTGCCGGGCTGGGCGATGCTGGCGGCGCGGATCAAAATGGCGGAGGCATCGACCCCCTCTTCCTTCTCCACGAACTCGACCTTCTTGCCGAGGACCTCTTCGGCCGGCTTGCCGTTGATCGTCACCGTGACCTGGCCGGGCGTGACGACCTTGTCGAATTCGACCTTCAGGTCGAAGGGAGACTGAGCGAGGATCGTGGCGCGGTCGAGAGGATAGATCGTGGCTGCACCAGCAGCGCTGGCAAGACTTGTCGTAACGGCAAGCGCGATGAGGGGGCGAAGCATAAGTGACCTCCAAAATTGACTGATAAAAGACAGTTTTTGGTATCCGCTGCCGATGTCTGTTGTATGACAGAACCTTGCCTGGGCCGCTCACATTTCTGCGCCATCCGGAGCTGGTTGAGAATCACGCTTGAACAAAGCTGCCGACGCGACGCACGCTTGGTCGCCGGCTATCGCCATGGCAAGGGGGAGGATCGGAAGCATTGCCGATTTCATCAGCGTCGCCTAAGCCCTCAGCTCACAGCGTCTTGCTGTCGAACTGGCCCTTTTCCTTCATCAGTTGAAGAAAGGTCCTGGCCTCGGCGTTCCCGTGGCCCGCCGCCGTGGAAAACCACTTGCTGGCTTCCCGATAATTCGGCTCGCCGCTGATCCCTGTGTAATAAAGCTTGCCAAGGTTGAGTTCTGCTTCGACATTTCCCGCCTTGGCTGCCTCCAGCAACCAGAATTCGGCGGATTTGTTATCCTTGGCTATCCCTCTGCCCTGGGCATAGGCAACAGCCAGATACAGTTCAGACGAAACATCCCCCTGCTTTGCGGCCTTGAGCCACCACGAAACGGCATCAGCGTCGCCCTGGGCCAGCCCGGCGCCCGTCCAATATGCAAGGCCGAGGTTCGCCTGCGCATAGGCGTCTCCCTGGCTCGCCGCCTTCAACCACCAGGACGCCGCTTCCGCGTCGTTCCTGGCTACGCCTTTGCCCGTCGCATAGGCGTAGGCCAGCGCAGACTGCGCCGGGACATTTCCCTGTTCCGCTGCTTTGACCAACCAGGCGAACGACTGGGCGTCATCCTTGCCGATGCCTTTTCCCAAGTCATACGCGTTTGCCACGGAGTATTGCGCTTCCGGTACGCCGGCGGCCGCAGCCTTCACCCACCATTCGAATGCCAGACGGTCATCCTGACCTACTCCTTGGCCAAGCGAATAGAGCGTGCCCAGCAGGGACTGGGCATTCGGTTCGCCCTTGTCGGCCGCCTTTCGCGCCCACGTCACGGCAAGCTGATCGTCCTTCTTGATCCCTTGGCCGAGATAATAAGCCCGACCGATGCAGTAGACTGCCTCGGCACTTCCACCATCGGCTGCCTTACGCCACCAGGAGAGTGCCTGCTCATTGCTTTGAGTAACACCCTGGCCCTGCGCATACAGGGTGCCGACAGCGTATTGACCATTCGCATTGCCCTTGTCGGCTGACTGCGTGGCAAACTTCAACGCCAGTTGATCGTTTCTTTCGACCCCTCGACCATGGGAATAGGCCTGGGCGAGCGAGGATGCTGCATCTGCATTTCCTTGCTCGGCCGCCTTGCCCCACCAGTAGGCCGCCAGCTTGTCATTTTGGGCGATACCCAGGCCCTGCCAGTACATCGCTCCTAGACCAGACTGTGCGTCAGCATTTCCCATCTCCGCCAGCACAGAGGTCTGGCGGAATTGCTCGCGATAATCCTTGGCGAGGAAAGCTGCTTGAGCCTTCTTTATGGCCGACCATTGCACATAGTAATTTCGGACAGGCCCGAGCAGCACGAAGCCGGCCAGCACGACCAGGACGATGGGCAGGACTGTTCTACGAAGCGGCGCAGGCGAACTGTAAACAGTTGTATCGGCTTTAAGCGGCCAGTCGTTGTTGCTCAAGTTTGGCGATCCATTTTGCAGCCACCGGTAATCCTTAGCGCAAGCCCCGCTGTTCTGGAATATCTGCTGCGTTGAATGTCGCGCTACTGCGGCGCGCCGGCGAACAGGATTTCGCCATCGCCTGTCGCCGGCCAATCCCTGATGGTGCGGTCGTCGCCACCGGTGAGCAGCGTGCCGTCGGGGGCGAAGGCGACGGCGTAGATCGGGCCTGTGCGGCTGTCGAACATGGCGATCTGGTTGCCGGTGTCGACATCCCACAGCCGCGCCGTGCCGTCGAGCGAGCCGGAGGCCAGGCGCTTGCCGTCGGCCGACAGCGCCAGCGTGTAGACGGTGCCTTCGTGCCCTTCGAAGCGGCGCACCTCCTTGAACGTGTCGAGATCCCAGAGCTTGATCGTGTAGTCGCCGCTGCCGGTGATGACGTGATGGCCGTCGGCGGTGAAGACGGCGCCGTACGTGCCCTGCTCGTGACCGTGCCAGCTGCGCAATTGCTTGCCGCTTTCGACATCCCAGAGTTTCAGCGTGCCGTCGATGGAGCCACTCAGCGCGCGCGTGCCATCGGGCGAGATTGCGACCGTGCTGATCGGCCAATCGTGCCCGGTCATCACATGCAGCGCGGATTTGTTGACAAGGTCCCAGACGATGACATTGCCGGTGTCGTGGCCGCTGACGGCGCGTTTGCCGTCCCGGCTGATCGCCAGTTTTCGGACGCCGCCATTCGCGCCCGACAAGAAGACATGCAGTACCGTGCCGTCGGCAAGCTTTCGCAGCACGATTTCGCCGTCGTCGCCGGCGGTCAGCGCGGTGGCGCCGTCGGGCATGAACAGCGCGGTGCGCGCCATGTCCTTGTGCTCACCGAGATTGCGGATCAGCCGCTTGCCGGTGATATCCCAGAGCTTGATCATGTGGTCGGTGCTGGCGCTCATAATGTCACGGCCATCGGCAGACACGGCGAGCCAGACGACGGCGTCGCGGTGGCCGTCGGGCTCGGTCGGCAGCGGCGGTTCGGCCGGCGGCAAGGGCGCCACGGTTTCCGGTGGCGAGGGAAGTGCGGCTTGTGGCGGCATAGCCGGAGCCGGCGGCGGAGTTGCTTCCGGTGGCGGGGTCGCCGGAGCAAGAGCGACCTCGGGTGGCTGTGCCGGTGCGGGCCGCGGCGCTGGCTGCGCCGGCTCCGGCGGTTTGGCTGCCTGCACCGGCGGAGTTGGCTCAGACGGCATGGCGACCAGCGGCGAACTCGGCGGAGCCGGCGGCGTCGCCACGTCCGGCGGCAGGCCGGCGACATCCTCGCTCTTCGGCTCGACTTTGAGTTCGTTCGGGGCGGCTACCTCAGCGCCCGGGCCTGCGTCACGCGTCCAAGGGAAGTGGTCGGCCAGCAGCGCCAGCACGGCAATCACCGGCAACATGAGAAAGGCGCGCCGCAAGCCCGGGCGGCCCTTGGCCTCGATCTCGGCATCGCGGCCAAAGAGCGGCATTCCTGCAGGCTGGGGTCGCCGACCCGGCAGCAGCCCGGCCCAGAACAACAGGGCACCAAGCAGGCAAAGCCCGCCGACCGCCAGGAACACCACCGGCCGCAGCGTGGCTGGGCCATGCAACATGTGGTCGATCCCGCTCCAGCTGAAATCACTGTCGCCCAACAGCAAATACGCGCGAACCAGGCAAGCCAGGGCAGCCGCCAGCAGCGGAAGCGCAAAGAGCCTTTCGGCCAACCTGTCCATCGGGCTCCCCCTCGGTGCCGCGCGCACCTTGCTCACCATGCGGCCAGCCGCATCCGAGAAACTAGCGGCGAAACAAATAACGCAAAATGCGACCCACGAAAGTGGTTGAGATCACGCAGCCAAGTTCACTTTAACTCCACCCATACCGGCGCATGGTCGCTGGCGCCGTCCTCACCTCTGATATCGCGATCGATGCCGGCGGCAGTGAGGCGGCGCGCCAGTTTCTTCGACAGCAATATGTGGTCGAGCCTCAAGCCGGCGTCACGCGGCCAGCGGTTGCGGCGATAGTCCCAGAATGTGTAGAGCGTTTCCTTCGGGTATTTCTTGCGCAACGCATCCGTCCAGCCCTGGTCGAGCAGGCGCTGGAAGGACGCGCGGCTCTCCGGCTGCACCAGCGCATTGTCGTCATAGGAGCGGGTGGCGTAGATGTCGCGCGGCTCGGGCACGATGTTGTAGTCGCCGACCAGCGCCACCGGCAGGCCGGTGTCGAACAGCTGTTCGGCATGCGCCTCCAGCCTTTCATGCCACGCCAGTTTGTACTGGAATTTCGGTCCCGGCTGCGGATTGCCATTGGGTGCATAGAGGCAAGCGATGACGACGCCGTTCACTGCCGCCTCGATGTAGCGGCTTTGCCTGTCGGCGTCATCGCCAGGCAGCGTGTCCGCGGTCAGCACGGGCTCGGATCCTCGCGCGAGTATGGCGACGCCGTTCCAGGTCGGCTCGCCCTTCCACACCGCGCCATAGCCGGCGTCGGCCAGTGCCGTGCGCGGAAACTGCATGTCGCGCGCTTTCAGTTCCTGCAAGCAGACGACATCGGGTTTTGCGACCGCCAGCCAGGCCAGCAGGTTTTGCAGCCGGCTGTTAATGTTGTTGATGTTGAAGGAGGCGACTTTCATAAGAGAATACCGGGCACGCCTTTCACTTCGTCATCCTCGGGCTTGACCCGAGGATCCATGCCGGGACGCCTGCCATGGAACGCGGCGAGGCAGAATTCTACTTCGTTGCTGCTCTCGAAAGTCACGGCATGGATCCTAGGGTCTGCGCCGCGTCGCTTCGCTCCTTGCTTCGCCCTAGGATTGTTTGAGAAGGATCGGTTAGTTTGGCGGCCGGGACTGCGGCCCATCACAGCCAGCAGTCCCGGCGGCAGGCGACCGTCCCTAGGATCGGGCAACACCCGACGTCATCAAGGTCCCTGCCGTCTTTGTCCGCCATCGCTTGGAG